>JBKOWZ010000052.1:0-20739 GCA_046724665.1 Actinomycetota bacterium
GTGAAGCGGCGTACGAAAGGCGTCGGGCGACGGCGACGGCGACGGCGACGGCGACGGCGACGGCGACGGCGACGGCGACGGCGACGGCGACGGCGGAGAATCTCAGGAGAAGCGGCGCAGGCGCAAGCTGTTGGAGAGCACGAACAGGGACGAACTGGCCATCGCCGCACCAGCGATCACCGGGTTGAGTAGGCCGGCAGCGGCCAGCGGTAGCGCCGCGACGTTGTAGGCGAATGCCCAGAACAGGTTGCCCTTGATCGTGGTCAGGGTGCGCCGGGAGAGGCGGACCGCGTCGGGGATCGAACGCGGGTCGCCGTTGACCAGGGTCAGATCGGCGGCCTCGATCGCCGCGTCCGCGCCGGTGCCCATCGCCAGGCCGAGATCGGCCTGCGCGAGCGCGGCGGCGTCGTTCACCCCGTCCCCGACCATCGCGACCACTCGGCCCTCGGATTGCAGACGCTTGACATGCTCCGCCTTCTCCGCCGGCAGCACCTCGGCTATGACCTGCTCAACACCGATCTGCGCGGCGATCCGGCAGGCGGCCTCGGCGTTGTCCCCGGTCAGCAGGATCGGGGTGAGGCCGAGGCGTCGCAGCCGCGTGACAGCTTCTGCGGACGTGGGCTTGACCACGTCGGCGATCACGAGGATTCCCCTCGCCTTGCCATCCCAGGCTACTGCGATGGCGGTGGACCCTTCGCCTTGCGCGACGGCGAGCGAGTCGAGCAGTTCGCGGGGCATATCGACGGAACGCTGCTCCAGCAGCGCGGGGCGGCCGACGATGACGGCACGGTCCTCGACTGCGCCCTCGACGCCCAGGCCGTCCGTGTTGGTGAACTGATGGACAGTCGGTAGAGCGCCGTACTGCGCAAGCGCCGCAGCGGCGACGGCTCGGGCGATCGGATGCTCGGACGCGGATTCGAGTGCGCCGGACAACCTGAGGATCTCGCCCTCATCCTCGCCGGGTCCAGGGACGGCGCGGATCAGGGTCATGGCGCCGGTGGTCACGGTGCCGGTCTTGTCCAGCACGATCGTGTCCACGTGACGAGTGGACTCCAGGACTTCCGGCCCCTTGATGAGGATGCCGAGTTGCGCGCCACGTCCCGTACCCACGAGTAGAGCGGTCGGTGTGGCCAGGCCCAATGCGCAGGGGCAGGCGATGATCAGGACCGCGACGGCAGCGGTGAAGGCGCGCGCCGTACCCGCGTCGGCCACCAGCCAGCCGACCAGCGTGGCCAGCGCGAGCGCGATGACTATGGGCACGAAGACCGCCGAAACGCGGTCGGCCAGCCGCTGGACCGCCGCCTTGCCGGTCTGCGCCTCGACCACGAGCCGCGCGATCTGGGCCAGTTGCGTCTCGGCGCCGATGCGGGTGGCCCGCACCACGATCCGTCCGCCGGCGTTCACCGTGGCGCCGGTCACCGCGTCGCCCGGACCGACCTCGACCGGTATCGACTCGCCGGTCAACAGGCTTGCGTCGATCGCGCAGGAGCCCTCGACGACGACGCCGTCGGTGGCGACCTTCTCGCCCGGCCGTACGACGAAGAGGTCGCCACGGGCCAGTCGATTGATCGGAACGCGGACCTCGGCGCCATCCCGCAGCACAGCGGCGTCCTTGGCGCCGAGGTGCAGCAGGGCTCGCAGCGCCGCGCCGGAGCGGCGCTTGGCGCGCGCTTCGAAATAGCGCCCGGCGAGGATGAACACGACCACCGCCGAGGCCACCTCAAGGTAGATCGTGTTGCTACCGGAACCACGGCTGATCAGCTCGAATGGCATCCGCATGCCTGACTCCCCCGCGTCGCCGAAGAACAGCGCGTAGAGCGACCAGACGAATGCGGCCACCGTGCCGAGCGAAATCAGCGTGTCCATGGTCACCGCGCGATGACGCAGGTTGACGAGTGCGGCGCGATGGAATGGCCAGCCACCCCATACGACTACGGGCGCGGCGAGCGTGAGTGACAACCACTGCCAGTTGCGCAGTTGCAGCGCCGGAATCATCGCCATCAGCAGCACCGGAAGCGAAAGCACTGCGGATATGGTCAGGCGCTGCGACAGGGACGCCGTTGCGTCGGACGTGTCGGAGGCATCGGCGTGGACTGCTGTGCCGGCGGAATCGGCGGAGCCGGAGCTGGCAAGGTGGTTGAAGGTGGGGCCACGGTCGGAGTCGGAGTTGAGACCGTGGTTGGGGTCACGGCTGCTCGACGGTGCGGCGTCGTCGAAGTCTTCGAAGGGGAGGCGCGACACGGGCAACGTCGCTGAATACCCGGCTGCCTCGACGGCAGCGACAAGGTCCTGCGGGGTGAGCGTCTCCGGAAACCGCACGCTCGCCTGCTCGGTGGCGTAGTTCACCGTGGCGGCGACGCCGTCGAGCTTGTTCAGCTTGCGCTCGACGCGCCTCGCGCAGGACGCGCACGTCATCCCACCGATGGCCAGGTCGATGTTCTTCAGTTCGGCACTTATCAGCCCGGCACTTATCAGCCCGGCACTCATCGGCCCGGTATTCATCAGCTCGGTACTCATCGGACTCACCGCCGGTCCATCGGTGGCGGTCAGGAGACCAGCTGGTAGCCGGCCTCGTCGATGGCGGCCTGAACGGCGGCGACGGCGAGCGGCTGCTTGCTGGTTACGGTGACGCGTCCCGAATCGACGTCCACATCGACCGCGGTCACACCGTCGATCCCGCTGACCTCCTCGGTCACCGAAGTGGCGCAGTGCGCGCAGTGCATCCCGCTTACCTGGTAGTCGATGGTGATGAGGTCATTGGAGGTCGCTGCGCTCTCGGTTGCCATAGCCGGGTTCCTTTCGGGGGTGGGGGGAGCTGGAGATGAGGGAGCGAGGGAGCGGATCGGTCAGTGACGATTCAGTCGAGACGATTGAGTTGGGGACAAGTGAGCGAGTGATATGTGGGTTGGTGACATATGAAGCGGAGACGGGTGGGTCAGTGACGTGTGAAGCGGAGACGGGTGCGTCGGTGACATGTGACGCGAGGACGGTAAGTCGGTGACATGTGGGTCGGGGACATGTGCAGCGGGGACACGTGAGTCGGGGAATCAGTAAGCCGAATCAGTGAACCGGGACGCGGGTCAGGAGCGCACTAGCCGGGCAATGGCGTCGGCGGCTTCCTTCACCTTCGCGTCGGCGGTCTCACCGCCTTCGGCGACTGCGTCGGCGACGCAGTGTGAGAGGTGCTCCTCCAGCAGCCCGATCGCCACCGACTGCAACGCCTTCGTCGCAGCGGAGACCTGCGTGAGGATGTCGATGCAGTAGCTGTCCTCGTCAACCATCCGCTGAAGGCCGCGGATCTGGCCTTCTATGCGACGCAGCCTCTTCAGATAGTCATCCTTGCGCGGGCTGTACCCATGAGCGCCACCTCCGTGGAAACCGCCCTCCACGGCCACCTCCCGATCTACTGGTTGTGATCCCGTCGCCCGCCGCGATCACTCCGACACTTGAAACTATACCCCTACCAGGTATCTGTGTATACCCTGGCGGGGTATGGCGAATTGATCGCGAGGCCCCGACATGCCGGGTTTGACTCGCTCTGCAAAGCTGGATTGGTGACCGAACCGACCACCCCCCGACACCTGATCATCTTGCGGCATTCGAAGGCGGCGTGGCCCGACGTCGAGGACCGGCAGCGTCCGCTCGCCGAGCGCGGTCAGCGTGACGCCCCGGCCGCCGGGCGCTGGCTGCGCGACGCGGAGCGGCGGCCGAATGGTGAACTCCGGATCGACCGGGTCGTGTGTTCACCCGCGCGGCGTACGCGCGAGACCTGGGAATTCGCCGCCGCCGAAATCGACGACCCACCCGAACCGATCTACGACGGCCGTGTCTATGCCGCGACGACGGCCGCGCTACTCATCGTGCTGCGTGAGACTCCGCCGGACGTGCGCTGTCTGTTGCTGGTCGGCCACAACCCCGGGATGCAGAACTTGGCACTCACGCTCGCGCGCGAGGACTCCGGCGAACCGCTCAGCCGCGTGCGGGAGAAGTACCCGACCTCGGGCATCGCAGTGTTGAGCGTGCACGACAAGTGGAAGGCGCTGGCACCGGGCCGCGCGCTGCTCACGGAATTCGCGATCCCGCGGGGCGACGGATCGGATGCTGGGGACTGATCGACCTGGGGCTGATTGGTCTGGAGCTGATCGGCCCGAGGGCCGCTTGGCTCGGGTCGGGGATGAACGGCCGGGCAATGACCAACCTGGGACTGGCTGACCATCAGTCAGCCAGTTGGTTTTCGGCGGCCGGGGAGGCGGACCGTGGCGGCAGGCTCGCGTGTGAAGGCGGTCGCGACCAGGACCGCCGCGGCGACGGCGGCGAGTAGCGCGGCGGCAAGTTCACTCGAATGGTCGGCTTGGTGCAGGCCGAGCGTGACCAGGGCCACGCCGAGCGCGGTGCCGAGTGCGCGGGCCATGTTCACCAGACCACCGCCGGTACCCTCGGCGCCTGGCGGAATCGCCGCCATGATCAGGGCGTTGTTGGCGGGGGCGAAGACGCCGAGTCCTGCTCCGAGCAGGACGAGCGGAAGCACGAGCATCGGTGCGTCCGGATGTGTGGGTAACACGGCGAGCATCGACACGAGGGCGCACGTCGCGAGCGCCGCGCCAGTCAGTGCCCTACGACGGTCGGTCCAGGCGTACGGCAGGAGTCTGTCGGCGGTCAGCGCGGCAAGGGCGAATCCGGCCGGCAGCGCGGTGAGCACCACGCCGGCCGTGGCCAGGGAAGTGCCGTGCCGAGTCAGTTCTGCGGGCACCAGCACCAGCGGCCCGAACAGGACGAGGTAGCCGCCGAGCGCGCCGAGTAGGCCGAGCACGGTGCCACGGGTACGCAACAGCGCCGGGTCGATCAGCGGACCAGTCGCGCGCACGAGACGGCGCGCGAGCGCGATACCGGCCGTCGCCGCTACGGCGAACAGCACCGCGACGGCCGGCACCGGAAGTTCGAGACCTGACGCGGCGGAGATGGCGAGCAGCAGCGCCGTGCTCGACGCGCCGAGCAGCAGCAGGCCGGGCCAGTCGAAGCGGTCCACCGGCGTGCGTATTCGCGTGCGTGGCAGGAAGTAGTGCCCTGCGACGAGCGCGAGCACGCCGACCGGGACGTTGAGCAGGAACACCCATCGCCAGCCCGGCCCGGCGACGATCACACCGCCGAGCGTCGGGCCGAGTGCGAGGCCGAGGGCTTGGGCACCCGCCTGGACGCCGAGTGCGGCGCGCAACCGTTCGCGGGGTGCGCTCGTGGCCACCAGGGCGACGCTGTTCGCCTGCATCAGTGCGGCGCCCACCGCCTGCGCCGCGCGGAAGCCGATCAGCGCGGCGAGGCTCGGCGCCAGACCGCAGGCGGCGGACGCGAGGGTGAACACCACGAATCCGTACAGGTAGTGCAGCTTGCGGCCGTGCGCGTCAGAGAGCCGCCCGGCCGGGACGAGCAACGCCGTCAGCGTGAGCAGGTAGCCGAGTGACACCCACTCGACCGCGGCGGTCGAGGCGTGAAAACGCGATTCGAGCGCCGGGTACGTGAGGACGACGATCGAGGCGTCGAGCTGGCCCATGAACGCGCCCAGGCACACGGTGCCGATCGCCAGCCACCAGCCGAGCCGCGAGTCGCGCACGCGCACCGGACGCGGCCGCTCGGCCAGTAGTAGGGACATATGCCTAGGGTACCAAGTTGTTCTGTTGCCGAAATAATGGGAGGCGACATGGCTCTGAACACCCAGCGACAACATCCGCAACTGGCGCCACAACGACGCCGCGTCGGCGCCGAGCCGACAAGATGACGGCAAGCGTTCGCGCAAGTCAGGGTGTGATTGAGCCCGCACGCGGCGGAGTTCCAGCGGCCGCTCAAAAGTCTCGCAGTGTATACCGGACGTTCACCTTGCCCGGCTCATCGATTCATTTCGGCTGCCTACGGTCGCTTGACGTCAGCACACGTCAGGCTCATGTCCGGCCGGAACTGCCCCAGGCCAGGGGTGGCAGCGCCGGCAAACTCAGGAAGGGACTTCCCCGTGAAGCTCCAGCGGTACGTCGCCGTGACCGGCGCCGGCCTCCTCGCCGCCACGCTCGCCGCGTGCGGTTCGAACAACGAATCCCCGTCGTCGAACGGCACGACATCCGCCGCCACCGGGGGCGCGTCCGCGTCGTCGTCCGGCGCGATCTCCTGTGGCAGCGGCACGCTCACGCTGGCCGGCTCGAGCGCGCAGAAGAACGCCATCGACAAGTGGACCAAGGACTACCAGGCCGCCTGCTCGGGCGCGACGATCAACTACAACCCGAGCGGCTCCGGCGCGGGCGTCACCTCGTTCGAGCAGAAGCAGGTCGACTTCGCGGGCTCCGACTTCCCGCTGTCCGGCGCCGACGTGGCCAAGGCCGACGCGCGCTGCACCGGCGGCAAGGCCGTGGACCTGCCGATGGTGCCCGGCGCCATCGCGGTGATCTACAACGTCTCCGGCGTGACCACCCCGCTGAACCTGTCGGCCTCGACGCTGGCCAAGATCTTCAACGGCAAGATCACCGTGTGGGACGACCCGGCGATCATGGCCGACAACAAGGGCGTCACCCTGCCGATGACGAAGATCACCACGTTCCACCGCTCGGACAAGTCCGGCACCTCGTTCAACTTCTCCGCCTACCTGCACGGTGTCGCCGCTGCCGACTTCCCGGCCGCCGCGAACAAGGTGTGGCCGGGCACCGGCGGCCAGGGCCAGAACGGCTCCTCCGGCGTCGCCCAGGCGGTCAAGACCACCGCCGGCGGCATCGGCTACGCCGAGATCTCCTACGCCACCTCGAACAACCTCCAGTCGGCCAAGGTCGGCAACGCGCAGGGCCAGTTCGTCGAGGCCACCACGGACAACGCCTCCGCGTTCATCGCCAAGGCGAAGGTGAACCAGGTCGGCAACGACATCAAGCTGGCCTTCGACTACTCCTACGCGGACCCGAAGGCCTACCCGGCGGTCCTGGTGACCTACGAGATCGCCTGCGACAAGGGCAACGACCCGGGCCAGCTGGCGCTGATCAAGGGGTTCCTGAGCTACGGTGCCAGCACCACGGCCCAGGCTGAGCTGCCGGCGGCCGGCTACGTCTCGCTGCCGAGCAACATCCAGAGCCTGGTGCAGACTGCGGTCAGCACCCTGAGCTAGTCGCCGCACGCCCCAGGTCCGGCTGACGGACCGACGGGCGCGAAGCGAGCCCGGCTGCCGTCGCGATGACACACTCCGCGCGGCAGCCGGACCGCTTAACCGCACAGGACCGAACGAACCCTTCTGTGTATCCACGCCACGAAACCGCACCGTCAGGAGAACGATGAGCGGCGAGACGCCGGCCGTGACAGACTCCTCCGGCCTGCCGAGCTCGGACGGCAGTCAGCACAACGCCTCCCCGTCCGCGCCGCGCCGCGCCCGGCGCGGCCCCGCCGCCGGGCTGACCGGCACTTCACAACGCGGCGACGGCATCTTCGCCGGGATGACCCGCGGCTCGGCGCTGTTCCTGCTGCTGCTGATGGGCGCGATCGCGGCGTTCCTGGTCACCCAGGCGCTGGACGCGATCAACGCGGACTCGGTCAACTTCTTGACCGCGTTCGAGTGGAGCCCGGACGAGGACCCGTCGGTGTGGGGCGTCGCGCTGATCGCCTGGGGCACCCTGGTCACCTCGCTGTTCGCGCTGGCGATCGGCGCCCCGATCGCGGTGGGCGCGGCGCTGTTCATCAGCCAGTACGCGCCGCGGCGGCTCGCGCAGTTGCTCGGCTACGTCGTCGATCTGCTGGCCGCTGTGCCATCTGTCGTCTACGGCCTGTGGGGCATCATCTTCCTGGTCCCGCACATGGGCGGGGTCTCCCAGATCGTCTCGGACGTACTCGGCTGGATCCCGATCTTCCACTACGACGGGTCGCCGTCGCCGCGCTCGGTGTTCGCCGCCGGCATCGTGCTGGCGATCATGATCCTGCCGATCATCGCGGCGATCTCCCGCGAGGTGTTCCTCCAGACCCCGCGCGAGAACATCGAGGCGGCCTACGCGCTCGGCGCGACCAAGTGGGAGATGATCCGCCTGGCCGTGCTGCCCTACGGCCGCTCCGGCGTGATCAGCGCGATCGTGCTCGGCTTCGGCCGGGCGCTGGGCGAGACCATCGCGGTCGCCATGGTGCTCTCGCAGACCACCACCTTCTTCGACCGCTTCCTCGATCCGGGCGGCAACACCATCGCGGCGAACATCGCGGTGCAGTTCAAGAACGCCTTCGACGTCGGGCGCGGCGCGCTGATCGCCTCCGGCCTCGTGCTGTTCGTGATGACCCTGCTGGTCAACTACGTCGCCCGGTGGATCGCACGGCGCGGGGTGATCAGGGACGACACCACGCCGGCGAAGGCGACCCCCGCCGAGACGGCCGAGGCCGCCGACGAGAGCCCGGTCGAGGCCTTCCACCACAAGGCGATCAACCCGCGCGACGCACATCAGGACAACGTGCTGCGGGCCGGCTCGCTCAGCTCGGTCTCCGTCGGCCGACGGATCACCGACCTGCTGGCGCGCGGCGGCGTGATCCTGGCCTTCCTGCTCGCGGTGCTGCCGCTGGTCTCGGTGCTGGTGCTGGTGATCAGCAACGGCGCTAAGGACTTCGACGGCCACTTCTTGCAGCACTCGATGCGTAACATCGCCGAGTCCGACGTCGGCGGCGGTGCGTACCACGCGATCCTGGGCACGCTGGAGCAGGTCGGCCTGGCCACCGCGATCGCGGTGCCGATCGGCGTGATGGTGGCGATCTACCTGGTCGAGTACGGCCGCGGCTGGATGGCTCGCGCGGTGACCTTCTTCGTGGACGTCATGATGGGTCTGCCGTCGATCGTGGCCGGCCTGTTCATCCTGTCGCTGTGGATCCTCGCCTTCGGCTTCAAGGCCTCCGGTTTCGCCGGGTCGCTCGCGCTGCTGATCCTGATGCTGCCGCTGGTGATCCGCTCCAGCGAGGAGATGCTCAAGCTGGTGCCTCACGCACTGCGCGAGGCGTCCTACGCACTCGGCGTGCCCAAGTGGCGCACCGTGCTGCGGATCGTGGTGCCCACGGCGCTGCCCGGCATCGTCACCGGCGTCATGCTCGGCGTGGCACGCATCATGGGCGAGACCGCGCCGGTCCTGCTGGTGGTCGGCTTCACCTCGTCGATCAACAGCAATCCGTTCGGCGGAGCGCAGGGCTCGCTGCCGTTCTTCATCTTCAACGAGGCGACCCAGCCCTACCAGCCCGCCATCGACCGGGCCTGGGCTGGGGCGCTGACCCTGATCCTGATCATCATGATCCTGAACCTGGCCGCGCGGTTCATCGCGTGGTGGAAGAAGCCCGGCCGCGCCTGACCGACCCGACGCGACACCCCGACCAACCGACCGACGACGACTGGGAACGAGGAGGCACGATGGCGACGAGGGCGAACGCCCCTCAGCCCACCGATCGCAGCGCCTACGTCGCCGTCGCGCCGCAGACACTCGGCAGGCTTCGCCTGTTGACGGTCGGGCCGGTGGAGCTCAACCTCGACGGCATGGCGGTGCGGGTCGCCGGCCACAGCGTGCGCATGGCGCCCAAGGAGTTCGAGCTGCTGGCCACGCTGATGGAGAACGCCGGGCGGCTGCTGACCCGCAGGCAGCTGCTCGACGCGGTGTGGGGCGAGGGCTATCCGGACCGCAACAAGACGCTCGACGTGCACATACGGCGGCTTCGCCGACACCTGGAGATCGACCCGGACGCGTACGCCAGGATGCGCACCGTGCGCGGCCTGGGCTACGTGTTCGACATCGGCGACTAGCGAAGGAAGAAGTACACGATGGCCAAGCGGATCGACGTCTCCGGGATGTCCGCCTACTACGGCGGCTTCAAGGCGATCGACGACATCAGCCTGACGGTCGAGCCGCGCACGGTGACCGCGTTCATCGGCCCGTCCGGCTGCGGCAAGTCCACGGTGCTGCGCACATTGAACCGGATGCACGAGGTCATCCCGGGCGCGCGGGTCGAGGGCAAGGTGCTGCTCGACGACGTGGACCTCTACGGACCCGGCATCGACCCGGTCGCGGTGCGGCGCACCGTCGGCATGGTCTTCCAGCGGCCGAACCCGTTCCCCACCATGTCGATCTACGACAACGTGGCGGCCGGTCTGCGCCTCAACGGCCTCAAGCACAAGGGCGACCTGAACGGCCTTGTGGAGAACTCGCTGCGCGGCGCGAACCTGTGGGAGGAGGTCAAGGACCGGCTGAACAAGCCGGGCGCCGGCCTCTCCGGCGGCCAGCAGCAGCGCCTGTGCATCGCCCGCGCGATCGCGGTCTCGCCCGACGTGCTGCTGATGGACGAGCCATGCTCCGCCCTCGACCCGATCTCCACGCTGGCCATCGAGGACCTGATCGCGCAGCTGAAGGCGGAGTACACCATAGTGATCGTCACGCACAACATGCAGCAGGCCGCGCGCGTCTCCGACCGCACCGCGTTCTTCAACATCGCGGGCACCGGCCAGCCCGGCAAGCTGATCGAGATCGACGACACAGCGCGGATCTTCGCCAACCCGACCCAGCGCGCCACCGAGGACTACATCACCGGTCGTTTCGGCTGATCGGGGCGTGGCAGCCGGTACAGTAGCCAGATGACGACCACATCGGCCGTTCCTGCGCCGGACTCGGACGTTCCGCTGCCCGTAGTACAACCCGGCGATGCATACACGCTGACTGACGTCGTCGCACGGCTGCGCCGAGTGCTGCGCGCGAGCATCCGTGCCGACTACCCGTGGGAAGCACTGCCCATGGCACAGGTCGAGTTGCTCCAGTCGCTCGCCGAGTCCGCGCCGGCCCGGGTCGGCGACCTGGCCACCCGGCTGCGGCTGGCGCCGTCCACGGTCAGCGGGCTGATCAGCCAGATGATGGCCGCGGGGCTGGTCGAGCGGGGCACGGACCGCAACGACCGGCGAGTGGCCGTGGTGGAGCTGAGCGCGGACGGGCGCCAGCAGCTCGTCGGTTGGCACGCCGCGCACCGGGACCGGATCGCCGCCGCGCTCGGAGAGCTCGCCCCCGGAGATCGGGCGGCGATAGACGCAGCGCTGCCTGCGCTCTCCCGACTCGTTGACCGGCTGGCCGAACCCCGGCGAGAACCTCGCGGCTGAGGCGCTCGCCACTACATCCGGTGCGAGCCCTACAGAGAACGTGCGGGCGCAATCCTGCTCAGGCCGGGGCTCTGCGTCGAGGCGGCGGCCAGGAAGGCGGCCACCGGTAGAGTCGCCGCGCCACGTGCCACCGCGTCCGGACCCAGTAAGCACAGACGCAGATCCACAGTGGCGAACGCGTGCCGCAGCGCGTACTCACCCGCGATCTCACGCACCCGGGGCAGCAGCCGCTCGCCGAGCAGCAATCCGGCCCAACCGCCGAGCGCGATCCGCTCGGGATTGAACAGGTTGATCAGGTTGGCGACGCCGACGCCCAAGTAGACCGCGGTCTCTTCGAGTACGGCGTGCGCCGCTTCCTCGCCGCTCTCATCGGCGGCCAGGATCGAAGCGAGAGCGCTCTCCTCACCCTCGGCGCTGGCCAGGTCCGCACTAGGAGCCTCCTCGCGATAGCGGGCGATAACCGCCTCCGCGCCGACGTAAGCCTCCAGGCAGCCGCGTGAACCGCAGCGGCAGGGCCGTCCGCCGACCTGCACCGTGGTGTGCCCCCACTCGCCCGCGCTGCGGCCGGTGCCACGATAGGGCGAGCCTTCGGCGACGACACAGGCGCCGACACCTGAGCCGATCAGCGCGATGACAGCGTCGCGGGCCCCGCGTCCTGCGCCGAACCACATCTCCGCCTGGCCGAGCGTGGTCGCGCCGTTGTCGATGAACAGCGGCATGCCAGGGCTCAACTCACCCGTTTCGCGTAGCAGGCGTTCGAGCGGTACGTCGTCCCAGCCGATGGTCTGACCGTGTACGACGCTGTACCGTGCCCGCGTCGGAGCAAAGCCACGCTCGACGGCTCCGGGCCCAAGTCCGAGCCCGAGTCCGGGCTCGACGAAGCCGCGTTCCACGGCGACGACGGGTTCGACGACAACGCGCTCGGCGCCGTGCTCCACGACCCCCGGCACGCCGACGCCGACCCCGACGATAGTGGATTGGTCCACGCCGCTTTCCGCGATCACCGTACGCAGCCCGGAGGCGATCCACCCGACCACGTTGGCGACGTCGCCGCACCCGTCAGGCAGTGGATACTCGGCGCGGGCGAGCATCGCGAGGTCGAGCGTGAACAGCTCGACCAGGACGCGGGTCTCCCCTACGTCCACCCCGATCACGTGCCAGCGCGGGCAGTCCACCCGCAGCAGGATGCGCGGACGGCCGCCCTCCGAGCCGACCGAGCCGACCTCGGCGACGAGGCCGTCACCGATCAGGTCGCCGATGACGTTGCTCACGGAGGCGGCGCTCAGCGTGGTGGTGTCGATCAGGTCCTGCCGACTGAGCGGGCCGCCGAAGTACAGCCGACGCAGCAGCAGCGAGCGGTTCGACCGCCGCAAGTCCCGCACGGTCCGCATGGTTCGCTCGACCATCCGCCCTCCCGCCTTTCCACCGTGGCACTACATCCTGCCGAATCCCTTGACGAGATTATGACTCACGAGTTAAATCACACCACGAAATAAGTAAATCCACACTACTCGATCCCGATCGGACGGTGGCGCGACGCCGTGCGGGGCCACCGCCGCCGCCGAGCCCGGAGGAAGCGGTTCGCAAGAACCGACCGAGCCTGCAGAGCAGAACCGAACCGAAGAACCGAGCCCGAAGAGTCGAGTCAGAAGAGTCGAGTCCGAAGAACCGGCCCGAAGAACCGAGTTCGAAGAGTCGATACGGCACCAGCATCGCAGGAGCCGTCCCGACTCAGGTCCAAGCCTTGGTCCATTCGCAACCCGAACCCCAGATCTAGGTCTGGCTTCGGATCCGGACTGGTTTCGGACTGGGTCTCGCTCCGGCTCTGGGTCCGGCTCTGGATCTGAATCTGGTTCGGTCTCGGATCTGGATCCGAATCTGGCCTGGTATCGGACTGGGTCTGGCTTCGGGCCTGGGTCTGACTTCGGATCTGGGCCTGGCCTCGGATCTGGTCCGATCTCGGATCTGGTTCTGGCTTCGAATCTGGCCTGTCTTCTGGGCCGGGCCTGGCTTCGGGGCTGGCGGGATCGAGTCGATGATCACACTTATTCACCCACGCGGGCCGTTCGGCGCGGCGGCCAGAAGGCGAGACCCTAGATGGCCCCACCGAACCTACCGCTCGGCCGCGCCACGCGTCTGCGCACGCTGATCGTCGCATGCTGCGGCGGTGCGCTCGCGACCGGCGGCGTGCTGCTCGCGGCGCCGGCGCACGCGGCCGGCGAAACGGTCAACATCTGGCTGACCACCACGAACGACACCGGCGGCCGGAACGTGACCCGCGGCCTCCAGCAGCAGTCCGCGATCGCGTTCGGCTCCGGCAATGGCAGCGGCGCGGTGACGCTCACCGTCAACGAGAACACCAGGTACCAGCAGTTCACCGGGGCGGGCGCGTCGATGACGGACACCGCCGGCTACCTGCTGGGCAGCAGCAACGCGCTGAGCGCGGCGACCCGCAGCAGCGTGATGACCAAGCTGTTCGATCCGAACAACGGCATCGGCCTGGACTTCCTGCGCAACCCGATGGGCGCCTCCGACCTGGCCCGTTACAGCTACTCCTACGACGACATGCCCGCCGGGCAGACCGACGCGGGCATGAGCCACTTCTCGATCAGCCACGACCTGACCGACATCCTGCCGCTGACCAAGCAGGCCGAGCAGCTCAACCCGAACCTCAAGCTGATGATGACGCCGTGGAGCGCCCCGGCCTGGATGAAGGACAACGGCGACTTCAACAACCCCGGCTGGCTCCAGGCGCAGTACTACGCCGCGTATGCGCAGTACTTCGTCAAGACCATCCAGGCGTACCAGGCGCAGGGCATGCACGTGGACTTCGTGACCCCGCAGAACGAGCCGACCTGCTGCAACGGCTATCCGTCGATGAGCTGGAACGCCTCGGGGCTCGACTACTTCGTCGGCACCAACCTGCTGCCCGCGTTTCACTCCGCAGGCCTGTCCACCAAGGTGCTGGCGCTGGACTGGAACTGGGACACCTACGCCAACTACGGCGCCACCGAGGTCAACGACGCGGCCATCCGCAACGACTCGCTGTTCGGCGGCATGGCCTGGCACGGGTACGGCGGCAACGTGAGCCAGCAGACCACGGTGCACAACCAGTACCCGAACATCGGCACCTACGACACCGAGCACTCCGGCGGCACCTGGATCGCCAACCAGCAGCAGGAGGACATGAACAACATCATCGACTACACCCGCAACTGGGGTCAGTCGGTGGTGAAGTGGAGCCTGGCCGTTGACCAGAACATGGGTCCGCACAACGGCGGCTGCGGCACCTGCACCGGCCTGATCACCGTGCACAACGGCGACAGCCGCAGCGGGCAGGTGGACTACACGATCGAGTACTACGACATGGGCCACCTGACCAAGTTCGTCAAGCCCGGCGCGTACCGGATCGACTCGACCGCGAGTTCGTCGGTGCCCAACGTGGCCTGGATCAACCCGGACGGTTCGAAGGCGCTGGTCGCCTACAACGGAGGCGGCGGCGCCCAACAGGTCGTGGTGAACTGGGGCAACGAGTCGTTCAGCTACTCGCTGCCGGCGAAGACCTCGGCGACCTTCACCTGGAGCGGGACGCAGGGATCGGGCGGCGGCGGCTCGGTCGGCCCCGGCCCGGTGACCGGTTACCAGGGGCTGTGCCTGGACGTGCGCTCGGCGAGCAGCGCGGACGGCACGCCGGTCCAGGTCTACACCTGCAACGGGACGAACGCGCAATCCTGGACGCTGACCTCCGGCAACCAGTTGCAGGCGCTGGGCAAGTGCTTGGACGTCTCCGGTGGCGGGACGGCCGACGGCACGATGGTGCAGCTGTACACGTGCAATGGCACGGGAGCTCAAGTTTGGCAGCACCAGTCGAATGGTGAGTACGTCAACCCGCAGTCCGGCAAGTGCCTGGACGACACCGGCTGGGGCGGCTCCGGAACCCAGGTGCAGATTTGGGCCTGCGGCGCCACCGCGAACCAGCAGTGGAGTCTGCCGTAACAGCGATCGTCGAGTAGCACGGCGCTCGTGTACTCGTGTAGCGGGGCTGTCGTGGCAGAGTTCTCATGGCTGAGTTCTCGCAGCCATGTCCCGTGCAAGCAGGTGGTGCCCTCCGACGTCCGAGTCGGAGGGCACCACGCTGGCTTACGGACTGCTTGATGTACCGGATGGACGGGCCGAGGTGCCTGTTCTTCGTCAGTCCACTTCTGCGACTGCTTGGGCGAACTGAGCCTTGTACAGCCGGGCGTAGGCACCGTCTGCGGAGAGCAGCTCGTCGTGAGTGCCGTGCTCGACGATCTGCCCCGACTCCATCACCAGGATCATGTCGGCGTCACGGATCGTGGAGAGCCGGTGCGCGATCACGAAGCTGGTGCGGCCGGCCCGCAGCTTGTTCATCGCGCGCTGGATCAGCACCTCGGTGCGGGTGTCCACCGAGCTGGTGGCCTCGTCCAGGATGAGGATCGCCGGCTCGGCGAGGAACGCCCGGGCAATGGTGATCAGCTGCTTCTCGCCGGTGCTGACATTGCCGCCCTCGTCGTCGAGTACGGTGTCGTATCCGTCGGGCAGGGTGCGCACGAAGCGGTCCACATGGGTCGCCTTTGCCGCCTCGACGATCCGGTCCATCGAGGCCGACTGCGCGCCGTAGGCGATGTTCTCGGCGATGGTGCCGCCGAACAGCCACGCGTCCTGGAGCACCATGCCGGTCTTTGAGCGCAGGTCCTCCCGGGAGACCTCGGCGACGTCGATTCCGTCCAAGGTGATCCGGCCGCCGGTGACGTCGTAGAACCGCATCAGCAGGTTGACTAGCGTGGTCTTGCCGGCGCCGGTAGGCCCAACGATGGCGACCGTGTGTCCGGGTTCGACGCTCAGCGACAGGTCCTCGATGAGCGGCTTGTCCGGCTCGTAGCGGAACGAGACGTTGTGGAACTCCACCTTGCCGCGCACCTGAGCCGGCAGCGTGAGAGCGGTCGGCTCAGGGCTCTGCTCATCCGCGTCGAGCAGGGCGAAGATCCGCTCGGCCGAGGCCACCCCGGACTGCATCAGGTTCGCCATGCTGGCGACCTGGGTCAGCGGCTGGGTGAACTGGCGCGAGTACTGGATGAAGGCCTGCACGTCGCCGATGGACAGCGCCCCGGAGGCGATGCGCAACGCACCGACCACCGCGACCAGCACGTAGTTGAGGTTGCCGATGAAGAACATCGCCGGCTGGATCAGCCCCGAGACGAACTGCGCCCGCCAACTGGACTCGAACAGCTGCTCGTTGTGCTCGTGGAACCGCTGCTCGGCCTCGGCGCGCCGGCCGAAGACCTTGACCAGAGCGTGCCCGGTGTACATCTCCTCGATGTGGCCGTTGAGCTTGCCGGTGGTCCCCCACTGCTTGACGAACTGCGGCTGCGCGCGCTTGCCGAGCCGGGCGGCCACGAACACCGAGACCGGGACGGTCACCAGCGCGATCAGCGCCAGCAGCGGCG
Organism: Actinomycetota bacterium; assembly: GCA_046724665.1. GTDB lineage: Bacteria > Actinomycetota > Actinomycetes > Streptomycetales > Catenulisporaceae > Actinocrinis. The sequence goes on from JBKOWZ010000052.1 coordinate 16,576, forward strand.
AGATCACGAACATCATGGTGAGCACGCCGACGATGGTCAGCAGCGAGATGATCACCTGGCTGAGCGTCTGCTGCAGCGTCTGGGCCAGGTTGTCGATGTCGTTGGTGACCCGGCTGAGCACCTCGCCGCGCGGCTGCCGGTCGAAGTAGCTCAGCGGCAGCCGACCGAGCTTGGCCTCGGACTCCTCACGCAGCCGATAGATCGCGCGCTGCACGACCGTGGTGGTCACCAGGCCCTGGAGCCACATCAGCAGCGAGGCGCCGACGTAGATCAGCGCGACGACGCCGAGCACCTCGCCGACGTGGTTGAAGTCGATGCCCGCGCCGGGCGTGACGTTCACCGAACCGATGACGTCGGCCAGATTGCCCTTGCCCTCGGCACGCAGCTGGGCGACCAACTGCGCCTGGCTCTGCCCGGTCGGGATCTGCTTGCTGATGAACCCGGCGAAGATCAGGTCGGTCGCATGGCCGAGCACCTTCGGACCGATCACGCTGAGCCCGACCGCGACGATGCCGATCAGCAGGCCGAGTGCGATGAGCGCGCGCTCCGGCCGCATCATGCGCAGCAAGCGCATGCCCGAGTTCTTGAAGTCCAGCGACTTCTCCGTGGACCGGCCGCCCATGAAGGCCATCGGCCCCGGACCGCGCATGCCGCCCGGCGCCGGCCCCGGACCCCGCTTGGGTACGACGCGCTCGCCGCTCGGCGTTCCATTCGACGCCCCGTTCGGCGGTATGCCTCCCGGGCCACCCGCCCCAGCGGAACCGTTGGCGTCGCCGGGCACGCCAGACCCGGAGGCTCCGTTGACTCCGCCGGAGCCGCTGGGACCGCCGGGCCCCTTGGCGCCGTCCGCTCCCGCTCCGTTCGCCCCGTTGCTGCTCACGCCGCCGCCTCCTGCTCGGTGAGCTGGGAGAGCACGATCTCCCGGTAGGTACCGTCCACGTCCTGCATCAGTTCCTGGTGAGTGCCGACGCCGACCACGCGGCCTTCGTCGAGGACGATGATCCGGTCCGCGTGCCGGATGGTGTTGACTCGCTGCGCGACGATCACCACGGTCGCCTCCGCAGTTTCCTGGGTCAGTGCGGTCCGCAACGCAGCGTCGGTCGCGTAGTCGAGCGCCGAGAACGAGTCGTCGAAGAGGTAGATGTCCGGCCGGCGCACCAGCGCGCGGGCGATCGCGAGCCGCTGGCGCTGGCCGCCGGACACGTTCGTGCCGCCCTGGGAAATCGGCGCCTCCAGACCCTCGGCCATCGCCTCGACGAAGTCGCGGGCCTGCGCCACCTCGAGCGCGTGCCAGAGTTCGTCATCGGTGGCATCAGGCTTGCCGTAGCGAAGGTTGGACGCCACGGTGCCGCTGAACAGGTAGGGTTTCTGCGGCACTAGGGCGACTACCTCGGACAGCGAAGCCGGGTCGAGGTGGCGCACGTCAAGCCCGTCCACGAACACGGTGCCGCCGGTCGCGTCGAAGAGCCGCGGAATCAGGTTCAGCAGGGTGGTCTTGCCGCTGCCGGTACCGCCGATCACCGCGGTGACCTCGCCCGGCGCGGCCACCAGGTTGATGCCCTTGAGCACCGGCTCCTCGGCGCCGGGGTAACGGAACTCCACATCGCGCAGCTCCAGCTGTCCCCGGCGGCCCTCGATCTTCACCGGGAAAGCGGGCAGCACGACGCTGCTCTCGGTGTCCAGTACCTCGTTGATGCGCTCGGCGGAGACCTCGGCGCGCGGCACCATCATGAACATGAAGGTGGCCATCATCACGGCCATGAGGATCTGCATCAGGTAGCTGAGGAACGCGGTCAGCGCGCCGATCTGCATGCCGCCGCTCTGGATCCGGTGGCCGCCGAACCACATGACGGCGACGCTGGAGATGTTCATCACCAGCATCACGGTGGGGAACATCATCGACATCAGCCGACCGGCGCCGAGCGAGACTTCTCTCAGTTCGGTGTTCGCCTCGTCGAAGCGCCGCCGCTCGGCGGTGTCCCGGACGAAGGCGCGCACCACGCGGATGCCGCTGATCTGCTCGCGCAGGATGCGGTTGAGCCCGTCGATCCGCGTCTGCATGGACCGGAACAGCGGCCGCATCCGGGAGATGATCAGGCTGACCGTGATCCCCAGGACCGGCACGATGACCAGCAGCAGCCCGGACAGCGGCACGTCCTGGTTCAGCGCCATGACGACCCCGCCGATCATCATGATCGGCGCGGCGACCATCAGGGTGAAGGTGAGCAGGGCCAGCATCTGGACCTGCTGCACGTCGTTGGTGGTGCGGGTGATCAGCGAGGGTGCGCCGAACCGGCCGACCTCGCGGGCGGAGAAGTCCTGCACCCTGGTGAAGACCGCGGCGCGTATGTCGCGGCCCACGCCCATCGCGGTGCGGGCGCTGAAGTAGACCGCGCCGATCGAGCAGCAGATCTGCCCCAGCGAGATGGCGAGCATCACCACGCCGACGTTCATGATGTAGCCGGTGTCGCCCTTGACCACCCCGTTGTCGATGATGTCGGCGTTGAGCGTGGGCAGGTAGAGGGTGGCGATCGTCGCCGCCAGTTGGAGCGTGACGATCAGCGCCAGCGGTCTGCCATACGGGCGCAGGAAGGCGCGCAGAATCTTGATCAGCACACGGATACTCTCAGATCGTGAAGGGGCGGACGGCGGTCCGTCCCGGTCGGGCAGTCAGGCTGTGGGATTGTTCAGGGGGTGTCTAGTGCCATGGCAGCACTAGACTGCTCAGCCACCGATGATGGCCCGCTGCGCTGACGCGGCGCTGACAACACTGACATCGCTGAATTCGGCGGACGCGGTCGCGGGTACGGGCTCGCCGACGGCGCTGTCGGCGGTTGGTGTGGTAGCCGGTTCGGCAATGGGCTCACTGGCGGAATCGGCAGGCGGTGCAGCAGCTTCGGGGGTGTCGGTCAGTGCGCGCAACTGATTAAGTGCGTCGCGCAACAGAGTCTTGAGTGGCGGCGAGTCGTCGTCGGCCAGCCACTTCTGCATCGCCGCGCGCAACGCGCCGAGTGCCGCCGAGGTGACGACGTTCGGCAACAGGTCGTCCGGGCTGGTGCCGGTACGCCTGGCGACGGCTTCGATCATCGGCGAGCTGGTCTGCGCGGAGCTGCGCAGGAACTCAGCGTGAAGTGTCGGGTGACCGAGGAAGAGCCGGATCACGTCGCGTGTCGGCTCGTCGCACGGCACTTCGTCACGTGCCTGTTTGCCACGTGCCTGTTTGTCGCGCGGTGGTCCGCCACGCAGCTGTTCGTCATGCAGCCGTTCGTCACGTATCGACTCGCGTGGCCGGTCCTGCTCGGCCGTCATCGCGTTGCGAAGGGCTTCTAGCAGCGATTCCTCAGCGGGCCTGGCCAGCAGCGCCTGCGCCATCCGCTCCACTTGGGCGGTGCGCGCGGCGACGATGGCCTCCTCCCGGCTGGAGAAGTAGTTGTTGAAGGTACGCGGGGAGACACCGGCGGCCTCGGCGATGTCCTCGACCCGCACGTTGTCGAAGCCCTGTTCGAGCGCGAGCCGCATCGCGGCGGCACTCAGTGCCTGCCGTGTCGCCAGCTTCTTCCGCTCGCGCAGGCCCGGCTCCGCGTGCGCCCCGTGGACGGCTCGGCCCCCGTTGTCTGTGCTCATGACTCAACAATAGCTCAAACTTGCGTGGCACGCAATAATTCGTGTCGCGCAAATTTTTCAGCGGGCGCGCAACCTCCCGCGGACCGCGACCAGCAGCGCCGGGACGATGGCGACGACGAAGAGCACGAGCGCAAGCGGGAGACGTCGGCGCGGGTGGCGAAGCGTCGGGAAGGACGACCGGGCGTTCGGTAATGGGGTCGCTGAGGTGGGTGGGGAGGTTGGGGGAAAGCTCGTCGAGGGGTGGGAAATTGACGATGACGATGGTGACGATGAGCTGGGAGATGGTGATGTGTTCGAGGGGTGGGTGGTTGGCCTGCTGGGTGGGATGGGTTGGGCGTGGCTGACGGGATTCGTGGAGAGAGTGATCGGCACGCTGGCTGGGGCGGTGACTCGTGAGCCGGGCCGAGGAGCGGGCGGATTTGGGGCGATGGTGAGTGGAGTCAGAATGCTTGGGGTGGGGTGGATCGAGGCGGTGTGGATCGGGGCGGGGGCGCTCGCTGGAGGGGTGATCGGTGGTGGGGCGGTTGGGGCGAGAGGGCT
>JBKOWZ010000198.1:0-5287 GCA_046724665.1 Actinomycetota bacterium
CGCAGACCGCGCGCCAGTTGTCGCGGACCAGCACCGCTTTCCGGGAGATGCTCGACGATTGCGACGACGCTTTGCGCCCGTGGCTCGGCCGCAGCATCCATGACCTGATAGAAGGCATCGACGACGAGCAGCGGATCGACCTGGTTCAGCCGGTGCGGTACGCGATCAGCCTCGCCTTGGCCGCCTGGTGGACGGAGGCGGGCATCCGCCCGCAGGCCGTGATCGGCCACGGATTCGGCGAGGCGGCCGCGGCCCGGTTCGCCGGGGTGCTCGACCGCACCGCCGGCGCCCGGGTGATCTGCGCGCAGAGCGCCGCAGTGGAGACGCGGCGGGGGCACGGAGGGATGCTCGCGGCCGCCGCGTCGGCCGAACGGCTCGCCGAACTGGCCCGGCGTTTCGACGGACTCGTGCTAGCCTCGTCGGAAGGGCCGCTCTCCGCTTCGCTCTCCGGACCGCAGGACGCGCTGGAGCGGGCGGCGGCCGAGCTCAAGGCGGACAACATCGCGTCACGGCTGATGAGCCGGGCGGTCGCGACGCACAGCCCGGACATGGACGGGATACGCGAGGCACTGCTCGCCGCGCTGTCCGGGCTGACCCCGCGGCAGGCCGATATCCAGATCATCTCCACGGTGACCGCGCAGCCGCGCGAAGGCGCCGACCTCGGACCCGAGCACTGGTTCGAGTGCGTGCGCCGCACCGTCCGCTTCCGGGACGCGGCGCAGACCGCCATCGGCCTGGGTGCCGGCGTGTTCGTGGACCTGAGCCCGGGGCAGCCGCTCGCCGGCCCTCTTCAGCAGGAACTCGCCGACGCCGGGGTGTCGGGGCTGTCCGTGCCCGCACCGAACTCGGGCGCCTCAGCCGCGCAAGCCGTGCTGCTCGGCGCCGCGACGCTGCACTGCGCGGGCGTGCGGATGCGTTTCGACACGCTGCTCGGCGCGCCCGATCGGGCCGTGGCGCTGCCGCCGCAGCCGTGGCAGCACGAACAGTTCTGGTTCCGCGAGCGCGACACCTCGGCGGCCCCGCAGGCGCCGAAACCGGCCGCGCCGCAGCGACGCCGCGCATCCGTCGATGCTGCGCTGGCCGTGCGGCTGCGTGCGCTGCCGCCGGCCGAACGGACGCCGGCCGCCGCGCAGTTCGTCCTCGGTCTGGTGGCCGCGGTCCTGGAGTTCGACTCCCGGGAGCTCGACCCGGACGCGGGCTTCTTCCAGCTCGGCATGGACTCGCTCATGGCGTCGAACGTGCATGGGCGGATCGTCGCCGCCCTCGGCATCCAGCTGCCGCTGACGGTGATGTTCGAACACGGATCCGTCAACGCGCTCGCGGGGCATCTGGCCGAGCAGTTCGCTGCCGAGGCCGCTGCCGAGGCCGCGGCCGAGACCGCCCAGGCGCCCGTCGCCGAGGCCGGGCCGCCCGAGACCGCGGACCCGGACGCGGTGGATCTCGCGGACCTCGCGCAGATCGAGGACCTGTCGGAAGACGACCTCATCAGTCTGCTCAGTGCGGAAATCGACTAGTCGGATTTTGAGGCGGGGGCTATGACCATCGAAACAGCTCAGCAGGGCACTGCCCGCGAGGTGCTGGCCAAGAGCCTGGTACAGATCCGCAAGCTGCGGGCGCGCCTCGACGAGGTGGAGCAGGCTAAGACCGAGCCGATCGCGGTGATCGGCATGGGCTGTAGGCTGCCCGGCGGCGTGCGCGGCCCGGAACAGTACTGGGACTTCCTGCGCCGCGGCGAGCGCGGGACCGGCCCGGTCCCGCCGGATCGCTGGGACCCGCAGCGGTGGGGCGGCATCACCGGCGGCGGCTTCGTCGACGGGGTGGACCGCTTCGACGCCGGGTTCTTCGGCATCTCGCCGCGCGAGGCCGCCGCTCTCGACCCGCAGCAGCGGATGTTCCTCGAGGTGGCCTGGGAGGCGCTGGAGCACGCGGGCCAGGCGCCGGACCGCCTGGCCGACAGCCCCACCGGCGTCTACCTGGGCGTCACCACATACGACTACTGCCAGAGCCAGATGCAGCACGTCGCGCCGGACGAGCTGGAGATGTACTGCACCACCAGCAACGCCTCGACTTTCGCGGCCGGCCGGCTCTCCTACTGGCTCGGCCTGAGCGGCCCGAGCCTGTCCGTGGACACCGCCTGCTCGAGCGCGCTGGTCGCGGTGCACCTGGCCTGCCAGAGCCTGCGCTCCGGGGAGACCTCGATGGCGCTGGCCGGCGGTGTCAACGTGCTGCTGAGCCCGGAGTGGTTCCTGGTGATGTCCGAGGCCGGGATGCTCGCCCCGGACGGCCGGTGCAAGACTTTCGACGCAGCGGCCGACGGCTACGCACGCGGCGAGGGCTGCGGTGTGGTGGTGCTCAAGCGGCTCTCCACCGCGCTCGCGGACAACGACCGTATCGAGGGCCTGATTCTCGGCTCCGCGGTCAACCAGGACGGCCGCAGCAGCGGCATCACCGTGCCGAACCCGGCGGCGCAGACCGAGGTGGTGCGCTCGGCGCTGCGGGCGGCGGGGATCGAGGGCAGCCGCGTCGGATACATCGAGGCGCACGGCACGGGCACCCGGCTCGGCGATCCGCTCGAACTGCGGGCGCTACGCGCCGCGCTCGGCGCGCCGAGCGGTTCGCAGCCGCTGCTGGTCGGCTCGGCCAAGACCAACTTCGGCCACCTGGAGGCCGCGGCCGGTGTCGTGGGACTCATCAAGGCCCTGCTGACCGTGCGGCACGGCACCGTGCCGCCACACCTGAACCTGAACACCGTCAACCCGGCGATCGATCTGGACGCGCTGCACCTGCGCATCCCGGTTGAGCCGACCGCGTTCCCCGCCGGGCCCGGACCACGCGTCGCCGGAGTCAGCTCGTTCGGCGTCAGCGGCACCAACGCGCACGTGGTCGTCGGCGAGCCGCCGGCGCCGGAACCGGGCGCGGACGGACCCGAGCCGCGCAAGGACCACCTGCTGATCCTGTCCGCGAAGAACCCCGCCGCCCTGGGCGAACTGGTGCGCGCCTACCAGGACCGGCTCGCGGCCGCGGACGAGCAGGAGCTGCCCGACCTGTGCCACACGGCCGCTGTGGGCCGTGCCACGCTCCCGCACCGGGCCGCCGTGGTCGGCGCGACCACGCAGGTGCTGCGCGAACGGCTCGCCGAAGCGATCGAGCTGCCGGCCGAAGAGGCCTCGCCGTTCACGCACGCGGGGCGGGTGAGCGCCGCCGACCGGCCACGCGTCGCCTTCCTGTTCACCGGCCAGGGTTCGCAATACGCGCCGATGGCCGCCTCGCTCTACCGCACCGAGCCGCTGGTGCGCGAGCTGTTCGACCAAGCCGACGAACTGCTCGAGCCCGTGCTGGGCCGCCGCCTGCTGCCGCTGATGCTCGACGGCCCGCCCGGCACGGGGTCCATCGACACAGCGCCCATCGACGAGACCCGCTACACCCAGCCGGCCCTGTTCGTGCTCGAATACGCCGTCGCCCGGCTGTGGCGCTCCTGGGGCGTCGAGCCGGCCGCCCTGCTCGGCCACAGCATCGGCGAGCTCGCCGCGGCCTGCGTCGCCGGGGCGATGGACTGGACGGACGGCGCGCTGCTGGCCGCCCACCGCGGCCGGCTCATGCAGGAGCTGACTCCCGCGGGCGCGATGACCAACGTGTTCACAGATCTCCAGCGGGTGCGCGAACTGCTCGCGCAGGTCGGCCCCGGCCTCTCGATCAGCGCGATCAACGGCCCGCAGAGCGTCGTGGTGGCCGGCGCTCCGGGCGCGATGGACGACTTCCTGCCCGTCCTCGCCGAAGCCGGCGTCAATGCGAAGCCGATCAACACCGCCAAGGCATTCCACTCACCGCTCATGGAGCCGATGCTCGACCCGTTCGAGGCCGAGGCCGGGAAGATCGCGTACCGGGCGCCGCAGATTCCGCTGTTCTCGAACGTCACCGGCGAGCAGCTGAGCGGCGACGACGCTCTCGACGCCGCCTACTGGCGCCGACACGCGCTGGCTCCGGTCGACTTTCTGCGCGGGATGCGGGCCGTGTTCGACCACGGCTGCACCGTGTTCATCGAGGTCGGGCCGAGCCCGGTGCTCTGCGGCATGGCCGCGCGATTCGCCGCGCGGTCCGATGAGGGCCCCGAACCGCTGTTCCTGCCCTCGCTGCGGCAGAAGCAGGACGACAACCGGGTGATGCTCAACACGCTTGCCGCGCTGCACACCCGCGGCGTTCCGGTGGACTGGAAGAAGGTTCACGCCGGCCGCGGCCAGCGCAAGGTCGCCGCGCCGACGTATCCGTTCCGGCCCGAGCGGCACTGGTACACCCCGAGCGCGCAGACTCCGGGTGCGGCGACGCCGGCTCTCCCGGTCCAGACGGCGAACGGGCACGTGCCCGCCGCCACGACGGGTACCTCGACGGCCGACGGCGCCGACACCGGCGGCGGGCTGCTCGGCGCATCGATCCCGTGCGCTCTGGACAGCCGTCTGTTCGATGCGCGGATCGACCCCGCGGCGCACGCGTGCCTGCGTGACTGCGTCCTGGACGAGCTGCCGGTGGTCAACGCCGGCGTCTACCTCGATGTGGCCATGTCGGCGGCGCGGCGGGTAGGCATGGCCGGGTCGCTCGCCGTCGAGGAATACTCGGTGCCCCAGAGCCTGATAGCCGACCAGGTAAGCGCCGGGCAGCTCGTGCTCGAGCCGATCGACGAGGCGAGGTACTCCTACCGCTTCTTCGCCCGCCCGCAGAGCGCAGGCGACTCCGCCTCCTGGGTGCTGCACGCCAAGGGACGCATCGGCCCGGCCGCGCCCGGGACGGCAGCCGCGGCCGTTGACGAGGCGCGGCTGGCCGCCGAGTTCGCGCAGCAGACGAGCGGCGCGGACTACTACGCGCAGCTGCGGCGACGCAAGATCCACCTCGGCGGGTCGGCCCAATGGATCGACCACCTCTGGCACCGGCCGGACGAGGTCGTCGCCCGGATGCGGCGGGCCGCGGCCGGCGAAGCCGACCCGTATCTGCTGCACCCGGGCCTGACCGACTCGCTGCTCCAGATGCTGTTCATCGGCATGCCCGAAGGCGGCACGCTGGACGAGGCGTACATGCTGCTCGGCATCGATCGCCTCACCTTCCACGGCCACGACGGCAGGCAGCTCTACAGCCGTGCCACGGTGACCCGCTCCGGCTACGGCGGCGACGTGCTCACCGGGACGCTCGATGTGCGCGACGCCGAGGGCAACCCGGTGCTGTCGGCCGAAGGCGTGTACATGAAGCGCGCGGACCAGGCCGCGGTCCAGCGTCAGCAGACCGGCGCCACGGCGAACGG
>JBKOWZ010000003.1:0-21420 GCA_046724665.1 Actinomycetota bacterium
ACGACCACCGGGACCGGTGGCACGCAGACGCTGAACGTGACCGGCACCGGCCGGTACATCCGCATGTACGGCACCGCCCGCGCGACCGGCTACGGCTACTCGCTCTGGGAGTTCCAAATCTTCACCGGCACCGGAAGCAGCACCGGCAGCCCGTCCCCGTCGGCCTCCGCGTCGCCGTCGTCCTCGCCGAGCGGTCCGCCGCCCGGCTGCACCGGCCAGTCGAACCAGCCGAACTTCGGCCCGAACACCTACATCTTCAGCCCGGGCCAGTCGAACATCCAGTCCACCCTGGACTCGGTGTTCAACACGCAGAAGCTCAACCAGTTCGGCAACCAGCGCTACGCCCTGCTGTTCAAGCCGGGCACCTACAGCGCCGAGGCGAACATCGGCTACTACACCTCGATCCAGGGCCTCGGCCAGAACCCCGACGACGTCACCATCAACGGCGACGTGACCGTGGACGCGTTCGACGGCACCGGCAACGCCACCCAGAACTTCTGGCGTTCGGCCGAGAACATGGCCGTCAACCCGTCGGCCGGCAACGACCGCTGGGCGGTGGCCCAGGCCGCTCCGTTCCGCCGGATGGACATCCACGGCGGCCTTCAGGTCTACCCGGCCAGCTACGGCTACGCCAGCGGCGGCTACATCGCCGACAGCAAGGTCACCGGCCAGGTGTCCAGCGTGTCGCAGCAGCAGTGGTACTCGCAGGACAGCAACTTCGGCAGCTGGAGCGGCTCGGTCTGGAACATGGTGTTCTCGGGCGTGACCGGCGCCCCGGCGCAGAGCTTCCCGAACCCGCCGATGACCACGCTGGCCACCACGCCGGTCTCGCGCGACGTGCCGTACCTGTACGTCGACTCGTCCGGCAACTACCGCGTCTTCACCCCGTCGCTGCGCACCAACGCCTCGGGCGCGAGTTGGGCCAACGGCCCGACGCCGGGCAACTCGATCCCGATGAGCCAGTTCTTCGTGGTGACCCCGTCGAACACCGCGGCGCAGATGAACGCGGCGCTGGCCCAGGGCTGCAACCTGTTCTTCACCCCGGGCGTGTACAACCTCGACCAGACGCTCAACGTCAACAACGCCAACACCATCGTGATGGGCATCGGCTTCCCGACGCTGATCCCAGTCGGCGGGGTTGACACCATCCACGTCGGCGACGTGGACGGCGTGCGGCTCAACGGCCTGCTGCTCGACGCCGGCACCACCAACTCCAACGCGCTGCTCACCGTCGGGACGCAGGGCTCGACCGTGAGCCACGCGAGCAACCCGATCTCGATCCAGGACGTGTTCTTCCGGATCGGCGGCGACTTCGCCAGCAAGGCGACCAACAGCCTGATCGTCAACGCCAACAACACCCTGATCAGCCACATCTGGGCCTGGCGCGCCGACCACGGCAACGGCGTCGGCTGGAACTCCAACACCGCCGACACCGGCCTGATCGTCAACGGCAACAACGTGCTGGCGACCGGCCTGTTCGTCGAGCACTACCAGAAGTACGAGGTGATCTGGAACGGCAACGGCGGCGAGACCATCTTCTTCCAGAACGAGAACCCGTACGACCCGCCGAACCAGGCCGCCTGGATGAACGGATCGACCAACGGATACGCCGCGTACAAGGTGGCGGCCAACGTCACCTCGCACCAGGCGTACGGCATGGGCAGCTACTGCTACTTCAACGTCAACCCGGCGGTGGTCAACGACCACGCGTTCGAAGCGCCGCAGACGGCCGGAGTGCAGTTCCACGACCTGCTCACCGTCTCGCTCGGCGGAGTCGGCGTGATCTCCCACGTCATCAACGGCACCGGCGGCGCGACTCCGTCGAACACCACTCCGGTCAACGTCGTCAACTACCCCTGACGCCGCGACAGTAACTACAGGCACTGACAGCACTGGCAGCACCACCGGATAGACCGATCGGCCTGCGCGAGTTGCATTCCGCGCAGGCCGATCGTGTTCGCGGACACGCAGCGTATGGCGTCATCAGGCCATCGCGGCGGCGAAAAAATCGGTGAAATCCATGAAAGTGCGGCCGAATTTCGCAGAAGGCTGAACCCCTGCGCGCCGGACGCTCGTTTTCACCGTGATCCCGGCAGATACCGGGACTCATCCCTCACGCGTCAGAGTCAGGGTGCCGGCCGGCCCTGGCGCCGGGATCCACGCCTCCCGCCGGCCGCACCGGCGGACCCACCAAGAGACGGTGAACTCGGATGCGCACTACCTCTTTGCTCAAGGAGAGCCTCACGGACGTCTACCGCATCGTGCTCGGCCTGCTCATCGCCATGCACGGCGCCTCCACGCTGTTCGGCTGGTTCGGCGGCGCGCTCGGCACCGGCAAGACGGTGTCCGTGACCACGTGGCCGGGCGGCGTCGCGGCGCTGATCCAGTTGGTGTGCGGCCTGCTGGTGCTGGTCGGCCTGGGGACCAGGGCGGCGGCGGTGCTGCTGTCCGGATCGATGGCGTACGCGTACTTCGACGTGCACCAGAAGCACGCGCTGCTGCCGATCCAGAACGGCGGCGAGTTGGCCGCGCTGTTCTCCTGGGGTTTCCTGATGATCGCGGTCCTCGGCCCGGGCGCCTGGTCGCTGGACCGGATGCTGCGCCGGTCGAGCCGTGGAGCCGACCCGGCCAGAACCGCGATGAGCGAGGCCTGATATTCGCGCGTCTACCCGCGCGCCCTGGTCCCCGTTCCGGCACTGTCGCCGGGGCGGGGACCAGTTCGTTGCGCGGACACTTGACATGCAGCCCGACGGCTGCCTAACTTGGATATGCAGCTGATTGGCTGCATATCACTGACCAGGGAGGCACGCCATGCCCGACATCCGGCACCGCGTGGGCGTCTACGTCCCGCAGGAGAAGGTCTACGAAGCGCTGAGCACCATCGAGGGGCTGTCCCGCTGGTGGGCCCGCGACGTACGCGGCGACGACCGGCTGGGCGAGGAGATCGAGTTCTACTTCGACGGCGACAAGCCGGGCGCCACCATGCGGGTCGCCGAACTCGTCCCGTCCGAGCGCGTCGTGTGGGAGTGCACCGACGGCCCGAGCGACTGGATCGGCACCAGGCTGACGTTCGAGCTCTATCCCGGCCCGGGCGAGCGGCAGGAGACGGTCGTCAAGTTCACCCACGCCGACTGGCGCGAGCCGGTGGAGTTCATGCACCACTGCTCGACGCGCTGGGGGCAGTTCCTGGTCGGGCTGAAGTCGGGACTGGAGGCCGGGCAGTGGCAGCCGTACCCTGAAATGCCCTTCATCAGCAGTTGGAACTGAACCCACGCGTGGACGAAGTCTTCAAAGCCCTGGCCGACCCGAGCCGGCGCCAGCTCCTGGACAGCCTCAACGCCCTCAACGGGCAGACGCTGCGGCAGCTGTGTGCCGGCTTGGCGATGGCCCGCCAGTCGGTCAGCAAGCACCTGGCGGTCCTCGAGCAGGCCAATCTGGTCACCGCGGTGTGGCGGGGCCGCGAGAAGTTCCACTACCTCAATCCCGGGCCGATCAACGAGATCGCGCAACGATGGATCAACCAGTACGACCAGGCCCGCGTCGAGGCGCTCGCGGACCTCAAGCAGGCTTTGGAAGGGATCTCCGTGGACACAGCCGCCCCGGGCGAGGGCGCCACGGCGCCCGACAAGCCGGAATTCGTCTACACCACCTACATCCGCACCACGCCCGAACTGCTGTGGCGCGCGCTGACCGAGCCCGCGTTCACCCGGCGCTACTGGTTCGGCCACACCTTCGAGTCGGACTGGCGGACCGGCTCGACCATCGTCGTGACCCGGCACGACGGCACGGTCGCCGACGACCCGGAGCAGGTCGTCCTCGAGTCGGACCCCTTCCGCCGCCTCGCCTACACCTGGTTCAACACCGCGGATCCGTACACCGGCAGCGGGGGCGGCGCGCCGGAGCCGCGCTCCAAGGTGGCCTTCGACCTCGAAGACCTCGGCGACGGCCTGGTGAAGCTGACCGTGGTCCACAGCGGCTTCGAGCCGGGCAGCGGGGTGCTGCGCAGCGTCACCCACGGGTGGCCGCGCGTCCTGGCCGACCTCAAGACCCTGCTGGAAACCGGTGACCCTACCGAGCGCTAGTCCGGGTACGCTGCGACAGCCATAGATCCGGGACGGGCGATCGGGAGTCACGACATGAGCAGGACCCAGCGTTCGGGTACGCCACCGTCCACCAAGACGCGGGCCACGCCGACGCGGGCCAAGAAGGCGAGATTCTGGTCATACCTGCTGTGCACCGCGACCGCGACGACACTCGTCGCCGCCTGCGGACCGGACGGACCCACCGCCAGGCAGGCCGTCACGCTGAGCGCCGCGCCGGAAGCGCCGGTCTCCTCGCCGCCGCCGAGCCCGTCACCGTCGCCGTCGCCGATCGACCCCGGGACGCTGCCGCAGACACACACGCTGCCGCGCTCCGACGACGCGGCGTTCCAGGCCGGTGTGCAGGGCCTCTGGCAGGCGATCGTGCAGAACGACCCCTCGCTCGCGCTGCCGTTCTTCTTCCCGAAGTCCGCGTATCTCCAGGTCAAGGCGATCTCGAACCCGGCGGACGACTATCAGAACCGGCTGATCGCCCTGTACGGGCTCGACATCCAGGCCGCGCACGACCTGCTCGGCTCGAACGCGGACTCGGCGCAGTTCGTCTCGGTCACCGTGCCCCGCAGCCAGGCGCAGTGGATCACCCCGGGCATCGAGTACAACAAGGGTTCGTACTACCGGGTGTACGGCACGCGGCTGAAGTACCGCATCGGCGGGCACACCGCCTCGTTCGGCATCTACTCGCTGATCTCGTGGCGCGGCGAGTGGTACGTCGTGCATCTCGGCCCGGCCAGCCGCTCGTCGTCCAAGGGGATCGTCTACGCGCCTCAGGGTTAAGAGTCCCGGCGGCCCGGACGCGATCGGATGCGCCCGGGACCGCCGGGTCCCTGTGGTGCTGTTACGGCATCGCGTGCAGGTGCGGACCGATGACGTTGGCGATCTGGCTGCCCGCGCTGGCGTCCCAGTTCGTGGACCAGGTCATCACGCCGCCGATGCCCGGCCACTTGGCCGGCGGCTTGAACGTGCCGCAGTTGGCGCCGGTGGCGAGGCAGTCGAGCGCCGCGTTGACGACGCTCGGGCTGACGAAGCCGCCGCCCGCCGCGCTCGTCGAGGCGGGCACGCCGAGGCCGACCTGGCTCGGGCTCAGGCCGCCCTGCAACTGGATGCAGGCGAGCGCGGTCAGGAAGTTCTCGGTGCCCTGCGAGTAGACCTGGCCGTCGCAGCCGAGCATCGAGCCGGAGTTGTAGTACTGCATGTTGACGATGGTCAGGATGTCCCTGGTGTTCAGCGCCAGCTGGAAGTAGGCGTTGCCGGTGCTCTGCATGTCGATGGTCTGCGGGGCCATCGTCAGCACGAAGCCGGCGCCGTGCATGCTCGCCAGCGAGTGCAGCGCCTGTCCCATGTAGGTGGCGTTGACGCCGTTCTCCAGGTCGATGTCGATCCCGTCGAACCCATAGGTGTTGAGGATCGAGTTCGCGCTGTTGGCGAAGTTCGACGCCGAGGCCGAGTCGCTCACCGAGATGGTGCCGTTCTGGCCGCCGACCGAGACGACGACCTTCTTGCCGCGCGCGTGCTCGGTGGCGATGTCGGCCTTGAACTGGGCGTCGGAGTAGCCGCCGAGCGCGCCGGACAGGCCGGAGTCAACCGAGAAGGAGATCTGGCCCGGCGTGCCGGTGGCGTTGGCGAAGGCCACCGCGATGATGTCGTACTGCGTGTTGACGTCGGTCAGCCGCTGCACGGTCGCGCCGTTGGTGAAGTCCTGCCAGTAGCCGGTCAGCAGGTGCTTGCCGGTGCCGCCGCCGGTGCCGGTCGGCGTCGGGCTCGGGCTGGCCGACGGGCTGGAGCTGGGACTCGGGCTGCCCCCGCCGCAGGCGCCGTTGTCGGTCCACACGTTCTGCGCGTTGTTGCCCGGGATGTCGCCCTGGGTCCACCACTTCGCGGTCCACTGGTGCCCGTTGTACGAGACCACCGCGCCGCCGTTGTACGCGGTCGTGGAGTTCCAGGCCGGCGCGGTACACGTGCCGGTGCCGCCAGTCGGGGTCGGCGTCGGTGTCGGCGACTTCGACGGTGACGCGCTGGGACTCGGGGTGGCAGTGCTCGGGCTGGCGCTCGGCGTGCCGCCGCCACCGGGGCCGGTGAGCGAGACGTCGTCGGCGTAGTAGGCGGGCTGGCCGTACCAGCCGTGCAGCCAGACGGTCACGCTGGTCGTGCTCGCGCCGGTGGTGAAGTTGGTGGTGAGCTGCGAGTAGGCGCCGCCGGTACCGGGCGTCCAGGTGCTGGTGTCGGACGTGCCTGTGCCGGTCTCGCCGATGTAGACGTACGAGCCGTTGACCCACGCGGACAGCGTGTAGGCCGAGTTCGGCAGCACGCTGATCGTCTGCGAGCACTGCGAGCTGTCGCTGCTCGTCGGCGTGCCCAGCAGCGCGTGGGTGCCGGCGTGCACGGGACTGGCCACCACCGAGCCGGTGCCGCCGGTACACGTCCAGGGGGCGAGCGAGCCGGATTCGAACCCGGGGTTCTGCACGAGATTGGCGGTGGCCGCCTGGGCGCCGCCGGTCGCCGCGACGACGCCGACGGTGGCCAGCACGACGGATATCGCGGCGCCCGCCGCGGCGAGCGCCCGGCGTCGCGGCCGGGCGCCGGGGAAGGGACCTGCCATGAATGCCTCCGGAGTGCGGACCGCGCAGCGCGGCACCGGATTGCACCGCACCGCGCGGAACTGACGCCCGGGCGCGCCGAACTCCGGACTTGAGCATCAGATTGGACTAGACCAGTACAGTGGTCAATGGTCCGGCCGACAGATTCCCCGTCGTTGAAGGTCTGTTAAGACGCCGGCGCCGCCGCCGCGCTCAGCCCTCGGCGGCGAACTTCTTGCGGGCCAGCTCATTGAGACGCGCCCACGCCGGCGAGAGCCCGCTGAAGTGCTCGGCGAGCAGCGCCTCGACCAGCGCCGGGTCGTTCGGCACGCCGGGATCCGATTCCAGATGCAGCCGGTCGGACTCACGGCGGTTGCGCTGGAAGTAGGTCACCATCTCGTCGGCGAGCGCTTCGAGCCGGGGATCGTCGGCGTCCCAGTCGTACGTGTGGTCGTAGGCGAGGTAGAACCGCCGGAACGCGGGGTCTTCGAGATACGCGCGCTTGTCCGCGATGAAGCCGGATACCGCGCCGGGGAACCGCGCCGCCAGCATCACCCAACCGTCGCGCTCCAACCGCACGGTCCGCTCGCTAACGCCGAGGGAGCGCAGCAGGTCGAGGAAGTCCACGACCTCCTGCGGCAGGTAGAGCCGCTCTCCCCCGGCCAGCTGCGCGATGCGGCGGCGGTACTCCTTCAGACCCCTGATCTTGGCGGCCAGGTCGCGGTCGATCCGGGTGACGGCCTCGGCGAACTGCTCCGGCTCGGCGGCGAGTAGCTCCTCGATCCGCGCCAGCGGCACCCCGGCGTCTGCCAGCGTCTTGATCCGGATCAGGTCGATGACGGCCTGCGCGTCGTACCGGCGGTAGCCCGAGGCGTCCCGCTCCGGCTCGGCGAGCAGGCCACGCTGGTGGTAGTGCCGCACAGCGCGCACGGTGACCCCGACGTAGTCTGCGAGCTGGCTGATCGTGAGCATCGGGCCCCATTCCGCTCGATTCCCGACACCTGCCGCCGGGCACTTACCGCGTGCTGTCCCGCTTGAACACCGTCCGCGACCACCAGTATCCGAGCACCAGCGTGCCCAGGCACCAGGCGACCGAGATCAGGCCGTTGCTGCCGATCCGGGTGCCGGTCAGCAGGCCGCGGACGGTCTCGATGATCGGGGTGAACGGCTGGTACTCGGCGAACCAGCGCACCCCGGCCGGCATCGAGCCGGTCGGCACGAAGGTGCTGCCGAGGAACGGCAGGAACTGGATCAACATCGGCGAGTTGCTGGCGGACTCGGGCGTCTTGGACACCAGGCCGATGGCCACGGCCAGCCAGGTGAGCGCGAAGATGAGCAGTTCGAGCAGTCCGAACGCGGCCAGCCACTCGACCGCGCCGCCAGTAGGCCGCCACCCCATCGCCACCGCGACGCCGATCACCAGCACGGTGCTGATCGTCGTCTGGATCACGCAGGCCAGCACGTGCCCGGTCAGCAGCGAGGCGCGGGAGATCGCCATCGTGCGGAACCGGTCGATGATGCCCTCGGTCATATCGACGCACACGGCCACCGCGGTGGACATGCAGCCCGACGCCACGCCGAGCAGGATGATCCCGGGCGCGGCGTAGTCGATGTAGCTGCCGCCGCCGGTCGTGTGCGCCGCGCCGAGGCCGGCGCCGAGGGTGCGGCCGAGCAGCCCGACGAACAGGAGCAGCAGGATGACCGGGATGCCGAGCGACGCGACGGTCATCGCGGGGTAGCGGATCGCGTGCCGCAGCGTGCGGCGCAGCATGGTCGCGGAGTCGGCGACCGCGTATGTCAGACTGCTCATCAGATCCTCGCCTTGTCGTCGCTGCGGTTGTCGTTGCTGCCGGTCAAGGCAAGGAACACGTCATCCAAGTCGGGCGTGTGCACGGACAGTTCCTCGACATCGACCGCCGCGGAGTCGAGCCGGTCCAGCAGTGCGCGCAGCGAGCGCACACCGCCGTCGCTTGGGATCTGCAACATGAACGCCTCGTCGTCGCGCGCCTGCACGGACACGTCCAGGCTCCGCGCGGCGATGTCGAGCGCATCCGCGCCGGCGAACCGGAGGCTGATGTGGCCGCCCGGGACGAGGCGCTTGAGCTGCGCGGCGGTGCCCTCGGCCACGATCCGGCCGTGGTCGAGCACGGCGATCCGGTCGGCGAGCTGGTCGGCCTCCTCGAGGTACTGCGTGGTCAGGAAGATCGTGACCCCGCCGGCGACCAGCTCGCGGATGATCGCCCACAGGTCGCGGCGGCCGCGCGGGTCGAGCCCGGTGGTCGGCTCGTCCAGGAAGATCACCCGCGGCCGGCCGATCAGCGTCATCGCGAGGTCGAGCCGGCGGCGCATCCCGCCGGAGTAGGTCGAGACGAGCTTCTTCGCCGCGTCGGCCAGCCCGAACCGGTCAAGCAGCCCGGCGGCGCGGCGGCGGCCCTCGTCCCGGCCGAGCCGGTGCAGGTCCGCCATGAGGATGAGGTTCTCCTCGCCGGTGAGCAGGTTGTCCACCGCGGAGAACTGGCCGGTCACGCCGATCGCGGCGCGCACGGCGTCGGGCTCGCGCGCCACGTCGTGCCCGGCGACGCGCACCTGGCCGGCGTCGGCACGGATCAGCGTGGACAGGATCCTGACCACGGTCGTCTTGCCGGCGCCGTTCGGGCCGAGCAAGGCGAAGACGGTGCCCGCGGCGACGTTCAGATCGATGCCGCCGAGCACCGTCTTCTCGCCGAAGGACTTGCTCAGCGCGGTGGCCGAGATGGCTGTTCGTGTCATGCAGCCATCGTGGAAGGTTGACGCAGGGTCAAGGTCAAGCGGGAAGAGCAGGCCGCCGTCTCAGCGGACGCGCAGTCCGTCCAGGGCCATGTTCACGACCCGCTCCAGCTGGCCGGGCTCGGCGAAGTGCATCATGGTGATCCCGCTGACCAGCCGCAGCACGTCGTCGAAGCTGGCGTCCCGGCGAGCCACTCCGGCTTCCTGGGCGCGCGTCAGCAGCGGCTCGCCCTCGCCGAACAGCAGCTCGCGGCAGCCGCGGAACACCGCGGAGGGCTGTCCGAGCGAGGCGGTAAGCTCCTCGGCAAGCGCCCGCTTCGTGCCGACGTACTGCACGTACCGGTGCAGCCAGGCGACCAGCGCGTCCCACGGCGGCAGGGTGGAACTCAGGTCGCGCGCCGTGCTGCACAGCTCCTCGACCTGATCGACGTAGATGCTTTCGAGCAGCACGGGCCGATTCGGGAAGTGCCGGTAGAGCGTCCCGATGCCGACCTGCGCGCGCCGCGCGATCTCTTCGAGCGTCACGGAGCTGTTCTCGGTGAACGCGTCACGCGCCACCGCCAGCAGCTTCTCGTAGTTGCGCCGGGCGTCCGAGCGCTTCGGACGCCGCGCGGTGATCGTGCTCACCGTCTCGACGCTGGTCATGGCCCCGCACTCCTTTACGGCCGGTTTCGGCTTGCCAAACGGAGGCAACCTCCATATAGTTCTGGAGGGCGCCTCCACTTTAACACCCGTCGAGCTCCCTTCGAAAGGCTCGCCGTATCATGCCATCTTCCTCGTCCGTACTTAACCCTGCCCCGCCGCGCCGGGCCGCCGCCGGGCCATCGCCGGGTACCTCCTCGTCCACCCCGTCGCCGCTGGTCCTGGCCATCATCCTGACCAGCCAGCTGATGATCGTGCTGGACGCGTCGGTGGTCATCACCGCGCTGCCCAGCATCCGCGACGCGTTCCACTTCTCCGCGGCCGGCCTGTCGTGGGTACAGAACGCTTATACCCTCGCCTTCGGCGGGCTGCTGCTGTTCGGCGCCCGCGTCGGCGACATCCTCGGCCGGCGGCGGGTCTACATGGCCGGAATCGCCGCCTTCACCCTCGCCTCGCTGCTCGGCGGGCTCGCCCCGAACGGGCCGCTGCTGCTGACCGCGCGCGCCGTGCAGGGCGTGGCCGCCGCCATCGCCGCGCCGTCCACGCTCGCCCTGCTGATGATGAGTTTCCGCGAGCCGCGCGAGCGGGTGCGCGCGATCTCGCTCTACGCGGCCGCGTCCAGCGGCGGCGCGAGCGTCGGCGTGGTGCTCGGCGGACTGCTGACCGACCTGCTCTCCTGGCGCTGGGGACTGTTCATCAACGTGCCGATCGGCATCGCGCTGGTGCTGCTGGCCCCGCGCCACCTGCCGGAGACCGAGCGCAACCCGGGCCGCTTCGACCTGGCCGGGGCGATCAGCTCCACGCTCGGCATGACCGCGCTCGTCTACGGCTTCGTGCGGGCCGGGTCCGCGAGCTGGACCGACCGCGAGACGCTGGCCTCCTTCGCCGCCGCGCTGGTGCTGCTGGCCGGGTTCGTCCTGCGCGAGCTGCGCGCCGAGCAGCCGATCCTGCCGCTGCGGCTGTTCGCCAGCTGGGAGCGGTCCGGGGCGTACGTCGCGCGGCTGTTCACCGTCGGCGGCATGTTCGCGTTCTTCTTCTTCCAGACCCAGTTCCTCCAGGGCGTGCTCGGCTACAGCCCGCTGAAGGCCGGATTCGCGTTCCTGCCGATGACGGCCGTGCTGTTCGCGACCTCGCGGATGGTGCCGAGGTTCGCCGGGCGCCTGGGCAGCGCAAGGCTGCTGGTGCTCGGCCTGCTGATCGCGCTGGGCGGGATGGTGTGGAGCCGCGAACTGTCGGCGGACACGCAGTACTTCCCGCAGGTCGCGCTGCCGATGATCCTGCTCGGCATCGGGATGGGGATGGCGTTCGTCCCGCTCACCTCCTCCGGCATCGCCGGGGTGCGCCAGGAGGACAGCGGCGCGGCCTCGGGGCTGGTGAACGCCTTCCACCAGGTGGGCGGCTCGGTCGGCCTGGCGGTCCTGGTCACCGTGTTCGGCACGGTGAGCCGCAACGCGGCGAACCACCCGGCCGCGGGCGTCGCCCCGGCGCTCGCCGCGAAGCAGAACCTCGCCCACGCGATCTCGGCCGTGCAGACCGGTGCCGCGATCTTCCTCGCGGTGGCCCTGGCGGTCGTGGTCGCCACGGCGCGGATGAGCAAGGTCTCGCAGCGCGACGCGTAGTGATCGTTCCGTGTCCTCATCATCATGACCTGCGCTGGAACAACCGGTCCCGGACCACGACGCTGTGGCTCCGGGTCTGGGGCGCCGCCGGTCACGATGACCGGACGGCGCCCCTGTGTCTGCCCTGTGACTTGCGGCCCTACGGGTACGAGACCACGTTGGCCGGCCCGCCGGTGGACGAGTTGGCCGCCGGACCGGTGCCGTTGATCACCGAGTCGATGCCGCCGGAGGCGGTGAGGAACACGGTCATGATGTCGTGGAACTGCACGCCGGGCGTGTTCGGGGCCTGGAACGCCATGGCGTTGTGGATGTCCACGCCCTGGTTGAAGAAGCAGTAGCTGCCCATGCCGTAGCCCTGGAAGGTCTTGACCTTCGGCGAGACGGTGAAGGCCGGATAGCCCTTCTGCGTCGGGCTCGCCATCCAGGCGTCCTGGCCGGGCACCTCGTACGGGTTCTCATTCTGGTAGAAGACGACCTCGCCGTCCTGGCCGTTCCAGACCGTCTCGGTCTTCTGGAAGTGCTCGACCGCGAGGCCGTAGCTGGTCACCCGGTCGCCGTTGACGACGAGGCCGGTGTCGCTCTGGTCGCCGCTCCAGACGCCGGCGCCGGCGCCGTGGTCCGCGCGCCAGATCCACACGTCGTCGAGGATGGAGTCGTTGCTGTTGTCGATGAACGCGGTGTCCACGGAGCCCGCGGTCGCGCCGCCGACGCGGAAGAACACGTCGTGCACGGCCACCGGGTCGTCCGCGTTGCTGAGCGGGAAGCCCTTCCAGCCCAGTTCGAGCAGCGCCGCGGACCTCTTCGGGCCGGCGTCGAAGATCAGCCCGGACAGGCCGATCCCGCCGAAGCCGGCGGTGTCCATCGTCACGTTGCCGTTGGTCGGCACCAGGGTCGGGAAGCCGAGGCCGACGATCTTGGTGTCCGGGTGCAGCACGTGGATGGTCCGCGGGACCTGGTAGACGCCCGGGGTGAACAGCAGGTTGTCGCCGAGGGCGAGCGCGAGGTTGATCTGCTCGACCGTGCTGGACGGGTTGACCACGTAGAACGAACTGAGCGGCAGCGAGGTGCCCGGCGTGCTGCCGGAGGCCCAGGTCGGGCCGCTCGAGTTCTTCTGCGGCGAGGGCACGAACACCCGGTACCGGCCGGCCGAGTCGAGGTAGAGGTACGGAGCTTCCTGAGTCACCGGGCAGGTGACCAGCGTGGTGTATGGCTGCGGACCGCCGCTGTGGCCGGAGTTCTCGGCGAAGCTCTGCGCCGGGGCGCCGTTGTCACCGCAGAACACCTGGTTCCAGACGCCGTTGCTCCAGCCGTCCAGGTCGCTGTTGCGGGTGATGAACTGCTGCTGCGAGCCGTTGATGACCGTGCTGCCGGTGAACCGCGAGTCGGCGATGAATCCGCCGCTGGCGTAGGCCGGCGAGCCGTCGCAGTAGTCCATCAGGCTCACCAGGCCGTTGACGATCACCCGGCGCATCGGCGCGGCCTGCGAGACGGCCCAGAACTCGGTGTTGCCCTTGCAGCCGGACTGTCCGGCCACGTTGACGGTCAGGTTCGACATCGAGCGCCAGAAGTTGACCAGGGCGATGCAGTTGTCCGGCGCGAGGCACTGGTTGTAGACATCGACCGAGCCGTTGATCACCGTCTGGTCGGGGTTCTGCCCGAGGCCGGCCACCTGGGTGTAGAAGCCGACCTCGAAGATCAGCGGGTTCGCCGCGGAGCCGTACACGCCGGGCTTGAACAGCAGGGCGTAGCGCTCGGTGCCGAACTGGTTGGGCACCTGCTGCCTCGCGATCGTGTCCAGGGTGCTCTGGATCGAGGCCTGGGACATGCCCGGGTCGAACACGATCACATTGGCACCGAGGTCGCCGCCGGTCTTCGGCAGCCCGAGGCCGACGCCGCGGCCGTCGGTCGCCGCGCTCGCGGTCACCGCGGACCCGGCGACGAGGCCGAGCGCTGTGATCGCGACCGCCAGACCGCGGCGCCATCGTGGTCTGATCATCTTCCGTCGTGCCTTCCTGGCTCGTCGAACTCGGCAGGGGGCTCCAGCGCCGGGTGCGAAGCTACGGGCCATCAGGTCCGTAAACGATTCCGGCGATGAGCGTTTTCGGCCGTGCAGCCTGCGTGGTGGATGTGGATGCGGATGTGGATGCGGCGTGGGCGCTCCCCGCGACCCCGGAGAGCGCTCTCCAACGCGACAGTGAACACTTGCGTTACAGCCGTGTCAAGAGCGTGAGTGGACGCACGCGGGCACGTACACCGCGACCCTGACGGTGACCGCTATCTGAGCCTGCTCCAAAAGTCCCCGTCGGGGGTCGCGCCGCTCGTCACGCACGCTCGCCGCGTGTCGGGTCATCCGCGTACACCCGCTCGCACGCGCCGGCCGCCCGCAAGGCCGTACCCCGAATGGACTTCCCGCGATGCGCGCCCGCCGCCGAGCGGTGAGTCTCGATCTGTCATCGCTCACGCGAGCAGAAAGGACACGGGTATGGCCGGGAAGTTCGAGCTCTACACCGATGCGGCGGGCAAGTACCGATTCCGTCTGAAGTCGGGCAGCGGGGAGATCATCGCAGTCGGCGAGGCGTACGCCTCCAAGTCGGCGGCGATGAGCGGCATCGAGTCGATCAAGCGCAACGCGGCGGAGGCGACGGTGAACGACATGACCTCCGAGATGCCGGCCAAGCCGAAGCCGTCGGCGCACAAGCCGGCCAAGGCGAAGCAGCACGCGTCGATGAGCCACTGACGCCACGGCGTCGGCAGCTCGGAAGCCGGGCACGTCCACGCGGCGCGCCCGGCTTCTGCCGTGCCGTCAGCCGAAGCGGCCGTGCACGTAGTCCGCGGTGCGCGGTCGCCGTTGACCCCGATACCGATCAGACACCGAGCGGTACCGATCTCGGGCCATCGTTCAGCCCTGATACGGCGGCGCGACTCCCCATCCCCACTTGGGCACCGGCGCGCTGCGGACGACGTCCGCGCCGGGCTGCGAGTTGAGCGAGGCGAGCCTGGTGCCCCACTCGATGTAGCCCGCGAACGCGGCGCGGAACTCCGGGTCCTGCGGCAGCCCGACCTCGTCGGCGGCGTCCATCATCAAACTGAACCAGCGCCGGCGCTGCGGCTCGGTGATCCCCCGGCCGACATGCCGCTCGACCATCGGCCCGTACCCCCCGCGCTGCTCGGAATAGGCGGCCGGACCGCCGAATACCTCCGCGAGCCACAACGCGACATAACGTACGTGCTGCGCGTCCATGGAGGCGAACATCGGAGCCAGCAGATCGTCCGCCAACACGAGCCGATAGAAGGCGTCGCAGAGCCTGATGAAGGACTCGGTGCCCCCGGCCCACTCGTACAGACTCGGCGGGGCCGCGCCGCCCGCCCCGTGAACCGTGGTCGGCCCGTAGTGCCGCATCTCCGCTATGTCGGCGACGTAAGGCCGCACCGCTGCGAAGAACTCCCCGAACACCGGACCGCCGCGGAAGCCCTCCAGATGCGCCGCGACGGAGCTCCAGGTGATGCGCAGGATGTAGTCGGCCTGGTCCTCCACGCAGCGGCTGAGCTCGAAGTCGACGCACTCCGGCGCGGCCCGCAGCGCCGAGGCCGCGCGCTCGTACGCGGCGACGAAGCCGTCCTCGCGCTCCGGCGGAAGGCGATATCTGATGTACTCGATGACCATAGGCACACCCCAACATGCCCGCTGGCGGCAATCAAGTACCTACCTTTTGGTAAGCACGCGGGACGAGCCAGGACGGGACGAGCGACGAGATGAGCTGGGATGAGATGAGCAAGCGATACCACTGCGCGGTCGAACTCGCGGTCGACGTGATCGGCGGCAAGTGGCGCCCGGTCATCCTGGCCCACCTGAAGGAGGGGGTGCACCGCTACGGTGAATTGCGCCGCCTCGTCCCCGACATGAGCGAGAAGATGCTCGCGCAGCGGTTGCGCGAGTTACAGGAGGACGGGCTCGTCGAACGGATCGAATACGACACCAAGCCCGCGCACGTGGAGTACCGCCTCACCGACGAGGGATGGAGTCTGGCGCCGGTCCTCCAGGCTCTGTACGACTGGGGTACCGCTCGCGCCGAGCGCACCGCGACCCCGATCGGGACGTACGACGCAGAGAAGGCCGGCGACGCTGGACCCGGTCGGGATCCGCACGACGCCGGCCACCGCTAGGCCTAGAGCCTGTTTCAAGAGTCCCGTCGGGGTCGTGTCGCCTGTCACGCACGCTCGCCGCGTTGTCGGCACGCCCCCATACCCCGGTATGGGGGCGTGCCTCCGCCTAGCGATCGCACGCGCCAGACGGCACGCCCTCACCGACGCTACTTTTGAAACAGGCTCTAGTGGGCCAGGTCGAACTCGCCGGCGGCCATTCCGTCAGCGAAGGCGGACCACTCGGCCGCGGTGAACCGCAGCATCGGTCCTTCGGGATCCTTGCTGTCACGCACGGCTACGCCTCCACCGGGCAGCGCGGCAACCTCGACGCAGTTTCCGTTCGTCTGGCTCGCGCTGGCCTTGCGCCAAACGAGGCGTGCGCCGCTGTGGTCGGACAATCTTGGCTCCTTTCACCGTGAAGACCGCCCCTCGGGGGCGGTCCCTCCCGCCGTAGTCGCGGGAAGCCCTATTCCCCCGTCAGCTCCCGAATGGCGGTCACGAGGAGGTCGCGCGTCTGCGACGGGGTGAGCGCTATCTGCTCCATGTAGTCGAATACGCGCACGATGCGAAGACGCTCGGCCTCGCGGTCCGCCCAGACTGCCCCGATGGTGCTCTCGAGGAAGCACACATGGTCCTGTGTATGTACTCCGGGTGCGAACTCGAGGATGGAAAATCCCCCGGATTCGAGTCCTGGGTAGGCGCCCCGGGAGATCGGGACCACCTGGATGACGACGTTCGGCGACCGTGAGACCTCTTCGATATGCCGCAGCTGAGCCGCCATCACGTCGGCGCCGCCGACTCCACGGCGAATGACGTTCTCGTCCATGATCGCGTGGAGCTTCATCGGCGGGTCGGCGTAGTCGGCAGAAAGGCGCTGCTGCCTGGCGAGCCGCACGCCGATCTTGATCTCGACGTCCGCCCCCTCGTCCTCCACGCCTGTCTGCTCGAAGGCGTTGCCGACGGCGACTGCCCGCGAATAATCAGCGGTCTGCAACAGGCCGGGGACGAGCATCGCCTCGAAGGTGCGCACGCCGCCGGCGATCTGCTCCAGTGCCATGTATTCGGCGTACGCCTCGGTCAGGCCCTGCCAGCGGTTCTGGATCCGGCTGGCTTTCGCCATCTCGACCAGGCGGTTGAGTTCGGCTTCTGACGCGCCGTAGTAGATGCACAGGTCGCGCACGTCGCGCTGGCTCGCGGGGCGCTTGCCCGTTTCCAGGCGGCTCAGCTTGGTCGGCGAGAAGCCCGGGCCGAGTTGCGCGGACAGGTCACGGGAGACCTGATCGATGGTCTTGCCGACAGCCTCGCGCAGGTGGCGCAGTTCCACGCCGAGCTGGATGCGGTCCGGCGTGGGCAGTGTCGGGCGGGCGCGTTCAGCCACGCGGGACCGCCCCGGGGCGCATCCGCGGCTGAAGGGGGCGTGCGCCCTCGGCCGCGCGGCAAGTGCTCACCGCACGTTCACTTGTCACTACCGTTTGGCACTTGCCAGGTGCGGGCATGAGGCTCAATGTAGCAGCCATCGCAGTGCGACGCGTCGATCTCGACATCTTGTTATGCGCTCTTCACCCGTCCGGGCCTCGCGCCAACGCCGTCGCGACGCCGCACCAACGTCGCTTCGGCCTGTCGGTAACGCTGTCCTCAGGGGAAGGAAAGCCAGCGTCATGAGCATCGATCATGAGGGAGCCCGCAACGGCCCGCTGCCGAAGAAGATCATCGTGCGGTGCCCCGCCTGCGACGGTTCCGGCCACGTCGTACCGGTCGGCTCGCACGCCCGAGTGGGCTGCCGGGTGTGCTGGGAGCGCGGGCGCGTCTCCCGGATCGTCGCCGAGAGCTGGCTGCGGGAGCACGAGGAGAAGGGTGCGTGAACTGCTGATCCGCTGACAGCCTTCGATCATTAAGCTCGCCCTAAGACCGGCTCGGGGGCACGCCGCGCCGACCGCGCGGGGTTCGACGGGGGATGCGCGGGTGATGAGATGGGGCCCGAAACGCGGCGGGTCGGCCGGCCGAATCAGGCGCTGGGGCTCGGGCCGACGACTTGAACCTGTGGGGAGTAGCCGTTCCACGTGGCGAACACCGAGTACGTGGTCGAGCCCTGGCTGAAATCGACGCGCAGCCAGCCGGTGGCGGACCAGTTCTGCACCGAGTACCCGGCGGCCGGGGTCGCCGAGACGAGGCTCACGCTGTGCGCGCTGACGGCGAGCACGACGACGCCACCGGCGGTCGCGTACCTCGCGAGCGAGCTGGTCGGCGACGGTGTCACGGACGGCGACGGCGAGCCGGATCGCGGCGTGGACACGCTCGGGGACGGTAACGGCGCGGGTGCGTGCGCGGAGGGGCTCGGGTCCGGGCGCGGTGTGGGCGACGCGGCGGGCGACCTGGAGGCGGTTCGCGCCGCTGCGGTGTCGGCACCGGCCGCGAGTACCGCGGGAGGCGTCTCGGCCGCCGGGATGAGCACCGAGTCCACGCCGAGCCAGACGACGGCGCAGGCGACCGCGGTCACCCCGGCCCACGCCGCGAGCGCCAGTGCACGCCTGCCGCTGCCGCGTGTGGCACTCGCACCGCTCGGACCGCCCGGCACCGGTTCCCTCTCCACCTGCCATGGATTACGGTGCCACCCTATGGCGAACGTGCTCCTGGTCGAAGACGATCCCGACGTCCGTTCCGCGGTCATCCACCAGCTGACCGGGTTCGGGCACGCGGTGCGCAGCGCCGGGACCGCGCTGGCCGCGCTGCGCGAGGCCGCCCGCGACCCCGGCGACATCATCGTGCTCGACCTCGGGCTGCCGGACCTGGACGGCTCCGAGACGCTGAAGATGCTGCGCGCCGTCACCGGGGTCCCGGTGATCATCGCGACCGCCCGCGACGACGAGTCCGAGATCATCAGGCTGCTGAACGCGGGCGCGGACGACTACCTGGTCAAGCCGTTCTCCGGTGGCCACCTCGCCGCGCGCATCGCCGCGCTGCTGCGCCGGTCCGGTGCCGGGCAGGCCCCTGCGACGCTGCGCACCGGCGGGCTCGAGGTCGATCCGCGGCGCCGCGAGGCGCGGCTGGACGGCCGCGAGCTGGACCTGAGCCGGCGCGAGTTCGACCTGCTGGCGTACCTGGCCGCGCGGCCCGGCGAGGTGGTCACCCGGCGCGAGCTGCTGACCGAGGTGTGGCAGCTGCCCTACGGCGACGACCAGACGATCGACGTGCACCTGTCCTGGCTGCGCCGCAAGCTCGGCGAGCGGGCCAGCGCGCCGCGCTACCTGCACACGGTGCGCGGTGTCGGGGTCCGGCTGAGCGAACCGCCCCCGCGGTGATCGGGCGGGGCCGATGAGGTGGGCGCTGGCGCGGGTGGCCCTCGCCGTCACGAGCATGGTCGCGCTCGCCTTCCTGATCCCGCTCGGCTTCGCCATCGACCACATCGCCGCGCAGCGCGCCTACGCCGACGCCCAGGCGCGCGTCGCCGCGATCGAGCCGCTGCTCGCCGTCACCACGGACCGCACGCAGCTGCTGGGCGCGCTGGAGACGATGTCGGGCGCGCAGAACATCGCGCTGCGGCTGCCCGACGGCGTCGAGCTCGGCACCAGCCACACGAGCGCCGGGCGGCTGGACGCGGTCGCGGCGCAGGCGCGCGCGCAGACGCTGGCCGTGCCGGGCGGATCAGTACTCGTACAGCCTGAGGTGGTCGGCGGCGGCCGGATGACCTTGATCGAGGTCTTCATCGACTCCGCCGAGACCCGCCACGGCGTGCTGCGCGGCTGGCTGATCCTCAGCGGCGTCGCGGTGCTGCTGGTCGCCGGCTCGACGCTGGTCGCCGACCGGCTGGCGACGCGGGTCGTCGGCGCGGCCAGGCACCTCGCGCAGGCCTCGCGCAAGCTCGGGGACGGCGACACGGCGGTGCGCGTCACGGCCGACGGGCCGAACGAGCTGCGCGAGGCGGGCGACGCGTTCAACGCGATGGCCGACCGCGTGGTACAGCTGCTCGCCGCCGAGCGCGAACTGGTCGCGGACCTCTCGCACCGGCTGCGCACGCCGCTGACCGCGCTGCGGCTCAACGCGCAGGCGCTCGGCGACGCCCCGGCCGCTGCATCCACGCGGGAAGCAGTGGCGAAGCTGGAGCAGGAGGTGGATCAGATCATCCGGGCCGCGCGCGGTGGCACGGGCAACGCGGGCTCCTGCGACCTCGCCGCGGTGGTGGCCGAGCGGATGGCGTTCTGGTCGGCACTGGCCGAGGACCAGGAGCGGCCGTGGCACCTGGTCGGCGCCTCGGGCCCGGCGCCGGTGCCGGTGGCCGCGCCCGAGCTGGCCGCGGCGCTGGACGCCGTGCTGGGCAACGTGTTCCGGCACACTCCCGAGGGCACGGCTTTCCAGGTGACCGTGCATCAGGGCCGGGATTCGGTGTCAGTGCTCGTTGACGACGCGGGGCCGGGCCTCGACGAGCCGGACCGCGCGCTGCGGCGCGGCGAGGGCTCCGGCCGCGTGGGATCGACCGGGCTGGGGCTGGACATCGTACGCAGGCTGGCCGAGCGCACCGGCGGCTCGCTCACGGTCGATCGCTCGCCGCTGGGTGGGGCGCAGGTGCACTTCTCGTTTATGACGCCGTCGAAGCAGGCGCCTCATGCGGTGGCCGGGCAGGCTGCGCGAGCAAGGCGGTATGCGCGCCGAGGACGCGAGTGACGATCAGCACGGCGCTGTGCGGGCCGCTCGGTCGCAGTTGTCTGCGCAGGGCGGCCGGGTCGATGTCGGCGCCGCGCTTCTTCACGGTGAGCGTGCCGATCGCGCGCTCGGCGATCAGGGCACGCAGTCGTTTCACGTTGAACGCAAGCACGTCGGTGATCTCGTACGCGGCGGCGAACGGCGTGGGCAACAGCCGGTCGCCGCTCAGGTACGCGATCGTCGGGTCGATGGTCGCCGCGTCGAGGTCCTCGGCGAGTTCGCCGAGGAGCCGGGCACGGATCACGGCGCCGTCGGGCTCGTAGAGGTAGCGGCGCACCGGCCCGGGCTCGGGGTCGGACAGGCCGCGAGTGGTGAGCGTGTGCGGTCCTGGCAGCAGTGTCGCGCGGCGTGCGATGCCGGCGAGCGGGCCGAAGTAGATCCCTGCTTCCTTCACCTCGCCGTGGTCGGACACCCACTCGGCCTCGGCGGCGTCGGGGATCTGGTCGTGCGGCAGCCCCGGCGCGGCCTTGAACCCGGCCGCCGCGACCCGGTCGGCCAAGCCGAGGGCGAAGCTCCACGGCGGCGAGTACCCGGCCGGATCGAACACCCGGCCGCGCTCGGTGCGCCGGGCCGGGTCGAGGAAGACCGCGTCGCAGCCGTGGTGGTGACCGAGCGAGTCCTGTGCAACTTTCGCGACCTCGGCTCGCAGCACCTGGACCCGGTCGGCGAATCCGGCGGCCCGGACGTTCGCCTCGGCCACCGCGCACGCCAGCGGGTCGCGATCGACCGCGAGCACCTCAAGCCCGGCGGCGGCGAAGGCGAGCGCGTCGCCGCCGATCCCGCAGCACAGGTCGGCGACCCGGCGTACCCCGGCCGCGGCGTAGCGGCGCGCGCGCAGGTCGGCGACGGTGCGGCGGGTGGCCTGTTCCAGGCCGTCCG
>JBKOWZ010000084.1:0-17443 GCA_046724665.1 Actinomycetota bacterium
ATCCTGGGCCGTGTATACGTGGCCGAGTGCGACGGACGTCTGCAAACACTGTGACACGGTATTGCTACGGTGGCAACATGCACCGTGGACGAAGCACCGGCGCCGCGCGGAAGCCGGTCCGGCGCCCCGCGCCCGCGACGGAAGGGACCTGCTCGGACATCGCCTAGACGCAGATCGCGTTCAGCCTCGTGGGCTCGGCGCCGACTTCGACTTCGACTTCGACTCCGACACTGACACCGACCCCGACACCGTCGTGCTCGCCTGCTCTCGCCTCCGACGGCACCGTCTGGCTGCTATTCCCCTGCCTGATACTTGCCAGTAACCTGCGCTTCACGTGGGCGCCACCGGGCGCTTGTTCGGGCATCAGGGACTGAGGAGAAGGCAGCCGTGAATCATCGGCGATTCATCGCGCTCACCGGCATACTCGTGGCCGCACTCGCGGTCGGCGGTCCGGCGGCGGCCGGACAGAGCGCAGCCGGGACGGCCACCGTCAGTACGAACGCAGCAGACACGGCAGACGCGGCGTATATGGCGTACGCGGCGACGATCACGCCCGACCACGGCGGTGACCGTGATGGCGACCGTGACCGTGTCGGTGACCGCGATTGGCGCCTCGAGAGGTTCGACTACTACCTCGCGCTCGGCGACTCGCTCGCCGTGGGCGTGCAGCCGAACGCAGCCGGCGTCAGTCTGCCGACCCCGCAGGGTTATGCCGACGACCTAGCCCAGCGTCTGCGTGAGCGTAATCGGCACTTGACGTTCGTGGACCTGGGTTGCCCCGGCGAAACGACCACCACGATGCTGGTCGGCGGCTGCCCGTTCCCGCACAGCTACACCGATCAGGTGGACGCCGCGGTCACGTTCCTCACCGATCACCCCCACGCGCGCATCCTGGTCACCCTCGACATCGGCGCGAACAACGTAGACGGCTGCGCGACCGCGTCAGGAATCAACATCGCGTGCGTCGCGTCCGGCCTCAGAACCGCGGCTGCTGACCTGCCCAAGATCCTCGGCGCGCTCACGGCAGCCGCAGGCAAGCGCGTCGAGTTCGCCGCAATGAACTACTACAACCCCTTCCTCGCACTCTGGCTCAGCGGTCCCGCTGGCCAGCAGCAGGCAATCGCGTCGGTGCAGTTGCAGGCGCAACTCAATGGCCTCCTGGAGCAGGCCTACGACGCATTCGGCATCCGCGTCGCCGACGTCTCCGGCGCCTTCCAGAGCACGCAGTTCACCCCGCTCGTCCAGCTCACCCCCACCCTGCAAGTGCCCCTGAACGTCGCGCGAGTGTGCCAGTGGACCTGGATGTGCGCCCCCGCACCGGTCGGCCCCAACATCCACGCCAACAAGACCGGCTACGAGCAAATCGCCGACGCGTTCGCGGACCTCGTCGCCGCGCGTTGATCGAGGACTCTCGTTGACCCTGGCCCGGCCTCTCATACGGGGCCGGGCTGCTTCTCTGTTGAGTGCATAGCGCAGACAACCTAGATCAATGCGAGCTGCTGGTATGACGCGGAAACTCGGGGGAGCTTGCGTGGGCGGGTTCGGGATCGGGAATTCGATCACGTCGTGGAGTGTTGCGGTTACGGAGCGCAGGATTATATAGTGGAACCTTCGAACCTTGCGATAGTGGCGGCCCCGGGTTTCCGGGGTGGCGCCGCGACGTGAGACTTAGGGGGAATATGCCGGCGCCGGCTCAGTGTCTGGTGGTCGTGCATGGACTGTTCTCCGGCCCTGAGGCCTGGGACGAGTTCACCAAGGTGTTGCAGAGCGACTCCGAGCTCGGTGACGTGCGGATTCATCCGTTCGAGTACTCGACGCCCAAGGTGCGGCTGCGGCCGGATCGGCGGATTCCCGAACTGGACACGATCGCCGAGCAGTTTCGCACGTTCCTTACTTCCGATCTGCGCGACGAGAATTCGATCGTCATCGTGACGCACAGCCAGGGCGGTCTGGTCGTTCAGCGGATGCTGCATCGGGTGATCAGCGAGGCGGCAGCCGCTCAGCTGAGCCGGATCAAGTCGATCGTGATGTTTTCGTGCCCGAATTCGGGGTCGGCGTTCTTTCTGAGCCTGAGGCGGGTGTTCTTCGGGGGCAGGAACGCTCAGGAGAAGCAGTTACGCCCGCTGGACCGCGGTGTGATCGAGGCTCAGCGAACTGTGCTGCTCTCGGTCGTCAATGCCCGTAGGGCGACGCATAACTCGTACCCGATTCCGGTCATCGCGTGCGGCGCGTCATCCGACAACGTCGTTCCCGACTACGTCGCGACGGGCGTTTTCCCGACCAAGTACGTCGTTCCCGGAGATCACTACAGCGTCATACGACCGGAGGATCAGAGTTCGCCCTCGTACACCATCGTTCGCAACGCCCTGCTCGCGCCTTCGTTGTCGGTGGACGGGGCCGGGTCTGGCGGCGGCGACGATCCGGATCCGGAGGGTACGGGCGCGGGCGCGGGCGCGGGTGAGGCGTCGTCCGCGCGGGTGCCACCGCCCACGGAGGATCCGAACCGGCAGAATTCCGTGAGCGTGCCCACTCACCTGCACCCTCCTCGTGTGCGCGGCCGGGACGAGCTCATCCATTCGTTGTCTGAGAAAAGTTCGAAGCGGGTCCATGTCCTGGCGGGTCTCCAGGGCGTCGGCAAGACGTGCGTGGCACTGGAGTTGGCGCGCAGGCTGGAGGCGGCGAAGTGGGACGTGTGGTGGATCCAGGCGGATCACGCGGGCACGGACATGTTCGAGCTCGCGCATCGTCTGGACATCCCGTATGTCGAGATACTCTCCGCGCAGCAGAACGAGAGGCAGGCTGCTGACATCGTCTGGCGGTACCTGGAACAGCGGACCGACAACTGGCTCCTCGTGTTCGACAACGCCAACAACCCCGACGCGTTGGGGCCGGTCGAGGGCGGAGTCTTGCTGCTGCAAGGCTGGCTGCGTTCTCCTAGTACTGACAAAGGGCGGGTCGTGGTCACCAGCCACGTCATCAGCCACCAGATGTGGGGGCCGCACTGCGAGGTGCACGAGGTGCAGCCCTTGCGCGACGAGGACGGCGCCTCGATGATCCGGGACCACGTCGACGAAACGGCCGGCACCTTCGAGGCGGCGAAGAAGCTCTCCCGCGAGCTTGGCGGGATACCGCAGTCCCTGATGAACGCCGCCACGTATCTGAAGTCTGTGACCGGCGGCGCCGATCTCGCCGACTACCGCGGGCGTGACTTCGACAGCTACCGTGAGGCGGTCGCCAGCCTGGAGCGCCGGCTGCCGCAGTCCGCGTCGGACCCGGTACTGCGGAGCCTGAGAAGCTCGTTCAACATGTCGGCCCAGGCTCTGATCGACCGTGACGACCTCGCCGCGGCCCAACTGCTGAAGATCCTGGCCTGTATGGACCGCTCCCAGGTTCCTTATGATCTGCTCGTCCATCCCGAGCGGCTCGCGAGTTCCGCGCTGTTCACGGGCGTCCCGATCGAGCAACTGAGCTCGGCCGTGCAGTCCTTGGCCAATGCCGGACTGGTCACCCTGTCCATCCGGGGCGACCACCGGGATCCGCTGCGTCGGCGTCTGGAGCTGCATCCGTTCGCCCACATGGCTTTTCGCGAGGAGGCCCTGGCCGGCGACCGCGGCGAGGACTACCACGCCACGATCCTGCACATGCTCGAGGACGCCACCGAGAACCTGGACCCCGACCTGCCCGAAAGCTGGGCGGTGTGGGCGGCGGTCTGGCCGCACGTGGCCACTCTCGCCAAGAACGTCACCACCGTGCCGGCCCAGGCCCGCTACGACCGCGGCCTGGTCGAGGCGGCGCTCAGACAGGCCAGGCGCGCCGCCCGCTACATGATCGCCGCGGGATATTTCGAGTCCGCCGCCGAACTGCTCCACCCGCTGATCGACTCCTGCGACACGTACGGTTTCGCCACCGACGCAGAGGTGATTCTCGCCTTGCGCCACGAGCGCGGCCGGCTGGCGATCGAGCGGGGCGACTATGCCGCGGCTGAGGAGCAGTTACGGCGCCTGGTCACGGAACGCGAGCGCGTGCTGGGGGTCAACCATCCGGACACCTGGGCCACCCGGCACAAAGTCGTCAAGGTTGTCTTGGAACAGGGTGGCTGGGCGTACGCCGAGCCGGAACTCCAGAAGATCCTGCGGGCCGAGAAGCTGATCCACCGGGACCAGCCCGCGCACCGCGACGTGATCACCGTGTGGCATACGCTCGCCCGCACGCTGCTCGGCCTCGGCCGCGGCGAAGAGGCCGAGAAGATGTGTCGGGAGGTCCTCGACCTGAGCAAGCGGGGCCTGCCGGATTCCGACAACGAGGTGCTCTTCCTGCACCAGACCCGGGCCCGGGCGCTGCTGAGCGAGGGCCGGGCCGATGACGCCGAACAGGTGATCCGCGAGGCGATCGCGCTGGTGGACCGGCCGCGCTCGCCGCGCGTCCTGGCCCAACGCCACGTCCTGTGCCTGACCATGGTGGCGCAGGGTCGGCTGGAGGAGGCGGTCACCGCCCTGGAGGAACTGGTCCTTGAGGAGGACCGCGAATTCGGATCGGAACATCCACTCACGAAGAGTACGCGCGAGACCTTACAGAGCACGATCGCTGCTATCACCAAGAACCCGGACGTGTGAAAGTGTCGAAAGAGGGCTGGAGGCGGGCGCTCGGGCGGCTACTCTTAGTTGTCGGCCGACGCTCCAGGGTGAAACGGGAGAAAGAGGACATGTCGAACAGGTGGTGGTTTCGGAAGGGCAGCGACCAGGACGCCCGGCCATCAGGGGCGGAGGAACGCGAGGACGCCGAACTGCAACGTATGGCGGCCGCACAGCGCATCGTCCGGGAATCGCTCGAACGGGACCGGGTCGCCCTGGAACTGGCCGCGAAGACCATTTTCCGGGCGGGCAACGTGCGTTGAGCCGCGCCCCGCCTGAATTCGCCGTTTTACCCGCGATGCCCGGGGAATATTACGCTCGGCCGGCATCTCAGACAGGACGGCGGGGACATGAAGCCTGTCTCAGCACACGATCCCTTCTTCCAGCCGGTCACGGCGCCGAAATTCAGTCGTGACCTGCTCGGCGACCTGGTGGCGGGGCGGATCGCCGCGATACAGGTCCCTGATTTCGTACCGTCATGGTTCTGCGAACGGACGCTGGCGGCGCTGGAGACGGTCAGCTTCGACTCCTACGACCCGGACCGGGTTTACCCACGGGTCATGCGTTTCGGCACCGGTGTCAGCGACCACAACGTCGGCGGCCGGATCGCGGAGAGCTACTGGTCGGCGCTTGACTTAAGCCTCAAGGCTTTGACGGAACTCGCGCTGCCTTTCGACCCTTTCTCAGTATGCCGAGAAGCTCTGGCCGAGCAGTGGCCCGGAGGCGTGGCGGTCGGCACGCACGGCGGCCGGGCCGTGGGCTCGGGCGTCGTACGAGAGCCCAACGGCGGTTTCCAGGTCCACTTCGACGACGCGTTGCGTGAGTTCGGCGGGAAACTGCTTGACGCGAACCTGGTGGCGCAATTCGCGTTCAACTGCTACCTGAGCGTTCCCGAGCGAGGCGGCGAGACCGTCGTCTGGCGGCACACCTGGGAGCCGGCCGACGAGGCGCACCGGCTGCCGCACTCCTACGGCTACGGCGAAACGGTGATCGGCGACGCCGAGTCGTTCGAGCTCACCCCGCAGGTCGGCATGGCCATGCTGTTCAACCCTCGGCACTTCCACGCCGTGCGGCCGAGCCACGGCGCCCGTCGTATCGCCCTCGGTTTCGCCATGGGCCTGGCGGACACCGGCGAGTTGTTCGTCTGGGGATGACGGTCGGCCACGCGCGCGTCGGCGCGGTTTCCGGCGATTTCTGGAAATTCCTCGAGGCGGGTCGGGCCTTCGATACCCTGAGCCCATGTTGATCGAACGATATGCAGCGTTCAGTACTACTCCAGACGGCGGTAATCCGGCTGGAGTAGTACTCGACGCCGCGGGGAGCGACGAGGCCGCCATGCAGGCCATCGCCGCTCAGGTGGGCTATTCGGAGACGGCGTTCGTGACCGGCGCCACCGATGAATCACTGCGCATCAGGTATTTCAGCCCGCTGATCGAAGTGCCGTTCTGCGGCCATGCGACGATCGCCACGGCGGTCGCGTACGCCAACCGGCACGGGGTCGGACATCTGCTCCTGGAGACCAATTCCGGCCCGGTCGCCGTCGATACCGCGCGCGGGGATGACGGACGGATCACGGCGACCCTGGTCAGCGTGCCTCCCCAGGTGCGTCAGCTCGCTGAATCGGACTTGGCCGCCCTGCTGGGAGCCCTGCGCTGGTCGGCCGACGAGCTGGACGCCGCGCTACCGCCGCGGCTGTCCTTCGCCGGGGCCTGGCACCCGATCATCGCCGCGGCGACGCGCGCCCGGCTGGCCGACCTCGACTACGACTTCGACGGCCTGGCCGCGATCATGACGGCGAACGACTGGACGACGGTCGATCTGGTGTGGCGGGAATCGCCGACCGTTTTCCACGCCCGCAATCCCTTCCCGCCGGGCGGCGTCTACGAGGACCCGGCGACCGGCGCCGCCGCCGCGGCATTCGGCGCCTATCTCCGCCACGAAGGCCTTGTGACGGCGCCCGCGACGCTGACCATCCATCAGGGCACGGATATGGGTCGGCCGAGCGTGATCAGGGTGCAGGTGCCGGCGGATCACGCTCACGGCATCGGCGTGTCGGGTACGGCGGTGCCGCTTTCCTGACCGTCCGGTCGTCGTAGCCGTCAGGCGCCGATCTCGACCGTGAGCTCAACCTCGACCGGCGAACCCAGCGGCAGCTCGGACACTCCGATGGAGGTCCGGGCATGCCGCCCGGCGTCCCCGAAGACGGCGACCAGCAGTTCGCTGGCCGCGTCCATGACCTTGGCCTGGTCGGTGAAATCCCTGGCCGACCGGACGTAGCCGACCATCTTGACGACTTGCGACACGCGGTCGAGCCCGGCCTCCTCGTGGACGGCGGCCAGTGCCGCGAGAACGCAGCGCTCGGTCAGTTCCCGGGCCTGCGCGACGGTGACGTCGTCGCCGACTTTCCCGGTCCGGATCAACTCGCCGTGCTGCATCGGAATTTGTCCGGCCACGAAGACCAGGTCCTTCGATCGCACCGCCGGGATGTACGTGCCCTTAGGCGGACTCACCGGGGGAAGCTGGAAACCGAGCTGGGCCAGGCGAGCTAGGGGATTGGTGTCCACGCGCGGAATGTTAGTGGAGCCGGAGAGTACGAATTCACCGTTGTGCCGGCCGGCTGAATTAATTCGCCCGAACGGGGTCTGGGACGGCTACGCTGTTCGTGGTCTGAGTCGTTGCCGAGGGGGAGGGGGGAGCAACGGCCTGGCGGCGGATGTGCCGCCAGGCCGTTGTGCGCTCGGCGCTGTGTCTGTGGCCGTGCTGTGTCCGTGGTGTGTGTCAGTGAGCTAACTTGTGCTACAGGACACCGATGGCCAGGTCCATTGGCCGTTGGGTGAGATGGTCACGCCCCAGTTGTTGCCGCTGCCGTTGGGTTTGGCGACCATCACGTACTGGC
This sequence comes from Actinomycetota bacterium, assembly GCA_046724665.1. Classification (GTDB taxonomy): domain Bacteria; phylum Actinomycetota; class Actinomycetes; order Streptomycetales; family Catenulisporaceae; genus Actinocrinis. Next base: position 7,528 of record JBKOWZ010000084.1, read on the forward strand.
TGGTCCACGTCGCGCTGACGTTCCAGGTCGTGTAGACCACGGCGGGCGCGACGAGGTTCATGGTGACGGTCCAGGTGTTGGAGCCGGTGACCGAGACGTTCAGGTTGTACCAGTTGCTGCCCTTGGAGCCGGCGGAGAGCGTCGCGGTGCAGGTGCCGCCGCCTCCGCCACCCCCGCCGCCACCACCGGAGTCGCTCGGGGCCACGGCGCGGCCGGTCTGCGGCGAGATCATCCCGGTGCACAGACCCTTGCTCGCAAGCGTCTGCGCGATCTGCGGGATCGCGGTGAGCGTGTTGGCCGGCCACTCGTGCATGAGGATGACCTGGCCGTTGGTGAGCCGGGAGTTGGCCTGGACGATCGCGGAGACGCTCGCGCCGTTCCAGTCCTGCGAGTCCACGTCCCAGATGATCTGGGTCAGGCCGTATTTGGCCTCGACCGACTGCACCGTGGAGTTGGTTTCGCCGTAGGGCGGGCGGAACAGCTTCGGCGTGCCGCCGCCGGCGTTGGCGATGGCCCGCTGGGTGTTGCCGATCTCCGTGTCGATCTGGGCGGAACTGAGCTGGGTCAGGTGCGGGTGGGTGTAGCTGTGGTTGCCGACCCACATGCCGGCGTTCACCTCGGCCTGGACCTGCGCGGGGTAGGCGGCTGCGTACTGGCCCTCGTTGAACATGGTCGCGCGCATGCCGTTCTGCTTGAGCGCGTTGAGGATGGCTGGGGTGTGGTCGTTGGACGGTCCGTCGTCGAAGGTGATGCCGACGTACCCGTTGCACGTGGCGGCGTGCGACGGCGCGGCGACGGTCACGGCGGTGACGCCCGCCATCGCCGTCGTCAGCGCGGCGGCCGCCAGCGCGGCGACCAGCGGCCGTCTGGACGTATGGGTTCTGATGTGCATGGGGCTGGGTCCTCCAGGGTTCGCGACGCGGTCGTCATTGGCCGCCGCGATCAGGCCAGGACGCCGACCGGCGTCGGAAGCCGGGCAGCGTCGGATGGCGTGGTGGCACTCGGGGGATTGACAGACGGTCACCGTGTGGGCGCAGGGCACGGTTCCGGGGCCCTGCCGGTGGCCCGGATTTGACAGTGCTCGATGTCAGACGATGGCGAGAGTATTGGTCCGGGCCCGGCGCACTGTCAACAAGTTTCGGAATATTTCGGAAACATGATCAAGGGTCTTGTGAGATCGATCGAATATGCAGGCAGGTCGTGAGCTATGTCATCTGAGTGGAAGGGTGCGAAAGTTGCGGCGGTTGGGGTGGGGTCAGGGCACCAGCGGCATGGTGTCCATGTGGACGACCCGTTCCCCGACACCGCCGCTGCCGTCGCCGAGCGGGTGCGATTCGATCTCCTCCACGACGAGGCGCAGCGGCGTGGACGCCGGGTCCGCTGGAAGCTGAATCGTCGCGGACCACATCGCCATGTTCTGATCCGAGAGCTGCGGCGCGGCGACGGTCACCGGGCTCTGGCCGGACTGGCGCCAGCGCAGGTCCGGATCGGCGACGCCCGGGACGGCGGTCTCGAGCATCGCGTCGGCCTGCGCGGGCGAATCCGTGGGAGTCGTGAAGCCGCAGGAGAGCAAAAGCTCGAAGACGTCGCCGACGCCGAGCCCGGCCGTCAGCACCCTGCTGGCTGCGTCCCAGCCCCACGAGGGCGGCGCGCCGCCCGCGGCCAGCCGCAGCCGGAACGCCGACAGCTGCGGCCATGGCCCGGGACCGAGGTCCACCGGTTGCGGGCCGGCGGCCGGTGGCAGCCCCTGCACCACCACCGACCGGCACAGCACGTCGGGCAGTCACGTGACCGGCAGCGTGTCGATGTCGTAGTAGACACCGCCCGGCGCCGCGTTCGCCATGTCCGGCGGTGCCACGCACGGAACCCGATGCCACGCTGTTTGCGGAGCCGTAGCGGTGAAGCAGCCCGCGCCGGGCAGTTGCGTCTGCTGTATGACGGCCGACCAGTCGCGTGAATCAGGGGACGCCGCTCCGGACCAGCCCGCGCCCGCAGTAATCGATACCACGACACCAAGGGGCGCATGCTGTCGCAGACGCCTGAAACGGAGTGATGTCACCCCGGATTCTCCCCACGGCGTTCTGAGCGCGCTCTGGATGCGCTCTGTACGCCGGCATCAGTCCAGACCCTGCGAAATCGGCGGGATGGGGCCGCAGGTATCGACCGCGCCGCAGCGTACCGGCTGGGCCGGGGTCTTCGCGCCGCAGTACGACACGCCGCCGACCTTGGTGCCGCCCACGAAGTCGGCGTAGTAGCCGGTGACGGTCCTGCCGGGCAGCAGGAGCCCGAAGAACCCCTTCTCGCGGTCGAGGCGCGCGACGCCGTTGATGCCGGTGCGCACCGTGCCGATCGACTCGCTGAAGTTCGCCGGCAAGTGCGGGCCTGACTCATGCACCCAGAGGTTCACCGGCGCGCCGACCAGGGGCTTGCCGCCGGACGTCACCGTCGCGGTGATGACGACGCGTGCATAAGGCCCCCGAGCGTGGACCGGTGTCACGGCGACGTCCGCCGTCGTGCAGTCCACGTGGACGAGGCTGCACCCCGTCACACCGCCGCCCGCGACGCCCGCGAGCAGGGCGGCGAGGGCGGCGGCGGAAGTGGTGGCGCGGATGTTCAGAGACTTGGGTATGAGCACTGGTACAGACCTAACGTTCCTGACTCTTCTCACTCCCGAACGCGAGTTCGCAGGACGCTGACGAAGGTAGTGTGCGAAGCGGCCTGCGGTCATCACACGATCGGGTGAAGAAACACCCGCAGTTGCCCGACATGCCGCGATACGCCGGTGAGCGCGGCGTACTAAAACGTGACGGCCTAGTGTCTCGCTCGGCAGCCCCCCGCAACGCAGCCAGATGTCGTCATGGGGCAGCGAGCCCGGAACGTAGGCTGCCGAGGCCTAGGTTCCGGGAACCCGGAGGATGGCTGTGCGCCGGTCAGCGGGGCGGACGCGGCGGCGCCGACGACTCGCGCACGGTCAGCGAAGGGCTGATGACCACGCGATGCGCGGGCAGTTCCGGGTCCGCGAGCCGGTCGGTGACCAGCCGGACCGCGGCCCGACCGATCGAGCGGCGCGGCGGGCGCACCGCGGTCAGCGGCGGGCTGAACAGCCCCGCGATCTCGTCGTCGTAGGCCACCACCGACAGATCGCCCGGCACCGAGAGGTGGCGCTCCTCGCACCGTTGCACCAGCGCGATGGCCTCGGCGTCGGCGTGCACGACCAGCGCGGTCGTGCGGGTGGCGAGGCAGCGGTCCAGCACCTCGTCCAGCGCGGCGTCCCAGGCGGCGCGGTGCGCCGGCGCCTGCGCGTCCACGGTCGCCGCCGCGTCGAGGCCGCAGTCGGTTATCGCCTCAAGCCAGCCGCGGTGCACGTGCGGGCTGGTCGGGCTGTGCTCGCCGAGCACCACGCCGACCTTGCGGTGGCCGAGCGAGACCAGGTGCCGCACGGCCATGGCGGCGCCCAGCGCGTGGTCCGTCACGACCGACTCGACCACGGCGTGGTGCGGGCCGACCGTGGCCGTGCGCTCGAGCAGCACGACGGGGATGCCGGTCCCGGCCAGCCACTCGATCGTGCGCTCGGCCGTCGGCGCGTCCATCCGCGGCGCGACGATCAGGCCGCTGACGCTCAGCTGCTCGACCAGCCGGACGAGCTGGGGCCGGTCGTCCTCGGTGTCGTACGACGATCCGCGCAGCACGATCCGTGCGCGCACCTCGCGGGCCGCCTCCTCCGCGCCGCGCGCCACATCCGGCCAGTAGTAGTCCAGCGAGGGCACCAGCATGCCGAGCGGCCGGCCCTCAGCCGAGGGCGCGCCGGCGCCGGCCGATTCCTCGGCCGTCAGCGCGTCGTCCTCGAAGTCCAGCAGCGCCACACCGCCGTGCACCCGGCGCACCAGCCCTTCCGCGGCGAGCTGGGCGATGTCGCGGCGGATCGTCACCGCGGCGGCGCCGAGCCGGTCGGTGAGGTCTGACACGCGCAGCACGCCGTCGCGCTGCAACGCCTCGAGCAGCCGTGCGCGGCGGGTGACCTGAAGCGGTCCACGGGTTTCTGGCGCGCTCACCGCAACTCCTCCACAGTCAGTTCGAGGGCGCCGGCCGGGCCCAGCGCGGTGACGTCGATCTCCAGCCGCGTCAGCCGGTCCCCCCACACGTCGCGCAGCATGGGGTCTGCGAGCTCGCGGACCGTGGCCGTGCAGGGTGCGTCCGCCGGATTCCAGGCCACACTTACCGTACCGGCGCCATCGAGCGCGATGATTTCGGCGCGTCCGCTACCGAGCCGTACCTCGCCCGCCGCGATCAGGTGTAGCCGTGTACGGCTCGGCGTGCCGTTCTCGGTCTCCGGGGCCAGGTCGAGCTGCCACGAGTCGCGGATGATGATCCGACCGCTGGCGCGGTCGAGCCGGGCCGTGCGCCGCCAATGGCGTACATCGCCGCGCGGGTAGGCCGCCGCGAGGTCGAGAGTCAGCCCGGAGCCGGCGGCGTCAACGACGGCTGACACGTCGCGGGCCGCATACCGGCTGCCGTGTTTCTGCGCGCTGCCGCGGATTTCGGGGACGTTGTGCCAGGAGCTCTGCATCGTCCAGATCGAGTACCGGTCGGGGCCGAAGGTCTGCGCGGTGTAGGTGGGGCGTCCGGGATCGACGAGCACTGGTACGCCGCCCAGCGCGACGATCACGCCGCCGACGTCGTTGTGGTTGTGGTGCTCGCCGTTGTGGCCGCCCTTGGCCGCGAGCGTCAGCCCGGCGGGGGAGCCGGCGGTGAGACGGGCCAGCAGCACCTGCGCCGAGGGGAGCCAGACGTCGCGCGGCAGCGGCGAGTTGCCCGGCGACGCCGCGAGCCATGCCCGGTCTGTCAGTGCACGCAGAAGGCGGCCGAGGCCCTGATCCTCGTGCGCGACCGGCGTGCCGGGGCTGCGATGCGCGGCGGCATGCGCTTGCGCGTCGCGGTCGCCTACTCGGCGAGCGGCGCGGTGCAGTGCGTCCCACGGTTGGTGGCTCGGCGGCCGGGCCGGGCCGTCGGCGTGGTTGACGTACCACGCCGCGCCGAGGTGCATCTGGTGCGGGAACGCGACGGTCTCGCGCAGAGCGTCAACGGCGACCACGCTCAGCGCGCCGTTCGTCGCGTGGTCGAGCAGTTCGAGCGCCTCGAGCAGCCGACACGCCCCGTTCCACCAGTACGCGTACCCTTCGTCGATCGCGCCGTCGGGCGGCAGCGACGCGAGGTAGCGGTCGAGTCCTTCGACAACCAGATCGACCAGCTCTGCCCGCCGCTCCGGATCATCGACCAGGCGCAGCGCGGCGACGAGCACGTTGCCGTGTATCCACGGATTCCAGTTGTGCACGTCGCCGTCGAGGCCAAGCCAGTGCCAGTCGCGGCGGGTGGCGAACGGTGTCAGCACACGGCGATCGACCTCGTACCGGATGCGCGCCCGCAGCCCCGGAATCCGCTCGTCGAGTTGGGCGCCGAGCAGGTGGTCGATCCATGCCAGCTGTGCGGCGACCTCGCCGGCGCCCAGATCCAGGTACGGGTCGGTCACGGTTGGTACCACCGCGCCGTGTCGCAGCAGCGTGTCGTCGTGGGCCGGCCAGCACCAGCTGCTCTGCTCGCACAGCAGGGTGACCCCGTCGGCCAGCTCGTCCAGCCACATGCTTTGGAGAGTCACAGCGGCGAGCACGGCGGCGCGGCTGAGGCGCTGCTCCCGTGCCCAGATGACCTGCTCGTACCCGTCGCGGTCGCCGTCGCGGAAGTAGCGTGCGTACGCGTGCGCCAGCGGTACCGGCCACGCCGAGGCGAGGTCGGCCTCGGCGCGCTCGCGCAGGTCCCGAATCGTCGCCTCGTCCACCTGCCCGGGTCCCCAGCTGAGGCGGTCGGCGGCCGGCGGCACGGGCAGGCAGCGCGCGGGAGGAGCGAGCAGTTCGGCCAGCCGCGCGGGCCCGAGCCGTGGCCAGGCGGATGCCAGCGGCCCGGCGAAACGGTCCGTGCTGATCGACATGTCTTCCCATCCACGGCGCGGGGCTGATCGATTGTGATCGTATCAGATCACTCCAGGCTGGAGATAGCCGTGAGCGGTGCTGCGGCGAGCCGGTCGAGCCGGACTGCGAGATCGTTTCCGATCATTTATCGACACCGTGATCGACTGCGCCGTGCTGGCTTTGCGGCAAATGCCGGAACTTTGCGACCGGTTGAGATCGGATCTGATCAGATCTCGGCTTCAGTGGTATTGACATGTTCGCTTTCGATCGATTTCATGTCCGTGAAACAGACCCGTTCACTTTGTGATCAGGTCGGCTCAGTCGGCGCTCCAACGGAGGAGGGGACACGTGCCAGGCGATCCTCCAGCCACTGTGGACACCGTGGACGTGGACGCGGCGAGTGCGGACAGCGCGAGCGTGAACCGTGCGCGCGGCGGGCAGTGGACTCGACGCGACTGGCTCCGGCTCGCCGATCTGCTGCTCGCCTCCGCGCAGCGCTACGCCTCGCCGGGGCATGCCCGCATCACCCCGCCGGGACTCGAGGGGGGTTACGGCCGGGCGGTGGACGGGCTCGAAGGGTTCGCCCGCACGTTCCTGATGGCCGGATTCCGCCTCGCCGGGGAGCAGGGCGCCGGACTCGACGAACTGGCCGACTGGTACGCGACCGGCATCGCCGCCGGGACCGATCCCGCGTCGCCGGAGCGGTGGGTACGGCTGGACGAGCACCCGCAGGCGAAGGTGGAGGCGGCGTCGATCGCGCTGGCCCTCGACCTGACCCGGCCGTGGATCTGGGACCGGCTCGCGTCCGGCGTGCAGGAGCGCGTGGTCCAGTACCTGTCGCCGGCGGTCGGCGACCCCACCTACCCGCGGATCAACTGGGTCTGGTTCCGGCTCATCGTCCAGACCTTCCTGCGCTCGGCGGGCGGCCCGTACTCCGCCGACGAGATGGCCGAGGACCTGGCCGCGCACGACTCGTTCCAGCGCGCCGACGGTTGGATCTCCGACGGTGAGGAGCGCGCCTACGACCACTACACCGGCTGGGCGCTGCATCTGTATCCGACCCTGTGGGCGCGCATGTCGGGCGCTGGCGACCTGGCGGCCGAACGGCGCGAGCGCGACATCGCCGCGCTCGACCGGTTCGTCCAGGACGCCGTCGCCCTGGTCGGCGCGGACGGCTCGCCGCTGATCCAGGGGCGCAGCCTGATCTACCGCTTCGCCGCGGCGGCGCCGTTCTGGGCCGCGGCGGTGGTCGGGGCACCGTCGCTGACGCCGGGTCAGCTGCGCAACGCCGCCGATCGCATCGTCACGCACTTCGTCGAGCGCGGCACTCCCGACGAGCGCGGACTGCTCACGATCGGCTGGCACGCGCCGTGGCCCCGGCTGGCTCAGGCGTACTCCGGCCCGGGCTCGCCCTACTGGGCGGCCAACGGAATGCTGGGCATCTCGCTGCCCGCCGACCATCCGGTGTGGACCGCGGCGCCGCAGCCGCTGCCGGTGCAGACCGGCGACTTCGTCCGCGCCGTACGCGCGCCGGGCTGGCTGGTCTCCGGCACCCGCGCGGACGGCGTCGTTCGCGTCGTCAACCACGGCACCGACCACGCCTTCGCCGGGTCCACCGTCTCCGACTCGCCGCTCTACGCGCGCCTCGGCTATTCGACCGCGACGGCGCCCCTGCTCGACGAGGCCGGATGGTCCGGTCCGGCCGACCAGAGCGTCGTCGTGCTCGACGAGCAGGGCCGGGCCACGCATCGCAGCGGTATGCGGACCCTGACCGTGCGCGTCGATGACGGTGAGGCCGGGAGCGTGGGCGTCGCCGGATCGACGACGCTCGCGCACTGGGTGGACCCGGACCCGGGCCAGCGCGACCACGGCAGCGGCCGCGCCGGGCGCAGCCGGCCGGCCGGGCAGCTCACCGTGTACTCGCTGGTGCGCGCCGCCTGGGAGCTGCGCCTCGCTCGGATCGACGACGTCGCCGACGACCTCGACCCCGGCACGCTGCGGTTGCGGGTCTCCGGCTGGCCGGTCGCCGGCGACGGCTCGGCCAAGGTCGCCGCCTCCAGCGCGACCGCGACCGGTACGACCGCGGCCGGCGACGCACTGGCCTCCCGCCTTCTCAGTGTGCTGATCGAGGACACCGCGGACGAGGCGGTCGTGGCCGCGAGCGCCGCGGGCGTGGCCGTCCACCAGGCCGCCGGCCCGCTCGGCGACCCGGTACGCGTCCCGTGGCTGGAGCACGCGGTGCGCCCCGGCGACTGGGTCGCCACGCTCGTCGAACTGTCGGGCGGCGGGAGCCACCCCGAGCGGCAGGACTGCCGGGTGGCCCTCGACCCGCTCGACGCACTCGACTCGGATCCGGACGACGCTCAGGTGCTTGGCGTCCGGGTTCTGTGGCCGGACGGCCGCACCACGCACACCCGTCTGGCCACGCCGTCCACATCCACGCGCACAGGCCGAGAGCGCCGAAAAGGGATGTTCAAGGGCCCCACTGCTTGAACGCCCCCACACGGCGACCTGGCCGCAATCCGGGCCTGACGACAGGCCCCTGTCTCGAAGGAGAGAGGATGAAGCGCCCCATTTCCACCGTGCTCGGCCTCGCCGCGGCGACGACGCTGCTGGCGGCCGGCTGTAGCAGCGGCTCCCCGGCGACGTCGGCGAGCGCGGGCGTGCCCAGCGGCCCGGTGACGCTGACCATGGCGGGCTGGAGCCTGTCCACCACGCCGGAGTTCAAGACCCTCGCCGACGGCTTCCACGCGGCCCACCCGAACGTGACCGTGCAGCTGAAGGAGTACGACTCCAGCAACTACGACACGCAGATGACCGCGGACCTGGCCGCGCACTCCGCACCGGACATCTATGTGTTGAAAAATCTGAAGAACTTCTATACATACCAGAGTGGCGGCCAGCTGGTGGACGTCTCCGACGTGGCCAAGAGCGTGGGCGGCGATGTGGGCGGCCTGTCGGACTACCAGGTGGACGGCAAGACCTACGCGATCCCGTACCGTCAGGACTCGTGGGTGCTGTTTTACAACAAGACCCTGTTCGACAAGGCGGGCGTCGCCTACCCGGACGGCTCGTGGACCTGGGACAAGTACGTCAGCGTCTCCGAGCAGCTGACCACGGCCCTGAAGGGCAAGGGCTCGAAGGCGGTCGGCGACTACGAGCACCTGTGGCAGTCAACCGTGCAGGGCTTCGCCCTGGCCCAGAGCCCCGGCGCCAACCTGACCGGCGGGAACTTCGGCTACCTCAAGCCGTACTACGACCGCGTCCTGGCCCTCCAGAGCGCCGGCGCGCAGCCCGCCTTCGGCACCGTGAGCACCAACAAGCTGACCTACCAGGCGCAGTTCGGCAAGCAGCAGGCCGCGATGATGCTCATGGGCACCTGGTACATCGCCACGCTGCTCAAGCAGCAGGGCAACGGCGACGCGGACACCTTCCCCTGGGGCATCGCGCCCGCGCCGCAGTACGACGCGAGCACCACCGGGACGTCCGCGACCCCGGTCACCTTCGGCGACCCGACCGGCCTGGGCATCAACCCGGCGATCGGCGCCGAGAAGGCGTCCGCGGCCAAGTCGTTCCTCCAGTACGCGGCCGGCGTGCAGGGCGCCAAGGCGCTGGCCGCCATCGGCATCACCCCGGCCGACTCGGCGGCGGTGGCCGCGGACTTCTTCACGCTCAAGGGAGTCCCGACCGACGCGCTGTCCAAGTTCACCTTCGCCACCCACGACACCAAGCCGGAGAACCCGGTCTCGAAGTACACCGCGGGCTTGCAGGACGTGCTGAACGACCTGCACACGGCGGTGATGTCGGGCGGCAAGAGCATCGACAGCGCGATCAACGACGCGCAGTCCCGGGCGAAGAACGAAGTGCTCAACCAGTGATGCATCGCTGAACCGAGGCAGCAGAGGCAGCGAACGCGTGGCCGGGTGCGGCGCGCGGTGTGCGCCGCACCGCAC
>JBKOWZ010000147.1:0-3023 GCA_046724665.1 Actinomycetota bacterium
GGCCCCGGCATCGCCGAGCTGTTCGCCGGGGCCGGCGCGATACCGCTGCCCTGCGTCGCCGGGCGCCCGCCGACCAGCGCGCAGCTCAGCCGCGCCATCGCGGACGCCGCGGTGGAGGAGGTCGTGGTCCTGGTCAACGACGCCGAAGGGCTGGCCGCCGCGTCCGCCGCCGCCGAGCAGGCGCACCGCGGCTCGTCGGGCGTGCGTGTCGCGGTGGTGCCGAGCAAGGCCGTGGTGCAGGGCATCGCGGCGCTGGCCGTGCACGAGCCGGGCCGCCGCTTCGACGCCGACATCGTGGCGATGACCGCGGCGGCGGGCGCGACCCGGCACGGCGCGCTCCAGATCGCCGAGGACGACGCCTGGACCATGGCCGGCGTCTGCCACGCCGGAGACGTGCTCGGCTTCATCGACAGCGACGTGGCGCTGATCGCGCCGACGCTGCGGGAGGCCGCGCTCGAGCTGGCCGACCGGATGGTGTCGGCGGGAGGTGAGATGGTGACCCTGGTGACCGGGGACGGACTCGGCGTCGCGGGCGACGGCCTGACCGCCGCCGAGCTGGTCGAGGCGGTCACCGCCCGCGTACACGCGCGGCGGCCGGAGATGGACGTTGTGGCCTACGAGGGCGGCCAGGACGGCTGGCCGCTGCTGATCGGTGTGGAGTGAGTTCGGTAACCCGATGACTGACCCGATGGCCGAACCGCTGGCGAAGCTGCTCGGCGACCGCACGGCGAAGGTCCTCGAGCGCAACCTCGGCGTGTCCGCGGTCGGCGAGCTGCTGCGCCACTACCCGCGCCGCTACCAGCAGCGCGGCGAGCTGACCGACCTGGCCGACCTGGCGCTCGACGACTTCGTCACCGTGCTGGCCGAGGTGGAGAAGGTGGCCAAGCGCCAGTTCAAGGGCCGGCGCGGCACCATCACCGAGGTGGTGGTCACCGACGGGCGGGCCTCGCTCGCGCTCACCTTCTTCAACCAGCCCTGGCTGGACCGCGAGCTGCGCCCCGGCCGGGTCGGGCTGTTCTCCGGGAAGATCACCGAGTTCCGCGGGAAGCGGCAGCTCGCCCAGCCCGAGTTCGAGCTGCTGGCCGGCGACGCGGACGCGCAGGAGGAGGCCGAGCGCTACGCCGAGGAGCTCATCCCGATCTACCCCGCCTCCGCCGGCCTGCCCTCGCGCAAGATCGAGCTCTGCGTCAAGACGGTGCTCAGCGGCATGGCCGAGCCCGCCGACCCGATCCCGGCGGCGGTGCGCGCCGAGCATCGGCTGATCGGGCTGCGGGCCGCCTTGGACGGCATCCACCGGCCGAACGACAAGTCCGGGATCGCGGGCGCCCGCCGCCGGCTCAAGTGGGACGAGGCGCTGCCGCTGCAAGTCGTGCTGGCCCAGCGCCGACGCGCCGCGCTCGAGCTGCCCGCGGTGCCGCGTGCGGTGCGTTCCGGCGGCCTGCTCGACCGCTTCGACGCGCGGCTGCCCTTCGAGCTGACGGCCGGTCAGCGCGAGGTGTGCGCGCAGATCGAGCGGGACCTGGCCGCCACCCACCCCATGCACCGGCTGCTGCAAGGCGAGGTCGGCTCCGGCAAGACCGTGGTCGCGCTGCGCGCCATGCTCACCGTCGTCGATGCGGGCGGGCAGGCGGTGCTGCTCGCGCCGACCGAGGTGCTCGCCCAGCAGCACCACCGCTCCATCCTCGACCTGCTCGGCCCGCTGGCCCGCGCCGGGCAGATCGACGGCGACCCGGACGGCACCCGCGTCGCGCTGCTCACCGGGTCGCAGGGAGCGAAGGAACGGCGCACCAACCTGCTGGACGCGGCGAGCGGCGCGGCGGGCATCGTGATCGGCACGCACGCGGTGATCGAGGACACGGTGCAGTTCGCCGACCTCGGCCTGGTCGTCGTGGACGAACAGCACCGCTTCGGTGTCGAGCAGCGCGACGCCCTGCGCGCGAAGGCCACGGACCCGCCGCACCTGCTGGTGATGACCGCGACCCCGATCCCGCGCACCGTCGCGATGACCGCGTTCGGCGACCTGGAGACCTCGGTGCTCGCCGAGCTGCCGCGCGGCCGCTCGGCGATCTCCACGCACGTCGTGCCTGCCGCCGACAAGCCGCACTACCTGGAACGCGCCTGGGCGCGTATCCGCGAGGAGGTCGGCGCCGGGCATCAGGCGTACGTCGTGTGCCCGCGCATCGGCGACGGTGCGCAGAGCGGATCGAGTGCGGCAGCGCTCGACGACGAGGAGATGCCGGAAGGGCAGCTCACCCTGGACGACGCCGCGCCTCCGTCGCCCGACGCTCGTGCGCCGCTCTCCGTCGTCGAGACCGCCGAACGGCTGAGCGGGCACGAACTCGCCGGCCTGCGCGTGGGCGTCCTGCACGGGCGCCTGGCGCCGGAGGAGAAGGACGCGGTCATGACCGCGTTCGCCGCGGGCGGGATCGACGTGCTGGTCGCCACGACGGTCATCGAGGTCGGCGTCAACGTGCCCAACGCGACCGTGATGGCCGTGCTCGACGCCGACCGGTTCGGCGTCTCGCAGCTGCACCAGCTGCGCGGCCGGGTCGGGCGCGGCTCCGCCCCGGGCCTGTGTCTGCTGGTCACCGAGGCCCCGGCGGACACCCCGGCGCGCGCGCGGCTTGACGCGGTCGCCGCCACCCTCGACGGCTTCGAACTCTCCCGCATCGACCTCGAACAACGCCGGGAGGGCGACGTGCTCGGCGCCAGCCAGTCCGGCCGCCGCTCCTCGCTCAGGCTGCTGCGCGTCCTGCACGACGAGGAGATCCTGCGCGACGCCCGCCGGGCCGCGACCGCCCTGGTCGAGCGCGACCCGCAGCTGTCCGGCGAGCCCGCGCTGGCTGCCGCGGTGGCCGCGCTGGTCACCTCCGACCGGGCCGAGTACCTGGAAAAGTCTTGAGCAGCCGAGAATCACGCCTATGACGCGCATCATCGCGGGCGCCGCCCGGGGCCGCCGCCTCGCCGTGCCCGGCGGCCGCGGTACCCGGCCGACCTCCGACCGGGCCCGCGAGGGGCTGTTC
>JBKOWZ010000025.1:0-6395 GCA_046724665.1 Actinomycetota bacterium
GTCCCATCCTCACCAACCACCCCATCACCCACCGTCCCAGACTCCGCGCCACTCGCCCCACACCCCTCCCATCACTCACCACCCGGACTCCCTCCTCCCGACTCCCGCCTCGCCTTAGACGGCTGCACCCGCTTAGGCTCACCCGGCATCTTCGGAAAGTCCGGCGGATAGGGCATATCCCCTAAGCCGCGATCACGCTCATCCCGCTCGGCCATCTCCAGCAGCGCATCAAGCTTGAATGCCGCCTTGTCGATGTCCTCGTGCGCGTCGCCACGTTCCGTGAGCAGAGCCGGCACAGTAAACGGCGTGAAGTCCTCAGGCATGACGTCAGGCAACTCGTCCCAGCGGACGGGCATCGAGACTGGCGCGTTAGGGCGTGCCCGGGTCGAGTAGGCCGCCGCGAGCATCCGGTCCCTGGCCATCTGGTTGAAGTCCACGAAGACACGCTCGCCGCGCTCCTCCTTCCACCACGAGGTGGTGATCAGGTCAGGACGCCGACGCTCAAGCTCCCGGGCGAACGCGATGACCGCGCGGCGTGCCTCGACAAACGACCACCGCGCCTCAAGCCGCACGAGCAAGTGAAGGCCGCGCCCACCTGTCGTCTTGACGTAAGGCAGAAGCCCTAGCTCGTCAAACAACCCCTTCGCCTCGTGCGCAGCCTCCACCGCCTGGGTGAAGTCAGTACCCGGCTGCGGGTCGAGATCGATGCGCAGTTCATCCGGATGGTCGGTATCGCTACGCCGAACGGGCCACGGATGCAGCTCAAGCGTCCCCATCTGCACGGCCCACACCACGGTGGCCGCCTCGGTAACGCACACCTCATTCCCGGTGCGCCCGCTCGGAAAGGTGACCTGCGCGGTCTGGACCCAGTCAGGTAATCCCTTCGGCGCATGCTTCATATAGAACGACGAGCCATCCAGCCCGTCGGGATACCGGTTGAGCGCCACCGGCCGCCCCGCGAGCGCCCGGAAAACACCGTCAGCGACCGCCGCGTAGTACGTGGCGAGGTCGAGCTTTGTGATGCCGACAGCCGGGTAACAGACCTTGTCCGGCGACGAGATGCGCACGGATCGCCCGGCGACTTCGACGAATGCCTCACTGCTGGCCATGCTGGCAGGCTATGCGCATTCGGCCACGGCCGCGCGTCTTCGGCCACCACAGCTGCGTCCGCCAACCGCCCGACCGCACCACAACCCCCCGCCCAGACACCATCCAGTAGCGCACAGTCGGCGAATCTACGAGAACAAGCCCAAGTTCCATGAAAATCCCACGAATGTCATGACACGGTGCCCGCCGGTCTCATATGGTCAAGCCCGTGCGCACGGCCAACGCCGTCGAAGACGGCACCGGCGCACCCGCCGAGTCCACGCTGACGCGCCGACCGCCGCCAAGCACGGCCCTTCGCAGCAACCGAAGATCCGTGCTACCCGAATGGCGCAGGCCAGCGCGTCGTGGAGCCGGGGACCCACGAGCGTCATACGATGACGCAAGTCCCTGGGGTGAATCGGTGCATAGTGCCCTGTTGCCGAAAGCATCGTCGTCGTCGCCAACGCAACCGCGCACCACACCGTAGGGCGAAGCACTCCCCCGCCCGAACCCGTCAGCTAACCCGGTAGGCGGCAGGAGGAGAGGCTCTGCACGACTTCATGGGCACGCACCGCAAACCCAAGACGAAACCCACCGCCTTCACCGCCGTAGTCACCGCGGCCATCGTCATGCCCGCCGGCACCGCCGCAGCCGCGGCCTACGGCGCACTCGGCGAGTCAAAGACCAACACGCGCGACGTCTCCGCCGGCCTGCTCGCGGCAAAGGCCAACGCCGCCGCGAAGTCCGCAGCCAACTCAACAATCCGCCGCGCCGCCACCGTCCTGACCCCGATCCCCGCAACCACCACCCCAACCCCCGCCATCACCCCAACAACGCCCACCCCCACCACCGCAACACTCACCCCCGCACTCACCCCCACTGCTACCGCCGCAGCCACCACCACCCCCAGCCCCTCAGCCCGACCCACACCGTCAGCACCATCCAAGCCGTCTGCCTCCACCACCCCCGCAGCCCCATCCGCCAAGGCCACCACGCCCAAGCCACCCTCGACGGCACCCGCCCCACCCAAGTCCACGACCACACCGCCAAGTGCCAGTGCCAGTGCAAGCCCGCCGTCCGCGACCACCGCAGGCCCGAACCCGTACCGAAACGTCTCACTCGCCAGCCTGGAACCCACAGGCCTCTATGGCGCTCAGCAATACGCCACACTGACAAGCAAGCAGTGGGCTAACGCAAAGACGATCGTGAGGGTGACCAAGCAGCGTGGCATGCCGCCCTACGCGGCAGTCATCGCAGTAGCGACCGCGATGCAGGAGTCTTCCCTAATCAACCTGACCTACGCCATCAACCACGACTCGCTCGGCCTGTTCCAGCAGCGACCATCGATGGGCTGGGGCACCCACGCACAGATCACCGATCCCGTATACGCCACCAACACGTTCCTGACCGCCCTCACCGCCTACGCCCCAAACTACGACAGCCAAGCGCTGTGGGTCTCAGCACAAGCAGTCCAGCGCTCAGGCCTCCCGACGGCGTACGCACAGTGGCAGGACCAGGCAGCGCGGATCGTCCGAGCGATCACCAACGGCACCGTATGTTGTCAGTCTCGGTGACATGTCTCAGTCGCGATGACGTCTGGATGCCGTCTATGGCATGGTTCTGAGAATTCCGGGTGGCGGTGGAGTGTTGGTGCGTCGGCTGCCCACGTCCACTGTCAGCCTCTTGGTAGCGTGCGAGGGTATCCGAAGCGGGCGAGGTTGCTTAGGTCCCCGAAGCGGGTGAGCGCGTGGATACGCTCCCCCCGCAGGGCGAGCACGATCAGGCCGCATGCCCGCCAGATCGGTGCGTTGGGATCGGGGAGGTAGAGCACCAGGGCAGGCTGGCCGTTGGCCCGCGCGGGCAGGAGTTTGAGTTGCTGGCCCAGATGGGATCGCACGAGGAATCGGGCGATGGGCTCGGGGCCGTGGTGCTGGTCGGGCTCGGGTGGCATCGTCAGCGTGGCGTCGTCGGTCAGCAGGGACACCAGCTCTTTCAGGTCCAGGCGCTGGAATGCGCTGACGAACCGGTCGACGATTGCGGCCTCGGCCGGTGACTTGGGAACCGGTACCTCGTGCGGGTGCCAGTCAGCCGGCAAGGTGGCACGGGCCCGGATGAGCGCGCTGTTGACGGCGGCTTGCGTGGTCCCCAGGATGCCGGCGGTCTCGGCCGCGGGGAAGCCGAGTACGTCCCGCAGTACCAGGACCGCGCGCTGCTGGGGCGGCAGGTGTTGCAGGCCCGCCACAAACGACAGGGCGATCGACTCGCGGGCGTCGTAGCGGGCCTCGGGGCTGGCAGTCAGGCCGTCGAGGTCATCGGGATAGGGCTCAAGCCACCACGGTTCGCCCGACCGCCCCGGCCCGCTCCAGCCCGTACCGTGATCGGGTAGGGCGGCCGGCTGCGGGCGGCGAGACTCGCCACGCAGGTAGTTCAGGCAGCGGTTGGTAGCGATCCGATACAGCCACCCCCGCAGCGAGCGGCCGTCGAACCGGCCGATCGAACGCCATGCGGCCAATAGAGCCTCCTGAAGCACGTCCTCGGCGTCCTGTACCGATCCGAGCATCCGGTAACAGTGCGCCTGCAATTCGCGGCGGTAGGGATCGACCAGTTCGCGGAAGGCCTCGCCGTCGCCGCCCTGGGCGAGGGCGAGGGTCGCCTCGGTCATGGAACCTGTCCTCTCACGCGGCCCTCCGGGATGACGGCTGCTGCACAGTGCAACACCAGCAGCGGCTTGAATTCATCGCCGCCAGGTCGGCGAATCGACGCGAGGGGCGGTGCTTGAACTGGTGAGGAATTGACCAGTGACCAGCGGAGGCACGCATGACCTCAGTGGACCCCAGGATCGAGTTGCGCGACCGGGCGGGCGCGCACAGCGGCGCGGTACATCGGTGGCGGGCGTTCTCGCTGCTTGCCGTGGCGTATTTCATGACGGCGGTCGATCTGCTGATCGTCAACGTCGCGCTGCCGACAATCGGCGTCAAACTGCACTTCGCCGAGTCGGACCTACAGTGGGTGGTGACCGCGTACGCGATCACATTCGGCGGCTTCCTGCTGCTGGGCGGCCGGGCCGCCGACCTGCTCGGCCGCAGGCGCGTGTTCATGCTCGGGCTGGCGGTGTTCACCGCGGCCTCGCTCGCCTGCGCGCTGGCCACCAGCGGCACGTTCCTGATCATCATGCGCGGTATCCAGGGCCTGGGTGCCGCCGCGGTGCTGCCCGCCGCGCTGTCGATCGTGATGAACATGTTCCCCGAGGGCATCGAGCGCAACAAGGCGCTGGGCATCTGGGGCGCGGTCGGCGCCAGTGGAGCTACCTTCGGCGTACTGGCCGGTGGCGCCCTGACCCGCTACGCCGGCTGGCCCTACATCTTCTACCTGAACGTCGCTGTCGGCACGGCCGCGCTCCTGCTGGCACGGCAGGTGGTGCCCGAGAGCATGCGCCCGGCCGCGCGCCGCCGCTATGACCTCCTCGGCGCGCTCACCGTGACCGGCGCCCTGGTACTCGCGGTCTACGCGATCTCGCAGGCCCCCGCCGTCGGGTGGAGCGCTGCCCGGACGCTGGCGCAGCTCACGGCGGCGGCGGTCCTGCTGGCCGCGTTCGTGGTCACCGAGGCCAGGGCGCAGACACCCCTGCTGCCCTTGCGGCTGTTTCGGCTCAGGACCCTTGCCGGGTCCAACGCGGTCGGGTTCCTGCTCGGGGCCAGCTTCTACGGCTACATCTTCGTCGGCACCCTGTATATGCAGCAGGTGCTCGGATACTCCGCGATGGCCACCGGCCTGGCCTGGCTGACCGTCGGCCTGACCGGGGTACTGCTCGCCGGCCCGGCGCAGATCCTGGTCACCCGTGCGTCAGCCACGCTCGTAATGGCGGCCGGGATGAGCATGACCGGGGCCGGGATCCTGTGGGCGACCCAAGCGCCCGTGCAGGGGAGTTTCTGGGCGAACCTGGCCGGCCCGTTCTTCCTGACCGGGACCGTCACCTGGGTGTTCATCCCAGTGTCGATCGGAGCACTGGTCGGTGTCACCGAGCGCGACGCCGGGGTCGCCTCCGGGCTCATCGACTCCTCCCAGCAGCTCGGCGGCGCGATCGGGATAGCCGTCGCGTCAACCGTGACGGCCACGCACTCCCGCAGCATGCTCAGCCGCGGCTACGCCGCTGCCGACGCGCTCACCGGCGGGCTCCACCAAGCGCTGTGGGTCTGCGGGCTTGTCGGCCTGAGCGCAGTGCCCCTCGCGCTCCTCCTCGTGCGGCGCTACGAGATCGCTCGTACGGCACCCACCACGCACAGCAAGACCTCTGCCTCAGCCTCAGCCGACTGATCGCGCCCACCCGGGCCGATCCGAAACCTCACGAGATCCACAGCCATGCCCGGCAACGTAGTACAGCGTCGAATGCGCCAACCCTCGTGAGAATGCGCACGCAGACTGCGCAGCAGACCTGACACGGATCCGCCTCGCCACCCGCCTCAACACTCTTGCCTTGCCGCATGTCGCAATAGCCCGACACGACAGGACGGACGCGAAACAGACAGTAGCGATAGCTACGGCATTGTGCCTTGCCTCCGCGGGAGCTCGGGATTGAGTGTTGGCGGTGGCCAGTGTTCGAAGTCGTAGGTAGCGCACGGGACGATCCGGGCCTTGATCCAGGGATCGGCTTCAAGCTCGGTGTCGAACATGGTCTCTGGGTGATGACGGATGATGCCAGCATCGCAGGTGATAGGCCCGCTGCGCTTAGCAGGTTCGCCCCGCCGAGATACGTTCCGGTTAGGTCTGTCTCGGTCAGGTCGGCGAGCGTGAGGTTCACCGCGCAGAGGAACGCCCCGGTTAGGTTGGCACGCCGTAGATCGGCGTGGAACGGTTTCGCATAATTCGGCAGCTCGACGCCGGTCAAGTCGGTGTCGTGTAAATCGATCTGGAATTCTTCCAGCCGTTCGAGCCTGCGCCCTATCACTGGTGCGTGCCCGCACCGCCAGCCGCGGTCTATTCGCCACGCTGTGGTGGACCCGCACGGCCGGCTCGCGCTTCTGCCCGCCGCGCCTGGCCCCGCCGGCACTGCGCAGTACGCTCGGCACCTGCCTCAGCAACCGTGGCCGGAGCGGACCATCCGGCTGATGGCCATCTGCGGGTTCTTCATCGACCCGTTCCGCAGCGCAATCACCGACCTGATCATGCTGGTCGGGCACCCCGGCCCAAAGGCCACCGAGGGCACCCTGCACGGCTGGCTTCGCCTGCAACGCTTCGCCACCCCCATGACCCACCACCCGACCACCCCCTACTACCTCGAAGAAGCCCTCGCCCCCAGAGCAACAAGAGCC
>JBKOWZ010000258.1:0-27137 GCA_046724665.1 Actinomycetota bacterium
CGCCGTACGAGAAGCTGGCCTGGCTGCTGATCATCGGCACCATCCCGGTGGGCCTGGTCGGCCTCGTCCTGGACCACCTGCTGCGCACGCACCTGGGCAAGCCGTCCTGGGCAGCGTTCTTTCTCATGCTGAACGGCGGGCTGCTCTACGCCGCGGAGCGGATGCGCGGTGACCGACGCGCACGCCCCGACGAGGCGGCGGCCGGCTCCGGACGGCGCGCGGACCGCGGCGAGCGCGGCGCCACGACGGTGATGGCCAGCGGCGGAACGCGGCGCAAGCAGAGCACCGCGACGCTCGAACCGCCGCGCGAGCTCGACCGGCACGGCCGCGAACTGCCGCCGTCGATCGCCAGCGACGTGCGGCTCGCCCGGCTCGGCCGGTCCACCGCGGTGCAGATCGGCTCGGCGCAGATCCTCGGCCTCTTCCCCGGCATGAGCCGGTCCGGGGGCACCATCGTCGCGGGTTTGTTCAAGGGCCTGCACCACGAGGACGCCGCCCGGCTGGCGTTCCTGCTGGCCACCCCGGTGATCTTCGGCGCGGGGGTGTACAAGCTGCCGGAGCTGGCCAAGCCGGAGAACTCGGCCGTGGTCGGGCCGGCGATCGCCGGCTCGCTGGTCGCGTTCGTCGCCTCGTACATCTCGGTGCGCTTCCTGGTGCGCTACTTCGAGACCAAGACGCTGACGCCGTTCGCGATCTACTGCGCGGTCGTCGGGCTCATCTCACTGATCCGCTTCGCCTGAGCGGCCGAGGGCCTCGTCCTCGGGCGCATCGCCGCCGGCCGCGCGCTGCTCGGCGGCGGCGTTGGCGCACCCGATGCCGGGCGACTGGCGCAGCTTCTCGGCGATGATGGTCATCGCCTGGCCGACGACGGCCACCTCCCGCTCGGACATCAGGCCGATGAACAGCTCGCGCACGTCCGCCACGTGCCCCGGCGCGGCCTCGCGCAGCAGCGCCCAGCCCTGCTCGGTGATCACCGCGAAGGCGCCGCGCCGGTCGGAGGGGCACTCCTGCCGCTCGACCAGCCCGGCCTTCTCCATCCGGCCGATCTGGTGCGAGAGCCGGCTCTTGGACAGCGAGGTGCGGTTGCTCAGCTCGGTCATCCGCAGCCTGCCGTCCGGCGATTCGGACAGCTCGACCAGGACCTGGTAGTCGGTGAAGTTGAGGTCGTGGCGCTCGTGCAGCCGGTCCTCGAGCTTCGCCGGGAGCAGCCGCATCACCTCGAGCCAGGCGCGCCACGTCCGCTGTTCGGCGTCGCTGAGCCAGCGCGGGGCGAGGTCGTTCATGAGTCCAGGATACCGTCTATTAGTTGAATCATAAACATTTAATGACCAGCCAGACGATCACCGTGGATCCGCGGGTCCCGTTCTCGCACGAGTGATTCGCCAAACACTTTAGACGGCATCCGCCCTTGAACGGCGTGCCGACGTAACGCCGGGCTCCTACACCGTGTGCCCGACTACACCGTGTGCCCGATGTCGGCGTCCGGCTTCGCCTGCGCCACCACAGCCGGCTCGGCCGCCGGCATGATGCCCGCCGCCTCCTCGATCTCCAGCAGCGAGGCGCTGTGCAGTTCGCGCTCGGCGGCGGCGCGCCCGCCGCGCAGGCCGAACAGCCGCTTGGACAGCAGCAGGTAGAGGACGGCGAGCACGTTCAGCACGAAGGTGGCGATCTTGAACGGCGACTGCTTCTCGGTGATCTCGTAGACCTCGATCGGCAGGAACGCCGCGGTGGCCACCACGGCGAAGTACTCGCCCCAGCGCTTCGCCAGCCACAGGCCGACCGCCTCGATCAGCTCGATCAGCGCGTAGACGGCCAACAGGATCGCGACCACGTCCAGCGTCGAGTGCTTGTAGTGGAAGCTCTTGCGGATCGTGTCCACGATCGAGGAGTGGTCCAGGTCGTAGCCCCAGTGCGTGGCCAGCGGCTTGAGCGAGGTCAGGTCCTTCTCGAACAGCTGGGACAGCGCCTGCTGCGAGTTGGAGAACCGGTACACCGCGTACGCCGCCGCGCCGATCAGGAAGAACCGGAAGACCCGCTCGACCGCGAGCAGCCGCATGATCAGCAGCGAGCGCAGCGCCTTGCCGCGCGGCACCAGCGGGGCGTTCGCCGCCGGGCCCGAGGACTTCGGCGTCTGCAACGCGAAGTCGCCGCAGCGCAGGCAGCGCCAAGCCGGGCCGAGCGCCGTCTCCACCCTGATCCGGTCGCGGAATTCCGGTTCGTCGGGCTCGTAGAGCACGTGCCCGCGACGCGCACAGTGGCGCCTGTTCCAATCCATGGCCACACAGGGTAGACCGCTTACGCGTCCCAAACAGTGGGATGCCTGGTTCCTGCCCAGGGCGAGGTGGGAGAATCGCCTGCGACAGGTGAGACGGACACGGGCAAGGAGCCGACCATGCCGGCACTGCGGTCACGCACCTCGACGCACGGGCGGAACATGGCGGGCGCGCGGGCGCTCTGGCGGGCCACCGGGATGACCGAGGCCGACTTCGGCAAGCCGATCGTGGCGATCGCCAACTCCTTCACCCAGTTCGTGCCCGGCCACGTCCACCTGCGCAACGTCGGCGAGATCGTCGCCGAGTCGGTCGCCGCGAGCGGCGGGGTGGCCAAGGAGTTCAACACCATCGCGGTCGATGACGGCATCGCGATGGGCCACGGCGGCATGCTCTACTCGCTGCCGTCCCGCGAGCTGATCGCCGACGCGGTCGAGTACATGGTCAACGCGCACTGCGCGGACGCGCTGGTCTGCATCTCCAACTGCGACAAGATCACCCCGGGCATGCTGATGGCCGCGCTGCGCCTCAACATCCCGACCGTGTTCGTCTCCGGCGGCCCGATGGAGGCCGGGCAGGCGCACATCCGCGACGGCGTCGCGATGAGCCGGGACGAGATCACCAAGCTCGACCTGATCGACGCGATGTCGGCCGCCGCCGATGAGAACGTCTCCGACGAGACGCTCGGCACCATCGAGCGCTCCGCCTGCCCCACCTGCGGCTCCTGTTCCGGCATGTTCACCGCGAACTCGATGAACTGCCTGGTCGAGGCGCTGGGCCTCGGCCTGCCCGGCAACGGCTCCGTGCTGGCCACGCACGCCAAGCGGCGCGAGCTGTTCGAGCGCGCGGGCAGCCTGGTCCTCGAACTGGCGAAGCGCTACTACGAGGACGACGACGAGTCGGTGCTCCCCCGCTCGATCGCCACCCCGGCCGCGTTCGGCAACGCGATGGCACTCGACGTGGCGATGGGCGGCTCCACGAACACGGTGCTGCACCTGCTCGCCGCCGCGCAGGAGGCCGGGGTCGGCTTCGGGCTCAAGGAGATCGACGCGACCAGCCGCCGGGTGCCGTGCGTCGCGAAGGTCGCGCCAAACAAGGCCTCGCTGAGCAAGACGTACTACATGGAGGACGTGCACCGGGCCGGCGGCATCCCGGCGATCCTGGGCGAGCTGCGCCGCGGCGGCCTGCTCGACGAGGGCGTGCACGCGGTGCACTCCCCGACGCTCGCCACCTGGCTGGACCGCTGGGACGTGCGCGGCGGCACGGCGGACGACGCGGCGTTCGAGCTCTTCCACGCCGCGCCCGGCGGCGTGCGCACCACCGAGCCGTTCTCCACCGCGAACCGCTGGTCCTCGCTGGACACCGACGCGCAGGGCGGCTGCATCCGCTCGGTCGAGCACGCCTACACCAAGGACGGCGGGCTGGCGGTGCTGTGGGGCAACATCGCGCCGGACGGCGCGGTGGTGAAGACGGCCGGCGTCGCCGAGTCGATCTGGACCTTCCGCGGCCCGGCCCGCGTCTTCGAGTCGCAGGAGGCCGCGGTCGAGGCGATCCTCGGCGGCAAGATCGTCGAGGGCGACGTGGTGGTGATCCGCTACGAGGGCCCGAAGGGCGGCCCGGGGATGCAGGAGATGCTGTACCCGACCGCGTTCCTCAAGGGCAGGGGCCTCGGCGCGAAGTGCGCGCTGATCACCGACGGCCGGTTCTCCGGCGGCACCTCAGGGCTCTCGATCGGGCACGTCTCCCCCGAAGCCGCGGCCGGCGGCGTGATCGCGCTGGTCGAGGACGGGGACCAGATCGCGATCGACATCCGTGACCGCTCGATCGCGCTTGACGTGCCCGGCGACGAGCTGGCCGCGCGCCGGGCCGCGCTCGAAGCGGCCGGCGGCTACCGGCCGAAGGACCGCGACCGGCCGGTCTCGCTGGCGCTCAAGGCCTACGCGCTGCTGGCCACCTCGGCCGCCACCGGGGCGGTGCGCGACCGCTCGAAGCTCGAGGGCTGATCCGGCGGTGGGCACGCACCGGAACGGCGGACGCGGCGAGCGGGAGGGTGCGGCGCCCGGCCAGGCGAAACGCCAGGGCGCGCTGCCCTTCGACCCGATCGAGCGAGCCTTCGAGCTGTGGGAGCAGCGCTGGGGCGAGTCCACCTCGATGCTCGCGGTCACCTCGCTGATGCGCGCGCACCAGCTCGCGCTGGCCGAGGTGGACTCGATCGTGCGGCCGTACGACCTGACCTTCGCCCGGTACGAGGCGCTGGTGCTGCTCACCTTCAGCCGCCACGGCGCGCTGCCGCTCTCCAAGATCGGCGAGCGGCTCCAGGTGCACCCGACCTCGGTCACCAACATCGTGGACCGGCTGGAGCGCTCCGGCCTGGTCGCGCGCAGGCCGAACCCGGAGGACGGCCGCGGCGTGCTGGCCGAGATCACCGCGCAGGGGCGCGACGTGGTGGAGAAGGCCACCGCCGACCTGATGGCGGCGCAGTTCGGCCTCGGCGCGCTGAACGTCGAGCAGCACCGCACGCTGTTCGACGTGCTGCGCGACCTGCGCCACGCGGCCGGCGACTTCACCGAGCCCGCAGACGAGGCCGCCGCGTCGGCGCTGGACGACACGCTGCACTGAGCGGACTGAGAGGGTGCGCGGATTGGTGGCCGGGCTCGCAGCGCCGGCCGCACGCGACGCGCAGTCGGCCACCAGTCCGCGCGCTCTCTGCACCGGGCGGCCTGAACAGGATCGACCCGGGCCGGCGCTCCCGCCGACGTGTCGTTCGCCCGATTGCATCGACAGATAATAGGACGTCCTAGTAGTTTGGCCTCATGGATGACGCGAGCATCGCCGAGGGCCGGGAGCGCTGGCGGGCGGCCTACGACAAGGCGCCGAAGACCGACCGGGACACCACCACGATCTCCGGCGACGAGACCGAGCCGGTCTACGGCCCGCCGCCGGGCTCGACGGTGCCGGGCTTCGAGCGGATCGGCTGGCCCGGCCAGTACCCCTACACCCGCGGGCTCTACCCGACCGGCTACCGCGGCCGACCGTGGACGATCCGCCAGTTCGCCGGCTTCGGCAGCGCGGCGCAGACCAACGAGCGCTTCCGGGCCATCCTCGCGGCCGGCGGCGGCGGGCTGTCGGTGGCCTTCGACATGCCGACCCTGATGGGGCGCGACTCGGACGACCCGCGCTCGCTCGGCGAGGTCGGGCACTGCGGGGTCGCGATCGACTCGGCCGCGGACATGGACGTGCTGTTCGACGGCATCCCGCTGGGCGAGGTCACCACCTCGATGACGATCAGCGGCCCGGCGGTCCCGGTGTTCTGCATGTACGTCGTCGCGGCCGAGCGCCAGGGCGCCGACGTCGGCAAGCTCAACGGCACCCTCCAGACCGACATCTTCAAGGAGTACATCGCGCAGAAGGAGTGGCTGTTCCCGCCCGAGCCGCACCTGCGCCTGATCGGTGACCTGATGGAGTACTGCGCGACGGGCATCCCGGCGTACAAGCCGCTGTCGGTCTCCGGCTACCACATCCGCGAGGCCGGATCGACGGCCGCGCAGGAGCTGGCGTACACGCTCGCGGACGGCTTCGGGTACGTCGAACTCGGCCTGTCCCGCGGCCTGGACATCGACGTGTTCGGACCCGGGCTGTCCTTCTTCTTCGACGCGCACATCGACTTCTTCGAGGAGATCGCGAAGTTCCGCGCGGCCCGCCGGATCTGGGCGCGCTGGATGCGCGACGTCTACGGCGCGAAGAGCGCGAAGGCGCAGTGGCTGCGCTTCCACACCCAGACGGCCGGGGTCTCGCTGACCGCGCAGCAGCCCGAGAACAACATCGTGCGCACCGCGCTCGAGGCGCTGGCCGCGGTGCTCGGCGGCACCAACTCGCTGCACACGAACGCGCTGGACGAGGTGCTGGCGCTGCCCTCGGCGAAGGCCGCCGAGATCGCCGTGCGCACGCAGCAGGTGATCCTCGAGGAGACCGGGGCGGCGAACGTGGCCGATCCGCTCGGCGGGTCCTGGTACGTCGAGGCGCTGACCGACCGGATCGAGGCGCAGGCCGAGGAGATCTTCCAGCGGATCAAGGACCTCGGCCGCGACGGCACGATCACCTCCGGCCTGCTGCGCGGCATCGACGACGGCTACTTCACCGGGCAGATCGCCGACGCGTCGTCCGCGTACCAGCTGGCGGTCGAGAAGGGCGACAAGCGGATCGTCGGCGTCAACGCGCACACCGAGACGATCGAGGCGCCGCTGGAGATCCTGCGCGTCTCGCACGAGGTGGAACTCGAGCAGAACCGCGTACTCGCCGAGCGCCGCGCGAAGCGTGACGAAGCGCAGACCCGGGCCAGGCTCGCCGCGCTGCGCGAGGCCGCGGCGCGCGACGGGGTGAATCTCATCCCGCCGATGCTCGACGCGGTGCGCGCCGAGGCGACCCTCGGCGAGATCTGCGGCGTGCTCAAGGAGGTCTACGGCACCTACAGCGAGCCCGCCAGGTTCTGACCCGGGTCCGCGCCGGGCAGGCGCCGTCAGACCTCGAAGGCCTCGCCGACGACCATCCGCGAGTACGGCGCGCCGGTGCCCGGACCGCGGCCGGGCCCGGCGGCGAGGAACAGGTCGGTGCCGTGCTTGCCCACGTCGCTGAGCATCACGTCGTGGATCGGCGAGACCCGGGTCGGCTTGATGTCGCGGATGAAGTCGACCACCTCGCCGCTGCGGGTCCACGGGCCGTGCAGCGGCACGAGCAGCAGCTCGATCGGGGCGCCCGGATGGGTGAACGCGTCACCGGGGTGGAAGACCTTGCCGCCGATCAGGAAGCCGGTGTTGTGCACGCGCGGAATGTCGCGGTGGAGCTCGGCGTGCCACTCGCCGTAGGCGTGCACATCGACACCGTGCACGGTGAATGCGTCACCGTCGCCGATGACGTGCACCACGTTCGGCAGGCCGGTCAGCATCGAGGCCACCGAGCGGTTCGTCCAGACCTCGAGTCCCGGCCTGGCTGCCAACGCCGCCTCGATCGCCTCCTGCCCGAAGTGGTCCGGGTGCTGATGCGTGACGAGCAGGCCGTCCGCGTCCGCGAGCGCGGCGCTGAGCGCCTGCTCCGCACAGAAGACGCCGGGATCGACCACCAGCGTCGCGCCGTCCTGCTCGACCCGGATTCCGGCGTGCCCCAGCCAGGTGACCTTCATGTCGGTACTTCCCTCTCGCCGATTCAGCCGAGGAAGCGCTCGAGTGCCGCGCGGGCGCGGGCGCTGGAGGCGGCGCTCTCGGCCAGCGCCGCGGCGAGGGCGCCGATCCACTCGTCGAGGCCGACCTGCCGGCGCGAGAGCACGATCCCGCGCACCTCCTTGCAGATCTCGCCGACGAGGCGGCCGCGCTCGGCGCGTATCGTCAGGCGCTGCTCGCCGAGCGCCACGTCGAGGCTCGCCACCGCGCCCTCGCGGCCGGCCATCCGGTCGGCCATCGTGCGCTTGCGCTCCACCTGGACCGAGTCGGGAGGCAGCGAGTCGATCAGGTTGACCGACAGGACCCTGGCATAGAGGTCCAGGTCCGCGCTGTCCTGGCGCAGCGCCGCGGCCAGCAGCTCCACGTCCATGCCGCGGCCCGCGTCCGCGGCGGGCATCGGTTCGTCGGGCATCGGTTCGTCAGGCATCGAGGCTCAGCACCATGGTCGGGCGGTCGATGACGTGGTCCGGGCGCAGCGGGCGCACCGCGGTGCCGATGGCGAAGAACTCGGTGGTGTGCGAGCCCCAGGTGTGCGAGTGCTGCCGCAGCTGGACCGCGACGATGCCCTCCGCGTCCAACGCCTCGGCCTCGGCCTGCATCCGGCTCATCGCCAGCTCGCGCGCGTCGTAGAGCGCCTGGGTGAACTGCTCGATCTCGACGTTGCGGCCGGTGTTGCCGATCACCTGGGCGAACCGCTGGTGCGCGACGTGGTAGACGCAGGACCCCATCACCATGTCGAGGGGCGCGTACCCTGCGCGGATGAGGGTCCAGAAGTCCTGGCCGGACAGGTCCGAGGTGAACGGCTTGTTCTTGTTGTTGCGCCAGGAGCCGTGCTCCCCCGGGTCGGCGCCGTCCGCGACGACCGCGGTGCCGATCGCGATGAACTCGGCGATGTCGTTGCCGAACTCCTTGAACTCCACCTCGAGCCGCACCCCGACGATGCCGTCCGCGCCCAGCGCGCTGGCCTCGGCCTCCATCCGGCTCATCGCCAGCTCCCGGGCGTGGTACATGGCCTGGGACAGCGTGGTCATCTCCTGGTTCTTCGACCAGCGGCCAAGTTGCAGGCCGACGTGGTAGATCGAGGAGCCGAGCACCAGGCCGAGCGGCCGGAACCCGACCTCGCGCACCAGCAGGAACTCGTTCACCGTCAGGTCCGAGGTGAAGATCGAGCCCTTGCCGGGCCGCAGCTGGGCCAGCCGCCGCATGGCGTCCTCGGGCACGCCCTGGGCGGCGAGGTCCCGCGCGCCCTGCCCGTCGAACTGCTGCTCGATGTCGGTCATCGTCGGTCAGCGCTCCCGATTCAGCGTCATGATGGTCAGTGGCTTTGGCCCGGCGCGCCCGGGCGAGCGGTCGAAGCGGACGACCGACGTGCCGAGGAAGACTGCCTCGGCGATGTGGTCACGCTGGTTCTCGTAGGAGGGGCACTCGCGCTCGCGGATGCGCAGGTCCATCTCGTCCACCACGACGCCGTCGCCGCCGTACATCCTGGCGTCCTGCTCGAGCTGGACGCGCGCGTCGTGCCGGGCGTGGTTGATCAGCTGGGTGTAGCCGTCAACCTCCTGGTTGCCCGCGCTCCAGCGCAGCTGCCCGAAGGTGCGCCAGTCGTCGTGCCGGGTGGCGATGGAGATCCCGAGCGCCAGTCCGGCCGGGACCCAGCCGGCCTGCACCAGCCTGCCGAACTCCTGGCCCGTGACGTGCGAGGTGAACGGCTGCTTCGGCCGGGTGGCGGAACGCGCGCGCACCGCGGTACCGAGCGCGGTGAACTCCATGCCGCCGGCCGGGAAGTGGCCGACCCGCAGCTGCACCCCGACGATCCCGTCGCCGCCCAGCTCCCGGCACTCGGCCACCGCCCGGCCGAGCGCCACCCGGCGCGCGGTGTACATGACCCGCACCAGCTCGGAGAACGGCGCGTAGGCGGAGGAGGAGACCTCGGTGACGCCGGTGCCGAAGCCCGCGAAGGACCACGACCCGGCGCAGCTCCACCGGCCGGCGTAACCGATGTGATAAACGGCGGTGCCGAGCACCTGGCCGACCGGGTCGAAGCCGACCGCCGCGAGGGCCGCGAACTCCTGAGTGGACAGGGCCGAGCCCCAGGTGCTGCTCTCGCGGATCTCGGCCATCCGAGCGCGGGCCGCCTCGGGCAGGGCGGTTTCCCACTGCTGTGTCACTCAGACCCCCGGTCGGAGACGGATGGGTGTCGGATGATGCCCTCTCGTGCAGCGTATGGCATACCGCGGTTGTGCAGTACGAGGTTGCGCAGTAAGCATTGGCAACAGCCGCGCCGGGCCGCCGGTCAGCCGAAAACGGCCTTGCCGGGCCCCTGCTCGATGAAGGACCGCATGCCGGTCTCCCGGTCCGGGGTGGCGAACAGCGCGGCGAACTGCGCCCGCTCGATCTCAAGCCCGGTCGCCAGGTCGGTCTCCAGTCCCCGGTCGATCGCCTCCTTGGCCGCCCGCAGCGCGAAGGCGGGGCCGGCCGCCAGCTCGGCGGCCCAGGCCAGCGCGGTCGGGTAGACCTCCTCGGGCGCGACGACCCGGTCGGCGAGGCCGATGCGCAGCGCCTCGTCCGCGGGCACCAGGCGGCCGGTGAAGACCAGGTCCTTCGCCTTGGCCGGGCCGACCAGCCGGGCGAGGCGCTGGGTGCCGCCGGCCCCGGGGATCAGCCCGAGCTTGATCTCGGGCTGGCCGAACCTGGCGTCCGCGGCGGCGACCCGCAGGTCGGCGCACAGCGCCAGCTCGCAGCCCCCGCCGAGGGCGAAGCCGTTGACCGCCGCGATGACCGGCTTCGGGATGCGAGCGACCGCGGTGAACGAGCCCTGGAGCGCGCTGGAGCGCTGGACCATGTCGGTGTACGACATGTCTGCCATCTCCTTGATGTCGGCCCCGGCGGCGAAAGCGACCGGCCCGCCGTAGAGCACGGCCGCGCGCAGTTCGGCGCGCGCGGTCACCTGCTCGGCCGCCTGCCGCAGCTCGTCCTGGACCTGCGCGTTCAGCGGGTTGAGCTTCGGCCGGTCGATCCGGATCGTGGCGACCCTCGGCGCCGCGTCGCCGACCTCGATGCGCACGAACTCGGCGCTCCACACCGTGCGCACCGAGTCTTCCCGCGCTACGTCACTCTGCATTGCGTCAGTCAACCACCGGCTGCCGCACGGCTGAAATTCCGAGCGTGCGCGGTTTGTCACAGGCCGTCAAAAGGCACAATGGACGCCATGAGCGACCAAGCTGGCGATCCGACGCACGCCGAGCACTGGGACCGGCCGTGGCCGGGCCACTGGCACCCGCTCGGGGCGAGCCACGACGGCCAGGGCGTGAACTTCGCGCTCTGGGCGGCCGGGGCCGAGGGCGTCGAGGTCTGCCTGTTCGACGACTCGGGGCAGGAGAAGCGGGTCGCCCTGGCCGAGTCCACCTTCCACGTCTGGCACGGCTATCTGCCCGGCGTCGGCCCCGGACAGCGCTACGGCTTCCGGGTGCACGGCCCCTGGGACCCGTCACGCGGCCGCCGCTGGAACCCGGCCAAGCTGCTGCTCGACCCGTACGCGCGGGCGCTGGAGGGCGACTTCGTCCTCGACGACGCCATCTACGCGCACGTCAAGCACGGCGACGACGCCGACCTGAGCGCCCGCGACTGCCGCGACTCGGCGCCGTTCGTGCCGCACGGCATCGTCATCGGCGACGTGAACGTCAACATCGGCAGCCGACCGCACACGCCGTGGGCCGAAACGGTGATCTACGAGCTGCACGTGCGCGGCTTCACGATGCGGCACCCGGCCGTCCCGGACGAGCTGCGCGGCACGTACGCGGGCCTGGCGCACCCGGCCGTGATAGACCATCTGATCCACCTCGGCGTCACCGCGGTCGAACTGCTGCCGATCCACCACTTCGTGTCCGAACCGCACCTGCTCGAACGCGGCCTCGGCAACTACTGGGGCTACAACTCGATCGGCTACTTCGCCCCGCACGCCCCCTACTCGGCGGCGGTGCGGCGCGGCGAGCGCGGCGGCCAGGTGCGCGAGTTCAAGGAGATGGTCGCGGCCCTGCACCGAGCCGGCATCGAGGTCATCCTCGACGTGGTCTACAACCACACGGCCGAGGGCGGCGGCGCCGGCCCGACGCTCTGCTTCCGCGGCATCGACAACGAGAGCTACTACCGTCTCGACGAGCGCAACCCGAGCCGGTACATGGACTACACCGGCTGCGGTAACACGCTCAACGTCGTACAGCCGCACGTCCTACAGCTGATCACCGACTCGCTGCGGTACTGGGTCACCGAGATGGGTGTGGACGGCTTCCGCTTCGACCTCGCCTCGGCACTGGCCCGCTCGCTGCACGACGTGGACAAGCTCTCGTCCTTCCTGACGGTCATCGCCCAGGACCCGGTGCTCCAGCAGGTCAAGCTGATCGCGGAGCCGTGGGACGTCGGCCACGGCGGCTACCAGGTCGGCGAGTTCCCGCCGCTGTGGACCGAGTGGAACGACAAGTTCCGCGACACGGTCCGCGACTTCTGGCGCGGCGCGCGCACGGACGTGCGCGACCTGGCCTATCGGCTCTCGGGCTCCTCGGACCTGTACCAGGACGACGGTCGGCGGCCGTACGCGTCGATCAACTTCGTCACCGCGCACGACGGCTTCACGATGCGCGACCTGGTCACCTACGACCACAAGCACAACGAGGCGCACGGCGAGAACAACCGCGACGGCACCAACGACAACCGCTCAAGCAACTACGGCGTCGAGGGCGAGAGCGACGACGACGGGGTCAACGCGCTGCGCCGCCGGCAGATCCGCAACCTGATGGCGACGCTTGTGCTGTCCACCGGCGCGCCGATGATCACCGCGGGCGACGAGTTCGGCCGCACGCAGCACGGCGACAACAACGCCTACTGCGTGGACAACGAGACCAGCTGGGTTGACTGGTCGCTGCTGGAGAAGGGCGAGTGGTCCAGCCTGCTCGACCTGGCCCGCCGGGTGATCCACCTGCGCCGCCGCCACCCGGTGCTGCGCCAGCGCGTGTTCTTCTCCGGCCAGCCGGCCCACCCCGGCGGCCTCCAGGACATCGCCTGGTTCCGCCCCGACGGCGAGGAGATGACCGACGGCGACTGGTTCGCCCCGGCAGCCGGCCTCGGCGTCTACCTCTCCGGCCAGGACATCCGCGGCCGAGGCCCGCACGGCGAGCGCATCGTGGACGACAGCTTCCTGCTCCTCGTCCACGCCGGCGCGGACGAGCTGCCGTTCGTACTGCCCGGCGACCCGTGGGCGCGCTGGTACCACAGCGTGATCGACACGACCCTGGAGGGCGACCCCGGCGCACGCGACAACGTCACCTACGCCGGCGGCGAGGAGATCACCATGGCGCCCCGCTCCCTGCTCCTGCTACGCGCCGATCCCGAAGCCTGGTCGGCGACCTGACGCACGGTCACACGTACGGCCGAACACGACGGCGACCGCCCCCGGGTATCGCGGGGGCGGCCGCCGTCAGCGCGTGAATCAGCGCATGAACTGGTCGTGGTCGGCCAGGCCGTGGTTCGCGACCTGGACCGGCGAGGGCAGGACCGCGAGGCCGAGCTCGGCAGGGGCGGACAGCAGCGGGTGCTTGGGCACCACGCGCACCGTGTAGCCGAACGGGCCGGAGCGGTCGAGCTCGACGACGCCCTCGTAGCGGTTGCGGCCCAGCTGGTCCACGCCTTGGGGCTGGAGCGCGACGGTCTGCGTGTCGCGCAGCTGGTCCTGCTCATCGACCAGGCCGTAGACCGCCTGGACCTCCAGGTCGTCCGGGGCGAGCGGGCCGAGCTGCACCAGCGCGCGCACGCGCAGGGCGCTGCCGAGGCGGGGGGCGATCTCGCTGCCGTCGCCGTCGTTGTCCGCCGCCGCGTCCACGTGCTCGATCGCCAGCTGCGACCAGCCGCCGCGCAGCCGCTCGGTCCACTCGGCCAGCTGCGCCGCGCCGCGGTGCTCGTCGGCCACCACGGCGCGCGCGGAGGCCGCCGCCGGGATGTACAGCTGGTTGACGTAGTCGCGCACCATCCGGCTGGCCAGGACCTTCGGGCCGAGCGTGCTGAGGGTGTGCCGGACCATCTCGATCCAGCGGGTGGGCAGCCCGGCCTGGTCGCGGTCGTAGAACCGGCGGGTGACCGAGGTCTCGATCAGTTCGTACAGCGCGGCGGCCTCGAGCTCGTCGCGCCGGTCGGGGTCCTCGACGCCGTTCGCGGTCGGGATCGCCCAGCCGTTCTCGCCGTCGTACCACTCGTCCCACCAGCCGTCCCGGATGGACAGGTTCAGCCCGCCGTTGAGGGCCGACTTCATCCCGGAGGTGCCGCAGGCCTCCAGCGGCCGCAGCGGGTTGTTCAGCCACACGTCGCAGCCCGGCAGCAGCGTCTGCGCCATCGCCATGTCGTAGTCCGGCAGGAACACGATGCGGTGGCGCACGTGCTGCTCGTCCGCGAACCGCACCAGCTCCTGGATCAGCCGCTTGCCGCCCTCGTCGGCCGGGTGTGCCTTGCCCGCCACCACCAGCTGGATCGGGTGGTCCGGGTGCAGCAGCAGCCGGGTGAGCCGCTCGCGGTCGCGCAGCATCAGGGTCAGCCGCTTGTACGACGGCACCCGCCGGGCGAAGCCGATGGTGAGCACGTCCGGGTCGAGCACGTCCGCGGTCCAGCCGAGTTCCGCCTCGGAGGCGCCGCGGGCGATCCACGACTCCTTGATCCGCCGCCGCGCCTCCTCCACCAGCGACGCGCGCAGCCGGCTGCGGATCTCCCAGATCGCCTTGTCGGAGAGCCGGTCCACCGCGGCGAACGGCTCGTCGGCCAGCGCGCCGGGCCCGAGCTCGCGCTCGGCCAGCTCGAAGACCGCCGGGTGCACCCAGGTCTCCGCGTGCACGCCGTTGGTGATCGAGGCGATCGGCACCTCCGGCGAGTCGAAGCCGGGCCACAGGCCGCCGAACATCTCCCGGGAGACCGCGCCGTGCAGCAGCGAGACCCCGTTGGCGCGCTGGGCCAGCCGCAGGCCCATCACGGCCATGTTGAAGGTGCCCGGGTCGCCGCCCGGGTAGTTCTCCGCGCCGAGCGCGAGGACGTCCTCGGCCCGCACCGCGGGCGACTGGTTGTCCCCGCCGAAGTGCTGGGCGACCAGGTCGTGCGAGAACCGGTCGATGCCGGCCGGCACCGGGGTGTGCGTGGTGAACAGGGTGCCGGAGCGCACCGCGGCCAGCGCGGTGCCGAAGCCGAGGCCGTGGTCCTCGGTCAGCTCCCTGATCCGCTCGACGCCGAGGAAGCCGGCGTGGCCCTCGTTGGTGTGGTAGACCTCGGGCTCCGGGGTGCCGGTGATCCGGCAGTACGCGCGCACGGCGCGGATGCCGCCGATGCCGAGCAGCATCTCCTGGTGCAGCCGGTGCTCGCTGGTGCCGCCGTAGAGGCGGTCGGTGATCTCGCGGCCGCCGTCCGCGTTCTCCTCGATGTCCGTGTCGAGCAGCAGCAGCGGGACCCGGCCGACCTGCGCCAGCCACACCTGCGCGACCAGTTCGCGCAGCCCGGGCAGGCCGATGGACACCTGAAGCGCGCTGCCGTCCGGCTCGCGCAGCTTGGTCAGCGGCAGGTTGTCCGGATCGACCAGCGGATACGTTTCCAGCTGCCAGGCGTCGCGGGAGAGCGACTGGCGGAAGTAGCCGTGCTTGTACAGCAGGCCGACCCCGATGATCGGCACGCCGAGGTCCGAGGCGGCCTTGAGGTGGTCGCCGGCCAGGATGCCGAGGCCGCCCGAGTACTGCGGCAGGACGGCGGTGATGCCGTACTCCGGGGAGAAGTACGCGATCGAGCGGGGGGCGTCGGTCAGCGTCTGGTACCACTTCGGCTCGGTCAGGTAGGCGCGCAGGTTCGCGGCGGCGTCGGCGATCCGCGCGGTGAACCTGCCGTCGGCGGCCAGAATCGCCAGCCGCTCCGTCCGCACCGCGCCGAGCAGACGCACCGGGTCCCCGCCGACCGCCTCCCACTGCCGCGGATCCACAGCGGCGAACAGGTCCCGGGTGGGAGCGTGCCACGACCAGCGCAGGTTCGCCGCGAGTTCGGCAAGCGGCGCGAGCGGTTCGGGAAGCACGGTGCGGACGGTGAAGCGTCGGATAGCCCTCATGGTCGGGACCATAGCGGCTGCTCAACCGAGTTCGCGACACGATCTCGCTTCTTTAACGGCAAAGCGCCGCCGTGCACTCCCGAACGCGCCCTGCGGCACGGCGGCGCGGTGTCGGGGTCACTGCGCCGCTCGTTCCTTACCGCCGAAGCGGGCGCACGCCGATGGTACGCACGACTAGAGCAAGGGCCCGTGTCGCGTGCGCCCTGTGAAATCGGATATGAATCCCGCATGAGCATCGGTCGCATCCCCATCGTCGACGTCCAGCCCCGGATCCTCGACGGCGCCCGCCCGGCAAAGGCGGTGCCCGGCGAGCGGTTCACGGTCTCCGCAACGGTATTCCGGGAAGGCCACGACGCGGTGGCCGCGAACGTGGTCCTGACCGGCCCCGACGGCGAACGCGGGCCGTGGACCCCGATGCGCGAGCTCGCCCCGGGCACCGACCGCTACGGCGCCGAGGTGGCCGCGGACCGCCGCGGCGAGTGGACCTTCCACGTCGAGGCCTGGTCCGACCCCGTCGCCACCTGGTTTCACGCCGCCCGGGTGAAGATCCCGGCCGGCATCGACGTCGAGCTCGTCTTCGAGGAGGGCGCGCGGCTGCTCGAACGCGCCGCGACGGTCGCTCCGGTCCTCGGTCCCGGGGCCCCGCGGGGCTCGGTCGCACACGGATCGCGTAACAAGAATGACACAGATGGAGCAGAGCGCCCGAGTCACATGCGCCCCACGAGCAACATGAGCGCCGCTGCCGCCTCCAGTGCGCCAACCGCCGTCGCCGTGAAGGAGCCGGACGCCGGGGAGCCGGCGGTCCAGGTGCTGCTGAACACCGCCGATCTGCTGCGCAACACCTCGGTCCCGGCCACCGGACGGCTCGCCGCCGCCGAGGACGCGCGAGTGCGCGAGGCGCTGGCCGCCCGGCCGGTGCGCGACCTGCTGACCGAGAGCGAGCGCTACCCGCTGCGCGTCGATCGGACGCGCGCGCTGTTCAGCTCCTGGTACGAGATGTTCCCCCGCTCCGAGGGCGCGCACGTCGATCCGACCGGGCAGACCCGGCCGATCTCCGGCACGCTGCGTACCGCCGCCGAACGTCTCCCGGGCATCGCGGCGATGGGCTTCGACGTGGTCTACCTGCCGCCGATTCACCCGATCGGCATCGCGTACCGCAAGGGCCCGAACAACACGCCGAACGCCGGACCGTTCGACGTCGGCTCGCCCTGGGCGATCGGATCGACCGAGGGCGGGCACGAAGCCATCCACCCCGACCTGGGCACCTTCGCCGACTTCGACTACTTCGTCGAGCGCGCCGGCCGGCTCGGCATGGAGGTCGCGCTGGACTTCGCGCTTCAGTGCTCGCCCGACCACCCGTGGGTGGAGAAGCACCCGGACTGGTTCGCGCACCGCTCCGACGGCTCCATCGCCTACGCGGAGAACCCGCCGAAGAAGTACCAGGACATCTATCCGCTGGACTTCGACGGCCCCGGGGTGCTGCCCGCCGTGCTCGAGGAGTGCGAGCGCGTGCTGCGGCTGTGGATGAGCCACGACGTGCGCATCTTCCGGGTGGACAACCCGCACACCAAGCCGGTGGAGTTCTGGGAGCGGCTGCTCGACCGGATCCACGCGACCGACCCGGACGTGGTCTTCCTGGCCGAGGCCTTCACCCGCCCCGCGATGCTCCAGACCCTGGCGAAGATCGGGTTCCACCAGTCGTACACGTACTTCACCTGGCGCAACAGCAAACCGGAGTTGCAGGACTACCTGACCGAGCTGTCCGGCCCGACCGCGCCGTTCCTGCGCCCGAACCTGTTCGTCAACACCCCGGACATCCTGCACGAGTACCTTCAGACCTCGGGGCGCCCGGGCTTCAAGATCAGGGCGGTCCTCGCCGCCACGCTCAGCCCGTCCTGGGGCGTCTACGCCGGGTACGAGCTGTGCGAGGGCACCGCGGTGCGTCCGGGCAGCGAGGAGTATCTGAACTCGGAGAAGTACCAGCTGAGGCCGCGCGACTGGGTCTCGGCCGAGGCCGAGGGACGCTCGCTGGCGCCCTTCCTGGCGCGGCTGAACGAGCTGCGGCGCGAACATGTCGCGCTGCAAGAATTACGTAATCTCAAATTCCACTCCGCGGACAATGAAGCTGTGCTGTGCTACTCCAAGCGCACAGCCGGCGATCTGGTCCTGGTGGTCGTCAATCTCGATCCGCGCAACACGGTCGAGGCCACCGTCTCCCTGGACCCGTCCGCGCTCGGCCTCGGCTGGGACGAGGGCTTCTCCGTACGCGACGAGCTGACCGGGGAGACCTACCGCTGGGACCGGGACAACTACGTACGGCTCGACCCGCACGCACAGCCAGCCCACGTGTTCACCAGGATCGGCTAGCCCCGATCCCGGAGGGAGCGGGGGCGCCGGCCCGCGGCGCGGTTCACGAGCGGGTCGGCAGCCGTGACAATCCACCCTCATCCGCGCACCACATGGTGCTCCCGGGCACAACAGGAGTGACCGTGATCGTCAACGAACCCGTTCCCGATTCCCCGCTCGACACACCGAAGAGCGAACGCGATCCGGAATGGTTCAAGCGCGCCGTCTTCTACGAGGTCCTGGTCCGCTCCTTCCACGACTCGACCAACGACGGAACCGGCGACCTCAAGGGGTTGACCTCGAAGCTCGACTACCTGCAATGGCTGGGCATCGACTGCATCTGGCTGCCGCCGTTCTTCAAGTCGCCGCTGCGCGACGGCGGCTACGACGTGTCCGACTACACCGACGTGCTGCCGGAGTTCGGCGACCTCGGCGACTTCGTCGAGTTCGTCGAGCAGGCGCACGCCCGGGGCATCAGGGTGATCATCGACTTCGTGGTCAACCACACCAGCGACCAGCACCCCTGGTTCCAGGCCTCGCGCAACGACCCCGACGGCCCGTACGGCGACTACTACGTCTGGGCGGACGACGACAAGCAGTACGCCGACGCCCGCATCATCTTCGTGGACACCGAGGCCTCGAACTGGACCTTCGACCCGGTGCGCAAGCAGTACTACTGGCACCGCTTCTTCTCCCACCAGCCGGACCTGAACTACGAGAACCCCCAGGTGCACGCGGAGATACTGGCGGCGCTGCGGTTCTGGCTCGACCTGGGTATCGACGGCTTCCGGCTCGACGCGGTGCCGTACCTGTACCAGCAGGAGGGCACCAACTGCGAGAACCTGCCGGCCACGCACGCGTTCCTCAAGAAGGTGCGCGAGATGGTGGACCGCGAGTACCCGGACACCGTGCTGCTGGCCGAGGCGAACCAGTGGCCGAGCGACGTGGTCGAGTACTTCGGCGACCCTGAGGTGGGCGGCGACGAGTGCCACATGGCGTTCCACTTCCCGGTGATGCCGCGCATCTTCATGGCGGTGCGGCGCGAGTCGCGCTACCCGATCTCGGAGATCATGGCCCAGACCCCGGCGATCCCGGCCGGCTGTCAGTGGGGCATCTTCCTGCGCAACCACGACGAGCTGACCCTCGAGATGGTCACCGACGAGGAGCGCGACTACATGTACTCCGAGTACGCCAAGGACCCGCGGATGAAGGCGAACGTGGGCATCCGCCGGCGGCTCGCCCCGCTGCTGGAGAACGACCGGCGGCAGATCGAGCTGTTCACCGCGCTGCTGCTCTCGCTGCCCGGCTCCCCGGTGCTGTACTACGGCGACGAGATCGGGATGGGCGACAACATCTGGCTCGGTGACCGGGACGGCGTACGCACCCCGATGCAGTGGACCCCGGACCGCAACGCCGGCTTCTCGACCACCGACCCCGGCCGGCTCTACCTGCCGGTCATCATGGACGCGGTCTACGGCTACCAGTCCACCAACGTGGAGGCGCAGATGGCGAGCACCTCCTCGCTGCTGCACTGGACCAAGCGCATGATCGAGATCCGCCGGCAGAACCCGGCCTTCGGCCTGGGCAGCTACCAGGAGCTCGGTTCGACGAACCCGTCGGTGCTCGCCTTCATCCGCGAGCTGCCGGCCCGCGAGGCGCCGCGCGGCGCGGGGCGGGAGGACGACCTGGTGCTGTGCGTGATGAACCTGTCGAGGTTCCCCCAGCCGACCGAGCTCGACCTGCGCGCCTACCAGGCGGTCGAGCCGGTCGAGCTGATCGGCGGGGTGCACTTCCCGAAGATCGGCGAGCTGCCTTACCTGCTCACCCTCGGCGGGCACGGCTTCTACTGGTTCAAACTACAGCGCGCATGACACTGATGTGCGCAAAGTGATGGCCTGCGCGCCCGATACCACGCCGAAAGGCGGGTAGGAGGCGCGTTGCCGAAGTGCCGAGGGCCGGAGAATCCAGGAACATGGCTGCTGGTGGAACACGGGCCAGGCGGGGAAATCGGCTTCGGTGACGCAGTGCAGTACGACACAGCGCCGCTCGAACAGAGCCAGGCCGAAAGGATGACCGACGATGACGTCGACGATCGACATGGCCCATCCAGCGCTGGACGGCCGCTTCGTCGAGCGGCTGTCCGGGCTGCTGGCCGGCTGGCTGCCGCAGCAGCGGTGGTTCGGCGGGAAGGGACGGCGGATCGACGCGGTCACGCTGGCGTCCTGCCTGCCCGCGGTCGGCGACGAGGGCGACGATCCGCGGCTGTGGCACGTGCTGGCCGAGGTGACGTACGAGGACGGGCCGAAGAACGGCGAGCCGCCGCAGACCTACCAGGTCTTCGTGGGGGTGCGCCGCTCGCTGCCGCACCGGCTGCGGCACGCCGCGATCGGCGACCCGGACACCGCCGAGCCGGAGCTCGGCGGCTTCTGCTACGACGGGCTGCACGACGCGCAGCTGGCCGGGTGGCTGCTCGAGCGGATCGCCGCCCGCGAGGAGGTCGGCCCGCTGCGCTTCGACCGGCTGGCCGGCCAGATCCTGCGCACCGACCTGCGCGCGCTGGTGCTCACCGGCGAGCAGTCGAACTCCTCGCTGGTCTTCGGCGACCAGTACATCGCCAAGGTCTTCCGCCGCCCCGCGCCGGGGCGCAACCCGGAGCTGGAACTCGGCCTCGCGCTCGCCGTGGCCGAGTCCCCGCACATAGCGCCGCCGATCGGCTGGGCCGAGTTCGTCCCCCCGAGCGAGCCGGAGACGGAGCCGACGACGCTGCTCACGCTCCAGCCGTTCCTGCCCAGCGCCACCGACGGCTGGGCGCTCGCGCTGACCAGCGTGCGCGACCTGTTCCAGGCCGAGCCCGACCTCTCGGCGGCGCGCGCCGGCGCCGACTTCGCGCCCGAGGCGCACCGGCTCGGCATGGCCACCGCGCGCGTCCACCGCGCGCTGGCCTCCACCCTGCCGACCAGCTGGCTCGAGCCGGAGGAGACCGGCCGCTTGGCCGAGGGCATGCGGCGCCAGCTCGAGGCGACGGTGCGCCATGTGCCGCAGCTGCGCAGGTACGCGCCGGGGCTCGGCGAGGCGATAGACCGGCTCGCGGCGCTCGGCGGCCCGCTGCCGGTGCAGCGCGTGCACGGCGACTACCACCTCGGCCAGGCGATGCGGACGGTCACCGGCTGGATCCTGCTCGACTTCGAGGGCGAGCCGACCCGCTCGCTCGACGAGCGGCGCGCCCCGGCCAGTCCGCTCAAGGACATCGCCGGCATGCTGCGCTCCTTCGACTACGCGGCGCACCACCTGCTGGCCACCCTCGCGCCGCTGTCCGCCGACCCGCCCGGCGCGACCGAGCTGATGACCGTGCGCGCGGCCGAGTGGGCGGCGCGCAACCGCGACGCGTTCTGCCGCGGCTACGCGGAGGTGCTCGGCTACGACCCGCGCGCGGAGGCCGTGGTGCTCCGCGCGTTCGAGATCGACAAGGCCGTGTACGAGGTCGGATACGAGGCGGCGAACCGGCCGTCCTGGCTGCCGATCCCGCTGAACGCCTGCGCGCGCCTGTCCACGAAGATCTGACACCGGCACGGGGCGACCGGCACGCTCGGGATCGGGCTGCCGGATGGCCCATTTGCATGAAATCCATACCTTCGGATGAATTGCACCTTGCTGCGCTGACGTGTGAGTGAGCCGTCGCTTACGGTGACCGTCGGGTGGGGCCGGCCTCCATCAGACAATCGATCTCAACACACGACTACGCAGGGGGGACTCCTTGCTTCGCCATGCCCGCAAACCGACCGGTCACCAGTCACCGGGCCGCTCACGCGGCCGTGCTCGGCCGTTCGTCGGGCTCTCGGCCGCGACGCTGTGCGCGGCCGCGCTCGTCCCGCTGCAAACGACCGCCTCCCACGCGGCCGCGTCGCGCGCGCCCTCCTTCCCGCCCGGGGACCGGATCGACCTGCGGGTGCTTGTCGTCACCGACGGAAACGCGCCGGTCGAGGCGATCCGCGCCGAGCTGGCCACCGAGGGCGTGCCGTACACGCTGATCGACCTGAACAATCCGAGCCGCCAGCAGCTGACCGCCGCGTTCCTGGCGGGCACCGCCGGAGGCGTCCCAGACGCGCACTTCGAAGCAGTGGTCCTGCCGAACAACGCGCCCCCGCAGCTGTCGAGCGCCGAGGTCTCCGCGCTCAACACGTATGAAGCCAAGTATTCGGTCCGGCAGGTTGACGCGTACCTCTACCCGACGCCGGCCGTCGGCATGAACTACCCCGCCTTCGCCGGCCCCCTCGACGGGATGAGCGCGACCGTTACCGCGAGCGGGATGGCGAACGCGTTCCCGTACCTGACCGGCGGCGTGCCGTTCGAGGACATCAACTCGAGCCTCGCGGAGTCCTACGGCTACTTGAGTACGCCGAACCCGCCGGCCGGCGCCACCTTCGACCCGCTGGTGACCATGACCGTTCCGGGCACCTCGACGCAGGGCGTGCTGTCCGGCGTCTACACCGCGAGCGGTCGCAGCGAGTTGGTCAACACCTTCGCCTACAACGCCAACCAGGCGCAGTTCCGTGCGCTCGCGCACGGCTTCATCACCTGGGCGACGCAGGGCGTGCACTTCGGCTACAACCGCGCCTACTTCACCGTGCACGTGGACGACATCTTCCTTCCGGACGAGGAGTGGTCCCCGATCAGCCACTGCACGCCCGGTGACACCGTCTGCCCGCCCGGCACGCCGCCCACCACGCCGAGCCGGATGACGCCGGACGACGTGGCGTACGAGGTCGGCTGGGAGAACGCGAACAACTTCAAGCTGGCCATGCTCTTCAACGGCGCGGGCTCGGACGACCAGGTCGCCGCGACCGGCTCGGACCCGCTGCTGACCGCGTGGCAGTCGAACAAGAGCAACGTCCTGGAGTGGGTGAACCACACCTACTCGCACGAGTTCCTCGGCTGCCGGCAGGATCTGACGGTCGTTCCGTGGTCCTGTATGCGCGACGCCGACGGGACCGTCACCTGGGTCCCGAAGTCGGACATCACCTCCGAGATCGCCGAGAACGTCAGCTGGGCCCGCGGCAAGGGCTTCGCGATCAACGCGGCCGAGCTGGTGACCGGCGAGCACTCCGGCCTGGCGACGCTGCCGCAGCAGCCGGCCGACAACCCGAACCTCGGCTCGGCGCTGTCCGGGCAGCACGTCGCGTGGACCGGCTCGGACGCGTCCCGCGAGCCGGGCCAGCGCGCGGTCGGCGGTTCGACGCTGACCGTGCCGCGGCACCCGATGAACGTGTACTACAACGCCGCGACGGTCGCGGACGAGGTGGACGAGTACAACTGGATCTACACCTCGGCCGCGGACGGCGGCTCCGGAATCTGCGAGAACAACCCGACGTCGACCTGTATCAGCCCGCTGGACCCGAGCACCGGGTACGCCGGCTACATCGTGCCGACCGAGGCGCGGATCGCGCTGAGCCACATCACCGCGAACGACCCGCGGCCGACGTACGTGCACCAGTCGAACCTGACGCAGGACCGGATCCTCTACCCGGCGCTGAACGCGATCCTCGGCCGGTACCGCGCCGAGTTCGCCGCGAACGCGCCGCTGGTCTCGCAGACGATCGTCGCCGAGGGCCAGACGCTCCAGCAGCAGGCCGCGTGGTCCGCGGTCGTCGCCGCGGGCCGCGTCTCGGGCTACATCAAGGGCGGGAAGATCACCGTCTCGGCGCCGGGCGGGCTGTTCGTGCCGGTGACCGCGCCGAACGGGACGAAGAACCCCGGCGTGCTCGGCGGCTCGCTCGGCGCGACCGCGTACGGCGAGTCGTACGCGAACGAGCTGTCCTCGTACAAGCAATCCCCGACCGGCGGCTTCAGTCTCCTGCTGCCCGGCTTCTCCGGGCTGCTGTAACGCACGTGCCACGTGCACGCCCGAGTGCTCGGAGGCGTTACCCCATCGCGCCTCCGAGCACTCGTCGCTCACCCACAACGCACGCACGGCCATCGTCCAGGGGGACCGAACCATATGGAGATCCTGCTCGTCGCCGAGGGCACGTACCCCCACGTCCGCGGCGGCGTCTCGGTCTGGTGCGACCAGATGATCAGAGGCCTGCACCGCCATCGCTTCCACGTCCTCGCGTTGACCGCCACCGGCCGCGAGCCTGCGGTGTACGAAAAGCCGCGGAACGTGGCCTCGATCCGCTCGCTGCCGCTGTGGACCGCACGGCGCCCGACCTCGCGCAGCCGGTTCGCCGGGCGCCCCGACCCCGCCGCGGCCATCGCCCTGCTCGACGCGACGCTCAGCCACGGCGCACACGCGGCCGAGCAGTTCGAGTCGGCGCTGTTCGAGCTCTTCTTCCAAGCGCGCCGACTCACGGATCTCGGCGAGGTGTTACGCACCGACACCGTCGCTAAGGCGCTCGCCGGATTCTGGTACCGCTTCCACGACGGGCACGGACCCGAGTTGCGTCTCGCCGATGCGATGGCCGCGCTCGACCTGATAGAGCACGCCTTGCGTCCCCTGTCCTATCAGCCGCCGGAGACCGACGTTACGCACACCGTCTCCAACGGCCTGGCGGCGCTCGTCGGCTTGACCGCGAAGTGGATACACGGCACGCCGCTGATCATCGCCGAGCACGGCGTATACCTGCGCGAGCGCTACCTCGCGCTGCGCAGCGAACGGCTGGGCTGGCCGGTCAAGTCGATCACCGCAGCCTTCACCCGGCGGCTGTGCGAGACCGGGTACCGCAACGCGGACCTGATCACGCCGTGCAACGAGTACAACCAGCGCTGGGAGAAGCGCCTCGGCGCGGACCCGGCGAAGCTGCGCACGGTATACAACGGCGTCGATCCGACCCGGTTCCCGCAGGCCGAGGGCGAACCCGACGAGCCGACGCTGGTGTTCGTCGGCCGGATCGATCCGCTCAAGGACCTCCACACGCTGCTGCGTGCGTTCGCCCTGGTACTCGAGGAACTGCCGACTGCGCGGCTGCGTATCTTCGGCGGCGCCCCGGCCGGCGGCGAGTGGTACCTCGAGCAGTGCGTGGCGCTGGTCGAGCAGCTCGGGAT
The DNA here is from genome assembly GCA_046724665.1 of Actinomycetota bacterium. Lineage (GTDB taxonomy): Bacteria > Actinomycetota > Actinomycetes > Streptomycetales > Catenulisporaceae > Actinocrinis. Next base: position 24,984 of record JBKOWZ010000258.1, read on the forward strand.
CGGTGCCTCGGTCACCTTCGAGGGCCCGACCCAGGCGACCGCCGAGGCGTACGCCGCCGGGCACGTCGTCGTGCTGTCCTCGATCTCGGAGGGGCTGCCGTTCACCGTGATCGAGGCGATGGCCTGCGGCCGACCGAACGTGGGCACGGAGGTCGGCGGGGTCGGCGAGGCGATCGGCGACACCGGCGTGGTGGTCCCGCCCCGGCGCCCGCCGGAGTTCGCACAGGCCTGTGTCGCGCTGCTCACCGACCACGAGCGGCGACGCGAGCTCGGCAAAGCCGCCCGTGAGCGCGCCCTGGAGCTGTTCACCATCGCTCGCGCCGTGGACACCTTCAACGAGATCTACCGCACTGTCTCCGTCACCAACACAAACACCATCCCTGACCCCGACACTGCCACTACACCCACCACAACCCCGGTCGGCTTAGCTGCATGAGCGCTCCTTCGCTACTCACCGGGCCGTATGCGGTACACAGCTCCAAGTTCGTCACCGGGTACAGCCGCAGCCGCATGCGTCACCCGGAGCGCATCGAAGCCCTCGATGCGGTGGACCGACTCGCGTTGAGCCTGGCAGACCTCTGCCGCAACGCGGTGGACCCGCTCGCGATCGTCGCCGGGCTGGAGGCCGAGGGCTACAACGACCGCACGGCACGAGAGCGCTACGCCCTGCCGGACCTGTTCGCACTCGCCGATGAGCTGCACCGCAGGGTCCCCCGCGAGTTGGATCCACCCGACCCGCCGGCACCGCAGCCGACCGGCACAGCCCGCGCCATGCTGCGCGGGCTGTTGTTCGCCACGCCGTCGTTGTGCGCGATGGCCTTCCTGATCTCCGACCTGGACGGATTCGCGCGCCTGACGCTGGCCTGCGTGCAGGTGCTCGCCTGGGGCTACGGCCAGGGCATCGCGCACCTCGCGTACAGCCGGCTCAACAACGCCGACCGCCCTGCCGCACTGCGTGTGCTGCGCGCGGGCACGGTGTACGCCCTGCTCACCTCCGTCTGGGTGCTCGGCGCGATGGAGTTGCTGCTCGCCACCCCGCTGACTGCACTCGTCCCCGCGGCCACCAGCCTGTGGTTCAGCCTCGCCGCGATTCCGGCGCTGGTACTCGGCTCGGAGTACCGCCTCGCCGCCGCCCTCGCCCCGGCCGCACTAGGCGCCATCGCAGCGTGGCTCGGCGCATCCGACGACGCCGCACTGGTCGGGTCGCAGATCTCCGCCGCAGCGACAGTCGTGTTCATGTTCCAGCTGACGCGCACCGAACGCACCGCGCGCCCAGAAGAAACAGAACAAATAGAAGAAATGGAACAAACAGTAACGCCCGATGTAACGCGCCAAGAGATGCGTGACCTCATGCCGCACGCGTTATCGGGTCTAGGCATCGGAGCGTTGATCACGGTGGTGCTCGCCGGCCCGGTCGCGACAGGGCGGGGCCTAGCCGCGTTACACGCCGCCATCGTGCTCACGCTCGGCATGGGAGCAGGCGAGTGGCACGCGCGCTGGTACCAGCGACGCGTGAGCGTGCTGCTGTCCACCATCGCCGACCCGGCGCACTTCCCACCGCCGGCCGTCCTGTTGCTGGTGACCGCGCTGGCACGACAGATCGTGACGACGGCCGCGCTGGCGGGCGCGGCGTACGCACTGTTCGACAAGGGCGACCACGACGCCGTATGGCTCTACCTCTACGCGGTGGCCCTGGCGCCGGGCTTGCTGGCCATCCTCTTCCTGCGCGGCGTAGACGCGAACGCCGTGCTCTGGCCGATCGGGCTCGCCCTGGCGGCAACAGCCGTCGCGCTGCCGAGCCGCGACACGTCCGTACTGGCCGCACTCGCCGTGGAGTTCTCCGCACTGGCAGCCGTCCGTGCCGCCGACGCAACCGCACGCCCCTGGGTGCACATATGACACCCGCCCAACCGACCCCCAGTCACTCGACACCTACTCAACTGACCACCTCTCACTCGCCCCTTGCCCAACTGACCATCACCCACCCAACCCCCACCCAACCGACCGCCGCCCATCCGACGCCCGCTCAACCGGCCATCACCCACCCACCTGCCGCCCAACTGACGCCCACTCAACCGACTTCCAACCACCCAACCGCCGCCCAACCGCCGGAGAGGATAAGCCACCAGATCCAAAGAACGCCCCACACAAAGC
>JBKOWZ010000212.1:0-38616 GCA_046724665.1 Actinomycetota bacterium
GTCCTAGAGACTAGAGACACACGTTCCTTTCAGCCGGGCGGATATCTCCGCGGATCGGCCATATTTTCGTGACTCCATGCCGCCGGAATTCCATAGTCGGGGAGGTGATGCGCCAGAAAATAGCTGCGATATCAGACGGATATGGCTATTGGAAAGCGACCGGAAGAAAGGTTTGGTATGAGGCCGTACATGGAACACCGCCGGAGGCCGACGCTCTCGGTGGCTCTGCTGGTGCTCACCCTGCTGGTGAGCGCCGCCTATGCGGGTCCGAAGTTCGGGCGCTCGTCGGCGTTGGCAGCGACGGCGCAACCCAACATCGTCTTCATTCTGACCGACGATCTCGACGAAGACGTCTTCGCCAAGGACGCCGGACTCCAGACGCTCCTGACCAGCCAGGGGACCACGTTCAACAAGCAGTTCGTCGAGTTGTCCCTCTGCTGCCCGTCCCGGACCTCGACGCTGCGAGGGCAGGTCGCCCACAACACGGGAATCTTCACGAACGATGCGGCCAGCGGCGGCGGATTCCAGTCCGTGTACAACAAGGGGCTGGAGAATTCGACGATCGCGACCTGGCTCCAGAGCGCCGGGTACCGGACCGCGCTGTTCGGCAAGTACTTGAACGGCTACCCCAACGGGGCGCCGAGCAGCACCTACACCCCACCGGGATGGACTCGCTGGTTCAGCCCCAACGGCGGGAGTCCCTACACCGAGTACAACTACGACGTCAACGACGACGGCACGACCGTCCACTACGGCAGCGCGCCTTCGGACTACGGCGTTGACGTCATCTCGCGCAAGCTGACCACCTTCATCAAGAACACCACCACCAATTATCCGAACAAGCCCTTCTTCACCTACGTCGCTCCCTACATTCCCCACGGACCGGCGACCCCGCCACCCCGCTACGACGGCATCTACGCCGGCGCCAAGGCACCGCGAACGCCGTCGTTCAACGAGGACGACGTGAGCGACAAGCCGGCCTGGATACGAAACAAGGCCAAGCTCACCCAGACCCAGATCGACAACATCGACGCCCTGTACGAGAAGCGCAGGGAGTCGCTACGAGCGGTCACCGACCTCGTCCAGAGCACGATCGACACCCTCCAGGCACAGGGCGTGCTCGACAACACCTACATCGTCTTCACGTCCGACAACGGCTTCCACCAGGGTCAGCACCGGCTGAACTCCGGCAAGAACACGGCCTACGAGGAAGACCTCAACATCCCGCTCGTCATCCGCGGGCCTGGCGTCCCGGTCGGAGCGACCGTCAATGCCTTTACGGAGAACATCGATCTCGCGCCGACCTTCGCCGAGCTCGCCGGGGTCACCCCGCCCAACTTCGTCGATGGCCGGTCACTCGTACCGTTCCTGAAGGGAATCACGCCGTCGCGGTGGCGGCTGGCCGTTCTCAACGAGCACGCTGGACCCAGCACCTTGAACACGAACACCCAAACCAACGTGCTGGAACCCCAGGACCCCGGTGACGCGCAGGCGCTGGCCACCGGGGGAGCTCCCGTCTACGTCGGACTCAGAGCCAAGCCCAACACGCTCGGCACCCACGGTCCGTTGAACTACGTCGCCTATGACACCGGCGAGCACGAGCTCTACGACCTGTCCACAGACCCCTACCAACTCGACAATTCATACAGCAGCGCCGGCTCGACGCTCAGGCAGCGGCTTGATACCTGGGTGGCCAACCTGAAGAACGCCGCAGGCCAAGCGTTGCGCGACGCGGAGGAGAACCCTCCGCAGTGACGGACCTTCGTCGGTGATCCGGAGGGGACAGGGAAGATCCCTGTCCCCTCTTCCGCCTTCCACCCGGCCGACGGCAGGTGCACGAGAAGTCGATGGAGGCGTTCGCGCCGGTGATCGAGCTGCTGGCGGTTGATGCGGAGACTACTTGAGCGCGCCGGCGGTGAGGCCGGACACGATGCGCCGCTGGAACAGCAGCACCATGATGACGAGCGGTACGACGACGACCACACCCGCGGCCATGACCGCGGTGTACGGCTCCTGATGTGGCTGCTCGCCGGTGAAGTTCGCGATCGCGACCGTCACCGGCGCGACGCTCGCCTTCCCGTTGGACAGCAGGCTGGAGAGCAGGTACTCGTTCCAGGCGGAGATGAACACCAGGATGGCCGTGGTGAACAGCGCCGGCCCGGCCAACGGCAGGATGACGAGACGGAACGCCTGCGCCTGCGTGCAGCCGTCGATCCGCGCGGCCTGCTCGAGCTCCCACGGCATGTCGGTGAAGAAGCTGGTGAGGATCCACACCGTCAACGGCAGCGCGAAGGAGATGTCAGGGATGATCATCGCCTGGTACGAGCCCAGCCAGTGGATGCCGGTGAACAGCTGGAACAGCGGAGTGACCAGGGCGACGCCCGGGAACATCGACGCGCCGAGCACGATGCCCAGCACCAGGAACCTGCCGCGCAGGTGCAGGCGCGCCAACGCGTACGCGGCGAGAGTGCCCACTGGTATAGCGATCGCGGTGGTGGCCAGCCCGATGACCGTGCTGTTCAGCAGGGCCCTGCCGAAGTAGTTGCCGCGGCCGGTGTCGAAGGCCGTGCTGAAGTTGTCGAGGGTGACGTGCGTGGGCCACAGCGTCGTGTCGAACGTGTACCCGACGCCGCGGAACGCGGTGACGACCATCCAGTAGAACGGCGCCAGGCACCAGACGAAGATCGCGGCGATCCCGGCGTACATGCCGAGCCTGCCCCAGGCCGGGCGCGGACGGCGGCCCGCACGTGGGGTGGCAGTGGTGGCAGTGGTCTGCGTCGCGGCGGCCATCTCAGCTCACTCCCCGCTGCTGGGTGCGCACGATGTCGGCGTTGAAGAGCTTCACCAGCAGGAAGGCCACGCCGAAGATGAACAGGAAGGTGATGGTCGAAAGGGCGGAGGCGCCGCCGTAACCCTGTTGGATCTGCTGCACCACCAGGATCGACATGGTCGTCGTCGCATGCCCGGTACCGCCGCCGCCGTGGGTGAGGATCGCGGGCAGGTCGTAGATGCGCAGCACGTCCAGCACCCGGAACAGCACCGCGACCAGCAGCGCGGGGCGCACCAGCGGCAGGGTGATCCGCCGGAAACGCTGCCAGGCACCCGCACCGTCCACCTTGGCCGCCTCGTGCAGTTCGGCCGGGATGACCTGCAACCCCGCGAGGATCAGCAGAGCGACGAACGGCGTCGTCTTCCACACGTCGCCGACGATGACCGCGATCCGCGAGGGCCACGCCCCGTCGGTCCAGAGGATGTGCGTGCCCAGCAGGTGATTCGCCACGCCGTCGTAGGCGAACATGAAGTACCACAGCTTGGCCGTGACCGCGGTCGGAATCGCCCACGGCACCAGTACGGCGGCCCGCAGCATCGCGCGCCCGCGGAACGGCTGGTTCATCACCAGGGCCATCAGCGTGCCGAGGGCCACTTCCAGGGCGACGGTGACCGCGGTGAACAACACGGTAACGGTGACCGCGTCCCAGAACTCGCTGCCGAGCGTGCCGGGCGCGCAGCCGGCGCCGCCGCAGCGCTGCGCGAGCCAGTGGACGTAGTTCTCAAGTCCGGCGAAGCCGCCGCCGTGTGTGAAGAAGCCGTCCTGGAGCGACTGGTCCTTGCGCAGCGAGGTGACGACCGCGGCCACCACTGGATAGCCGATGACCACGGCGAGGAGCACCAGCGTGGGCGCGACAAGGCCGAACGCGAAGCGCGACCCGCCGCGCGCCGGCGACTTGCGGCCGTACGGCCGGGAGCGCCGGCCAGAGGCCTGCGGGGACGGTGGTTTGGTCAACGTGGCCATGGATCCGCTGTCTCCTCCGATCGCGGGCCGGAACGCCGCGGCGTCCCGGCCCGGTCCACGCGGGCGTCAGCCGCCGGTCGCCGAATTGATCGCGGCCTGCATGTCCTTGAGCGCCTGATCGACGGACTTGTCACCCTTGATCGCGGCGTAGGCGTTCTCCTCGATCGCCGCGGTCACCGCCGGGTAGAACGGCGTCACCGGCCGGCTCTTGCCGTGCGCGAGCGCCTCGCCCTCGGTCTTGAGATAGCCGAGCTGCGGGTTCGCCAGCAGCGCCGGATCGGTGTAGAGGCTCTTGAGCACCGGCGCGTTCGACTGCTTGACCAGCAGTTCGCGCTGGATCGGGTCGCTCTCGTAGAACTTCATGAAGTCGTACGCGGTCGCCTTGTGCGCCGAGTACACGCTCATGCCGAGGCTGTGGCCGCCGAGGGTGGTCGCGCCGATCCCGTCCGGGCCCGGCTCGGGCGCCACCGCGAACTTGCCCTTGACCACCGAGCCGCCGTCGGTGGCGGCGAGGTTGTACACGTACGACCAGTTGCGCAGGAACAGCAGCTTGCCCGCCTCGAAGGCCTGGCGGCCCTGCTCCTCCTGGTAGGTGATCGCCTCCTTGGGGATCTCGCCCTTCTTGTACATGTCGGCGAGCCAGGACAGGCCCTTCGCCGCCTGCGGCGTGTCCACGTCGGCCGTCTTGCCGTCCGCCTTGACGATCTGCCCGCCGCTCGCGTTAATGGCCTCGGACGCGTTGACCGTCAAGCCCTCGTACTTGGCGAACTGGCCCGCGTAGCAGCCCATGTCGTGCGCCTTGGCGATCGCGCAGTCGGCTTCCAACTCGGCCCATGTCGTCGGCGGCTTCGGCACCAGGTCGGTGCGGTAGTACAGCATGCCGCCGTCCGAGGTCAGCGGCGCCGCGTAGAGCTTGCCCCGGTAGGTGGCGGCGTCCACCGCGACCTGCAACAGCGGCGCGGTGTCGATGGAGAACTTGCCGGTCAGCGGCTCCAGCCAGCCCTGCGCGGCGAACTCTGAGGACCACACCACATCGACGCTCACCACGTCGTACCCCGAGTCCTGCGCCTTGAAGTGCTGCACCAGGTCGTCATGCTGCTGGTCGGCGCTGTCGGACTGCTCCTTGAGCGTCACCTTCTGATCAGGGTGCTGCGAGTTCCACTGGGCGAGGATGTTCTTCACGTCCCCGGTGTTGTCCTTGCCCTGCACATAGGTGATCGGTCCACGATCGGCCTGGTGCTGGTCGGCGGCGGCGCCGCCCGACGATCCGCACGCGACGAGAAACGGGGCGAAGCACGTGCCGGCGAACATCAGCGCGGCTCCTCTTCGAACTCTCACCTGATCTCCTTCGGAAAGCGGCAGGGCGGCGCGGCGCGGCGGGCGCGGCGAATAACGGGATCTGATATATCATCAGATCAGAGCCCTGTCAGCGGTGCGGGCGAATCTCGGCTGAAAGCCTTCCGAATCAAGCAATCTCGCGTATGCGCGCCCTTATTCCAGGGTGGCCCGAAAATGCATGCCGAATACCGAGAGGAATGCAAATGGCCTAGGCCTGTGGGATATTGTCCTAATTCTGCCCGTGATTGTCGGGGAAATGAATCCGGCGCGTCAGGGTTCGGACACCGCCGCCAAGCCCCGCACCCGCAGCGGCCCGAACGGGGTGTCCTCGAGCCCGAGCAGCGCCTGCACGATGGCCCCGATCGCCGCCGCGGCCCACGCCTGGGGGCGGCAGGCGGCCGGATACGGCGCGGGCCACGGGCAGGCCGTGCGCGGATCGCCGCTGTAGAGCTCCGGCAGCCGCCAGGAGAACTGCGAGCCGGCCGCGAGCAGGCCCTCGATCAGTCCGAGTGCCCGCCTTCTGTGCCCTGCCGCCGCCATCGCCCGGATCACGATGGCCGTGTCGTGCGGCCACACCGAGCCGCAGTGGTAGCTGAGCGGGGAGAAGGCGGGGTTCGCGGTGGACATCGTGCGCAGGCCGAAGCCGCTGTCGAGCTGCGGGCCGGTCAGCCGGTCGAGCACGAGCGCCGACTCGGCCTCGGTCAGCAGGCCGGTTCCGAGCAGGTGGCCGATGTTGCTGGTGAGTGAGTCAATGGGCTGTTTCGCGGCGTCGAGCGCCAGCGCGGGGAACGGACCTGCGGCGTCACGGACCCAGAACCTCTCGCGAAAGCGTGTCGCCAGCGCGTGCGCCCAGGCGCGGAACCGCGCGCCGCCGTCGAGGCCGAACGCGTCGAGCAGGTCGGCGCCGTGCACGGCGGCCTCGTAGGCGTACCCCTGAACCTCGCACAGCGCCACCGGCCCCACGGCCTCGCGTCCGTCGGCGAAGCGGATCGAGTCGCCGGAGTCCTTCCAGCCCTGATTCGCCAGGCCGTGTCCGCTGGTGTCGGCGTACTCCAGGAAGCCGTCGCCGTCCGCGTCGCCGTACTCGACGATCCACTCCAGGGCGGCGCGCAGGTTCGGCAGCAGCGCGCGTACCTGCTCCCCGGGCATCCCGGTGCGCCAGGCGTCATGGAGCAGGCACACCCACAGCGGGGTCGCGTCCACGGTGCCGTAGTACAGCGGGGGCAGCCGCATCGCATGGTCCTGATGATCCGCGCCCCCGTAGACCGTGGTCGCTCGCCGCAGCTCGTGCATGATCTTGCCCGGCGCCTGCGCGGTCGCCTCGTCCACGCGGACGCCCTGCCGTGCGGCCAGGGCGCGCAGGGTGCCGGCGGCCAGTTCCCAGCCGAACGGCAGCATGAGCCGCGCGGTCCAGATGCTGTCGCGGCCGAAGAGGGTGAAGAACCACGGCGTGCCGGCCGCGGCGAACACGTCGGCGGGGGCGTCCGCCGGGGCCATCAGCAGGGCTCGAAGGTCGGCCAGCGACTGCGCGGCGAGCGCGGTCAACCGGTGGTCGCCGCAGGTGATGCTCACGTCCCGCCAGGCGGCTTCGGGGGAGGCGGCGGCCGCGACCGGCGCCGCGGTCACGTCGGCACGCAGCTCCCAGCGCAGCGTGCACGATCCTGTGGCGGGCAGGTCCACCGGCCAGCGCAGAGTCGCCCCGCCGTCGTCGCCGAGCACGGCGCGCACGCCTGCCGCCTCGGCGTGCAAGGTGACGCGTATGTCCGGGCCTCCCCAGCGGAGATCGACGCTGTCCGGGCCCTGATGCACGATGGTCATGGGACTGAGGGCCGACGGATCGGCCGCGACGCGACCGGACTTGACCGCGTCGATGGTGGCCAAGTCCGCCGCCAGATCGAGCTGCGCGTGCGCCCGCACCGGGCCGCGCGCGTAGGACAGCACCCTGATCTCCTCGGTCACCCTTCCCGCGGCGACCCGCCGGACCCGCTCGACCCGCACGGTCGGATCCGCGCCGCGGTCTCCCAGGGCCGGCAGCAGTCCGGTGAATCGCCCGACGCAGGCCCCGTCGTTGCTCCCGGCCACCGGCTCCGGCTCCGCGCCGCCCACGGTGAGCACCGCGCGCGACAGGACCCTGACGTCGGCGTGCAGGATGCCCTGCGCGCCGGCCTGGCGCACCTGGCCGTCGGGGGAGCCGAGCGCCACGGTCGGCGCCTGGAGCGCGACGACCAGGTCGTGCAGCCACGGCTGGTGCGCGAACGACATGGGGCCTCCTTGACATCCCGCCGCGAGACGCCCACTATGGCGTCAGTTTGAACGATCAAATCGTTTCTGGCGCCGATTTGATCGTTCAAATCACAGCGTAGCCCACCAGGCCCGAATCTCCGAGGGAATCACCGTGAGCAGCGACGCTCAGGCGCGCCCCACGCTGGAGACCGTGGCGCGAGCCGCGTCCGTCTCCCGGCAGACCGTGTCGAACGTGCTGAACGCGCCGCACCTCGTGCGGCCGGAGACGTTGGACCGCGTGCGCGCCGTCATCGACGAGCTCGGCTATCGGCCGCATCAGGCCGCACGCACCCTGCGCACCCGGCGCTCGCACCTGATCGCCGCGCGGATGCAGTCCCCGGCGGACGGCATCAGCGGCGCGGTGCTCGACGTCTTCATCCACGCTCTGACTCAGCGGGCTCAGCAGCGCGACTACCGGATCATGCTCTTCGCCGCCGACGAGGACCGGCAGGAGATGGCCGAGTACGACGCGTTGCTGAACGACCACGACCTGGACGCGTTCGTACTCACCTCCACGCACCTCGGCGACGAGCGCGTCAGCTGGCTGACAAGGCGCGGCGCCGCGTTCGTCACCTTCGGCCGCCCCTGGGGCGCCGAAGGCGGGAACGGCGCGCACTTCTGGGTGGACGTGGACGGCGCCACCGGCACCTACAACGCGACCCGCCACCTGATCGAGCGCGGCCATCGCCGGATCGCCTTCCTCGGCTGGCCCGAGGGCTCCGGCGTCGGCGACGACCGGTACTCGGGCTGGCTGCGGGCCTGCCAGGCGGCGGGCCTCGACACCGCGAACGTGGCCCGCTGCGCGCTCGACGCGCTGCCGGACGGCCGGGCCGCCGGAGCCGCGCTGCTGGACGCCGCCGACCCGCCGACCGGCATCGTGTGCGTCAGCGACTCGCTCGCGCTCGGCGTGTGGACCGAGATCACCGCTCGCGGGCTCACCCCCGGCCGGGATGTCGCGGTCGTCGGGTTCGACGACTCGCCCACCGCCGCGGTGATCGGTCTGAGCAGCGTCGCGCAGCCCATGAACGGCGTCGCGCGCGCCTGCCTCGACCTGCTCGAGCAGATACTCGCCGCGAAGGACGCCGGCGAGCCGCCGCCCGCCCCGGTCAGCGTGCTGCTCCCGCCCTTCCTCGTGATCCGCGCCTCCTCCTGAGGCACGTGCGCCCCCACCGAAACCGAGGAGTTCAATGAAGACCGTTCTCGGCCGTACCGCCGTCGTGGGTATCAGCGTCGCGATACTCGCGGCCACCGCCGCGTGCAGCAGCGGCGGTGGATTCTCCGACTCGTCCTCCACCGCGACCGGTGCGACGGACTCGGGTCCCCTCACCGTCCTGATCGGGTCCAGCGGCGCGGCGGAGACCGCCGCGGTGCAGGCCGCGGCGGCGGCGTACTCCAAGCAGAGCGGCGTCAAGGTCACCGTGGTCGCCGCGCAGAACCTCCAGCAGCAGCTGAGCCAGGGCTTCGCGTCGGGTCGGCCGGCGGACGTGTTCTACCTGGACACCACGAGCTTCCAGAACTACGCGAAGTCCGGCGCCCTCTACGCGTACGCGGACAAGATCAGCGGCCCCGACGACTTCTATCCCACGCTCAAGGCGGCGTTCACGTACAACGGGACGTTCTACTGCGTGCCCAAGGACTGGTCCACGCTCGGCCTCGCGATCAACACCGCCGACTGGTCCGCGGCCGGGCTCGGCGCCGCCGACGTGCCGACCACCTGGGACCAGCTCGAAGCGGTCGCCAAGAAGCTGACCACCGGCGGCCGGGTGGGGCTGACCATCGCGTCCGACCACGCCGGGATCGACGAGTTCCTGTACCAGAACGGCGGCGCGCTGCTGAGCGCGGACAACAAGTCGGCTTCCTTCGCCAGCCCGCAGAACACCGCCGCGCTCGGCTACGTGAAGAAGCTGCTCGGCGAGGGCGCGCTGAAGTTCCCCGCCGCGCTCAACGCCGGCTGGAACGGCGAGGCCTTCGGCAAGAACTCCGCCGCGATGACGATCGTCGGCAACTGGATCGACGGCGCGATGAAGAGCGACCACCCGGACGTCAGGTACCAGGTCCACCCGCTGCCCGCCGGGCCCGGCGGCAAGGCGACGCTCTCGTTCACCAACTGCTGGGGCGTCCCGGCGAAGAGCGGCCACCGCGACGCCGCCGTGAGGCTCGTGGACTACCTCGCCTCCGGCCGGCAGCAGATGGCCTTCGCCAAGGCCTTCGGCGTGATGCCCTCCCGCATGTCGGTCAAGGACCAGTGGACCGCCCAGTTCCCGGCCGACGCCGCGTTCCTCGCCGGCGCCGCCGACGCCCACCCCGATCTCGCGATCGCCGGCGGGGCGCAGACCATCGCCGACTACGACTCCAAGCTCGCCCAGCTCGCCTCCGCCGACCCGGCCGCGCTGCTGGCCTCCGCGCAGAAGAACTTCGAAGCCGCCATCGCGCAGAACCAGTGACCGCGGGGACGCAACGGACCGCCTCGCGGCCGGGGCGCGGAGGCATCCGCGGCCGCGAGGGCGCCGCCGGATGGCTGTTCACCGCGCCGGCGCTCGTGCTGCTCGCGCTGTTCTTCGTGCTGCCGATCCTCATGGCGGCCTGGGTCAGCGTGAGCGACTGGCGCGGGCAGGGCAATCCGTTCAGCGGCGCCGCGCGCTTCGTCGGCGCGAAGAACTACACCGCGCTGCTCGCCCGCGACGGCCTGGCCCGCCAGGATCTGATGACCAGCCTGCGCAACAACTTCTACTACGTGCTGCTGGTCGTGCCGTTGCAGACGGCGCTGGCGTTGTTCCTCGCGGTGGTGCTCAACCGCAGGCGGCTGGCCGGGCGCGGATTCTTCCGCACCGCGTACTACTTCCCCTCGGTGACCAGCTCGGTCGCCGTCTCCATCGTGTTCCTGTTCATGTTCAGCGGCGGGGGAGTGGTCAACAGCGTGCTCAGCGCGATCGGCGCGACCGGGCCGAACTGGTTCGCCGACCCGGACGGACTGGTCCACCTCGCGCTGGACAAGCTCGGCGTGCACTCGGCGCCGGCCGCGCTGGCGAACCACGGGCTGTTCGGCCAGTCCTGGTGGGACTGGCTCGCCGGGCCGAGCGTCGCGATGACGGCGCTCATCCTGCTGGCGGTGTGGACCACCTCGGGCACCTTCATGCTGATGTTCCTGGCCGCGTTGCAGAACATTCCGGCCGAGGTCGAGGAGGCCGCGCTGATCGACGGCACCACCGCGTGGCAGCGGCTGCGCCTGGTGGTGCTGCCCATGCTGCGCCCGACCCTGTTCCTGGTGCTCACCCTCGGGCTCATCGCCACCTGGCAGGTCTTCGACCAGGTGTACATCATCAGCCAGGGGAACCCCGCCAAGACGACGCTGACCCCGGCGTACCTGTCGTACCGGACCTCGTTCACCGACCAGCAGTGGGGACAGGGAGCGGCGATCGCGTTCATCCTGTTCGCGCTCATCATCGTGCTCACCGCCATACAACGATTCGCGCTACGCGACCGTGGGGCGGACGTCCCATGACAGTGATCGGATCCACGGCGCGCAAGCCCAAGCCGTACCGGCCCGGCCAACTCACCCCGCGAGCACGAGCGGCGAGCTACGTCGCGCTGCTGCTGTTCGCGCTGGTCTACATCTTCCCGTTCCTGATCGAGCTCGGCTCCTCGTTCAAGACCGACGCCGACGCGACCAGCCATCCGCTCAACCCGATCCCGCAGCACTGGACGCTGGCCGCGTTCCGCGAGCTCGGCCGGCAGGACTTCCCGCTCTGGTTCGCCAACTCCGCGTTCGTCGCGGTCGCGGTCACCGCCGGCCGGATCCTGTTCGACTCCATGGCCGGATACGCCCTGGCCCGGCTGCGCTTCCGCGGCCGCGGCGCGGTCTTCTCCGCGCTGCTCGCGGTGATGGCGGTCCCCAGCGTGGTGCTGATGATCCCGAAGTTCCTGGTGCTGAACGAGTTCGGGCTCTACGACACGTACGCCGGCATGATCATCCCGCTGATCGCCGACGCGGCCGGGGTGTTCATCATGAAGCAGTTCTTCGAGGCGATCCCGCGCAGCGTCGAGGAGGCGGCCAGGATCGATGGCGCCGGGGTGGTGCTGACCTTCTGGAAGGTGGTGCTCCCGATGGCCCGCCCGGCGCTGATCACCCTGACCGTCCTGGCGTTCCAGGGCTCGTGGAACGAGCTGTCGCACTTCATCGTCTCGCGGCAGAACCCGCAGCTCAACACGCTGACGAGCGGGGTGGCCTCCCTGGTCGGCGGACAGCTCGGCGAGGGCAACCAGTACCCGCTCAAACTGTCCGCCGCGCTGCTGATGACCGTCCCCGTCGCAGTGGTCTTCTTCCTCTTCCAGCGGCACATCGTGCGCGGCACGGAAGGTGCGGTGAAAGAGTGATCGCTCTCGGCGCCGGTACAGCCGGCGCCGAGAGCGATCAATCGGGGACTACTGTGCCTGCGCCCACGGCTGGTCTACCAGCCAACTCGAGTCGGTTGCCCACGAGGTGGCGGTGTCCCAGGGGTTGGTCCCGCCGTTGCCGGCGAGATAGAGGGTGCCGGTGAAGGTGCGCAGGTACTTGGTCGTGAAGTTCACCGACTGGAACGACACGCCCTGTCCGCTGTTGCCCGGCTGCTGGCAGAACGTCGCGTCCTGGGAGAACAGCGCGCTGCCGTCGTTGGATTGCAGGTGGAACTGGAAGTTCATGTGCCTCAGGTAGCTGCCGGGCTTGTCGATCGACTCGAACGAGACACAGGCCGGGTTGGCCAGGCCGGGTGCCTGCACCCAGGTCGCGGCCCGCTTGTCGGCTTGCGAGCTGCTCGCGGTGACCGGTGCGGTCACGACGAGGTCGTCGGCGCTGTCGTGCTTGATGTAGTTGCCCGCGCTCTCAGCGGCCGACATCTCGAGCGACACCAGCGGCCCCGGGTCCAGCGCGAACCTGTTGTCCGCACCCGGCGTCGCATTCGCCACGATGAAGTCGGAGCAGTTGCTGTCCGTGTCGGCGCCGTCGGGGAAGCGGCTCGCGCTCTTGCCCGCGCCGGCGGCCAGCGCCGGGGTGGCCACGGTGCAGCCGCTGCCCGTGCCGCCCTGGTAACCCTCCGCGGCCCATGGATCGACCAGGAGGCCGTAGTTGAGGCTGTCGGCGACAAGGCCGTGGCCGTCACGCAGCACCATGTTGCCCGCGCTGGTGGAGAGGGTCGGCCCGCCGAACCACTGGTCGGGCGCCGGCGAGCCCTGATAGCCCGCCGTCGTGACCTTGGAGTCGAGCAGCGCCGCGTCGATCGCGTGGTCGCTCGCCAGCGGGTGGCTGAGCACGATTCCGCTGCCCAGCGCCTGGACCGGCTCATTGCTCGAGTGCGCGAAGAGCGTCGCCGGGGTGAAGCTGATGCCGGTTCCGCGGTTGCTGAACGGAAGGTTGGACGAGTGGTTCTGCGTCAGCGGCGCGACCAGGCCGAGTCCGGTGCCGTTCGCGCCGGCGGTGCCGACGGAGGCGACGGTGACGTTCTCGGCCAGCCCGCCGATGTCCAGCCTGATCTGGTCGCCCACCGAGATGTTGCTGGTGGACGAGACCTTGATGGTGCTGGAGCCGGCGGCGGCCGGCGCCGAGAGCCGCGCCTGGGTGCCCGCCTTGCCGACCGCGGTGACGGTGGCCACCTCGAACTTGTCGCCGTAGCCGATGGCCATCTTCTGGCCGACGGTGAAGCCCGCGGTGCTCGTGACCGGGACGTTGGTCGAGGAGGCGGGGATCGTGATCGGCCCGTCGGGCACAGGCTGCCACAGCGGCGTGCTGCTGGTGGCCGCCGTCCCGTGGCTGATGATCGTCGCGTTGTGGCCGCTGCCGGACGAATCGACGACGGCGCTGCCGCCGCTCTCGTCGAACTTGTAGTCGGCGACGTTCCCGGCGCCGGCCTGCCCGCCGGCCAGCGCGGTGATCTCGGCCGCCGTCAGCGCGTGGTCGTAGATGTTGAAGTCATCGACCGTGGCGTTGAGGAACGGGTCAGGGTACTGCGAGCGCCCGATCCAGTTCTGGCCGGTGTTGCCGAGGCTGGACGGGTGCAGGGTCATGTTCGGGTTGGTCGCCACCGGCGTGCCGTTGAGGTACAGCGTGCCGGTGGTGCCCGACAGCGTCACCGCGACGTGCGACCAGGTGTTCAGCGGCAGCTGGCCGCCGCCGGTGAGCTGCTGCTCCCCTCCGCCGCCGCCGGTGGTGATCGCGAAGCGGAGCCCGGCGCCGCCGCCGTTGACGGTCATGAACATGTTCGCCGTCTGGCCGGTGCCGAAGTCGAAGATGCGCGACCAGGTGGCGTTGTCGGACGGATTGACCCAGGCCGACACGGTGAAGTCGGACAGGCCGCCGACGATGCCGGTGGGCAGGCTGATGTAGTCGTCGGCGCCGTTCAGCTTGACCGCGCTCCCCAGCTTTCCGGAGACTCGCGGCCCGGACGCGCCGCCCGCCGGGATGTCGGCGATCGTCGCGGTCTCGGCACTGTCGCCGGAGTCGATCACGATCGGGTCGCCGACGCTCATTCCGGCCGTGCTGCGGACGTTGACCGTGGAGTCGCCCGCCTTGGCCGGCGCGGCGAGCCCCGAGTTGGACAGGCCGAGCACGTAGTGGCCGTGGGCCGCGATCTTCGTTCCGGCCGGGATGGCCACCGTCGAGGAGATCGCCTGCCCGGTCGGGTGCTCGGTCAGCGTCCAGCCGGAGACGTCCACGTCGTGGTCGGCGGTGTTGGACAGCTCGATGTAGGAGTTGGTCGGGTTGCCGGTCGTACCGACGCGGAACTCGTTGATCTTGACGGGGTCGCCGTTGCGTACCTTCTCGGTCGTCGTGTCGATGTTGATCGAGCTGCTCACCTGGTCGTGCCAGTCGGCCCTGCCGACCAGGTCGCCGTTGAAGGCCTCCGCCGCCGAGGTCACGGTGAACGTGGTGCTCACGCTCTGGCCGGGTGCGACCGAGGAGAACGAGATCGGCCCCTGCGCCTTCGCGGTCCAGCCCTCGGGGCCGTTCAGCCGCAGCTTGACGTCGGCCACGGTCGAGCCGGTGGTGTTCGTGAACGTCTCGGTGACGCCCTGGCTCGAACCCGGCGCGAAGGTCTGGAGGCCGGGCGGGTTGGCGGTCGCCGAACTCGGCGCCAGGCTCAGCCGCTGCACGTCGTACTTGGTCGCGACGATGTTGGCCTGCACCGCCTGATCGACGGCGTCCGTCGGGTACCCGGACGTCATCACGCCTTCGTAGAAAGTGCCCTGCGAACCGACGCTGTTGTCGCCGCCGTTGCCCAGGACGATCGCGCCCTGCTTGCGCATCGGGTCGTAGCTGGCGTCCACGCGCGGTCCGTCGAACATCGTCGTCAGGGCGCCCTGCTGCGCGTCGCCGCCGAGGCTGGCCCAGTGGTGCGGCTCGCCCTTGGCCACCGCGGTCACGAACCGGGAGGTGATGTTGGGCAGCGTCGCGCAGAGCTTTGAGGTGCTCCCGGGGTTGACGCAGCCCACCAGGTTGTTCTCCTGGTCGGTCATGATCCACGGCCCGGGCGGGTTCCCGTGGTACCAGGCGCCGGCGGTGCCGAAGTAGCTGGTCTCCATGGTGCCGTTGCCGTCGTCGCGGCTGTCGGTCTCGGCGTTGCCGTAGTCGAAGCAGCAGCCGCCGTTGTAGTGCTTGCCGTTGACGATCCAGTACATGCCCTCGGGCTGGTCATCGACCGCGATGCCGTGGGTGTCGTTGTTCCGCAGCCCCATGCCGGGCTCGATGAACACGCCGTACGCCTTGTGGCCGCCGATCGTGATCGGCGCCATGTCCGCGATCGGGAGGTTGTCGAAGCCGCCCATGGCCGGGCCGCTGAACGCTCCGCGCGGCGGCTGCGTCAGGTCGTTGTGCAGAGGGGACTGGTCGTAGAGCCGGGTGATGAGGCAGGTGGTGTCGGCGCAGAACCGGTCCTGCGCGGCCGCGTCGGCGTATCCGCCACGACTCAGGACACCGATGTTCTTGGTCGCGCTGTCCGACAGTCGCACGACCTGGTAGAGCGGGCCGTCGTAGGCGGCGTACAGCGCGCGGGTGGTGCTGTGGGCGGCGACGCAGGGGGTGCCGCCCGCGGCGTAGATGTCGCAGGGGCCTTGCGCCGGTGAAGAGGTCGGCATGGCCGCCTGCGCGACCGCGCTCGTTACGAAGGTCGCACCTATCAGAGCCAGGGCGACGGCCGCGGCGGCGACGCGTGTCCTGCCTCTCTCGCGCAGGGATGGGAATCTGAACGTGGTCACGGTCTATGAGCTCCTGTCGTTCATCGGGTGGCTCACTCATTCGACGAATGCCTGCTGGCGGAGGCAGACGCGGGTGCCCGTGGGACTGGCAAATGGTCTACGGACAGGGGTCGTCGGCAGCCGTGAGCGCCGCACTCTTGTTATCGCTCACGAATCGCCAAACTCATCCTCATGATGAAGAGAGCACTGGTATCCACGGTGTTGCGTGTAAGTTTCACAGTCGTCCTGAGGGGAGAGTGTTCACGTTCACAACTCTGTCGTCAAGAGTGGGATTCAGGGGTGTACGTTGTGCCTGGCTCGGCCGCCGTCACCGATCGCGGCCAGCCGTCAGCATGTAGTGAGCGATAGCATGGACTCTTACGTCCCTCACCTGGCGGCGACGCCGCCAAAGCACTAGGTCGAGAGAGGTGCGCGGTGGGTAAGGCGGAGGCCAGGACCGGCGACCAGAGCGGGAACGGGAAGGCGCGTGTCCCCACGCGCGACCCGGCGATCACCGACGTGGCGCAACTGGCCGGCGTCTCCCACCAGACCGTCTCCCGCGTGCTCAACGAGCACCCCAACGTGCGCCCGCAGACGCGGCTGCGCGTCCAGGCGGCGATGGCCGAGCTGGGCTACCGGCCGAACAACGCGGCGCGGGCCCTGGTCACCGGGCGTTCCAAGGTGATCGGCATAGTGGCTCAGAACACGACGTTGTTCGGTCCCGCCTCGTTGCTGACGGCGTTCGAGCAGTCGGCGTCCGAGGCGGGGTTCGCGGTGGCCGTGGCGAGTGTGCGGGCCCTGGACCGCCGGTCGATCGCCGAGGCGGTTGACCGGCATCTCGGTCAGCGGGTGGCCGGTGTCGTCATCATCGCTCCGGTGGTCTCCGCGGGGGAGGCGCTGGACCACATGCCGACCGACGTGCCGCTGGTGTGCATCGACGGCGATCCGCAGCGGACCACGCCGCTGGTGACGGTCGATCAGAACGTCGGTGCGAGCCTCGCGACCCGGCATCTTCTCGACGCCGGCCACTCGACGGTCTGGCACGTGAGCGGGCCGGACGACTGGTTCGACAGCGTGGGGCGGATGGCGGGATGGCGCGCCACGCTCGAGCGCGCCGGCGTCGAGCCGCCTCCCGTGCTGTCGGCCGACTGGAGCCCGGCGGCCGGGTACCGCGTCGGCCAGGTGCTGGCGCGGATGGCCGAGGTCACGGCGGTGTTCGCGGCGAACGACCACCTCGCGCTCGGCATCCTCAAGGCGCTGCGCGAGTTCGGCCGTCCGGTGCCGCAGGAGGTGAGCATCGTCGGGTTCGACGACATTCCCGAGGCCGCCTACTTCGTGCCGCCGCTGACCACGGTCCGGCCCGACTTCGACGCGGTGGCCCGCGCGGCGCTGAACGTGTTGCTGCGCCAGATCCGCACCGGCGAGGTGTCCGACGAGCGCGAAACGATCGCACCCGTCCTGATCACCCGCGACAGCGTCGCCGCGCCGCGCTAGGCGCGCATTTCAGAGCTCCCGCTCAGGACTGCCGCGCCGCGTGCAGGTGCGCGAGGGCTTCTTCGGCGGATACCGGCGTGAACGGCTCGAGAGCGGTCACCGCGAAGCGGCTCAACCGCAGATACCGTTCCCCGGTCTCGACGAGCGTCCAGTCGTGGCGGGTGCGGGCCGTCATGGGCTGGCCGCTGACGTGGATGCCCTCCCAGGCGAAGTCCATCGTCACCCGGTGGCGCCCGTCCGGCCCCTCGGCGATGTTCAGATCCTCGATGTGGTGCGTACTGATCCGCACCTGGCCGCCGGTCGCGGCGTACCAGGCGGCGACCTCGTCGAAGGTGCGCACGACGCGGCCGTCGGACAGGGTCATCTCCAGGTCGTCGCCGATCAGCGGGCGCAGCGGCTCGGCGTTCTCGGCGGGCTGCTCCAGCAGCGAGAGCCAGTAGTGCACGAACGCCATGACCCTGTTCTCGGCGTAGGCCTCGGCGAACGGCGCGTCGCGATAGCCGAG
This sequence comes from Actinomycetota bacterium, assembly GCA_046724665.1. Taxonomy (GTDB): domain Bacteria; phylum Actinomycetota; class Actinomycetes; order Streptomycetales; family Catenulisporaceae; genus Actinocrinis. Next base: position 17,619 of record JBKOWZ010000212.1, read on the forward strand.
GACCGTTTCCGTGAGGGTGCTGATCCGCGGGAGGCGTTCGGCCGGGTCCTGGACGAGTTCGAATTCGTAGCCCAGCAGCGCGGCGCCGGTCAGGGACGGGCCGTGGGTCTCGAAGTCGTGGGTGACGGCGACCCGCGCCGTGTGCTCGCCGGTGTGCTCGATCCGCATGGTGCGCAGGTGATGCGCGTTGGTCTGACCGGCGAACGCGGTGGCCAGACCGTCCAGGTACTCCTGGCGGCCGTGGACGTCACCGGCCGGGCTCTCGGGTGGGCGATGCATGGTGAAGCCGTCGGTGACCAGTTCGCCGTGCACGGCCAGATCGAGCTTCTCGGTCTCGTAGCCGCAGTACCAGCGGTGGACGACGGCGCGGGCGCGGTGTTCGTAGGAGCAGTCCAGCAGGGCGTTGCGCAGCTGGTCGAGAGCCTCGGTGTCGGACATCGTGTTCCGTTCCTCCGTCTGGCGGTGTTGCGTGTGTGTGCACACACCTTATTGTTGTGTGCACACACACGCAAGCTGGGTAGGATCGGAGGATGCCGCGCACCGACCTCACCCTGGGCGACCTTTCCCCCCGCGACCATGCGTTCTACGGCCTGATCTGGGCGGGGACCACGCTGAGCGCACGGGTTGACCAGGCACTGCTTCAAGTGCACGACCTGCCGATGTCCTGGTTCGAGGTAATGCTGTGGCTCAACGCCCAGACCGAACCGGTCGCGGCCTCCGACCTCGGGGCCAAGACGCTGCTCAGCCGCAGCCAGGTCTCCCGCGTCGTCGATGCGCTTCACGCACGCGGCCTGGTCGCCCGCACGGTCTCACCCACCGACGCCCGCTCGGTCCGCATCGCACTGACCGCCGAGGGCCGCCGAGCCTTCGCCGCCGCGGACGCGACCCGGCGCGCGGCGCTGGCCGACGTGTTCGACGATCTGCTCGACGACGACGACATGGCGGCGCTGGAAGGGATCTGGGACAAGCTCAAGCAGGGACCCCTGCGGCGGCGCTGATCAGGAGAGTACTGATTCGTCCGAGAACGTCACCCGAACGTGTGATGGTGCGGTCAGCCCTCGATCAGTACTTTTCTTCAGTGTTCCATCGGGGAATCGGGGGTTGTACACATGTGGGGGCTTTCCGGGCGCCGTAGCAGGCTTTCCGTCGTCGGCCTGGTCATATCCGGGCTCTTGGTCACGGTGTTGGAGGCTCCGACGGCTTCGGCCGATTCGACTCCTGCGACGCCTTCCGCCGCCGCAAGCGGGCCGCAGGGGAATCCGGCCGCTGTGACCACGCCACTGGCCTTGCCGGGTCCGCACGCGCAGAGCTCTGCGGTTCCGCCGCCGCCGATCACGCCGTTGCCGGCGTTCGATCCGGGTCCGGACGGGTCGGTTTCGGTGCCGACGGGGCCGTCGAAGGCGCTGACCGCGATACCGCCGCTGGCCGCCGTCGATCCGGCGGCAGGCGCCGTGTCGGTCCCGCGTGCGGCGTTTGTGCCTCAGCCGCGGGTGACGCCGTCGCCGCTGGTGCTACCGACGCATCCGGGACAGGAGTTGGTGGATGCGACAGTGGCCGACGCTACGACGACGCTCGGCAATGCCGGGCGGTTGAATGCGGACGGAACGCCGAATCTGGACGCGAACGCGCTCCAGCCGCAGATGCCGTCGGCGAAGTTCGTCGATCCGGCGCATCCGGCCACCTTGCAGGATCTCATCAATGCTCTGACGAGTGGCAACCTGCCGCCGCCGCTGCCGGTGGACCCGCTGGCGCTGTTGCAGAACCTGCCGGACGGCATCCCGCGGATCACCTACCGGGTGTGCTCCGAGTCCGCGGCCAAGGCGGCTTCGTGCTCGATCACGCTGCCGCTGGCCGTCCCGGCGCTGGTGGACGTGACCGGGGATCGCACCCCTGACACGCTGGTCGATCTGGTGCCGGTGGCCGCGCCGGGTGACGTGATCGGCGCCGCGCGGCAGCTGCTGGACGTGCAGCAGCAGATCACTGATGCGCAGAACGAGCTGAACGCGATCCTGCTGATCCTGTCCGATCCGTTGCAGGCGATCCTGCATCCGGAGCTGGTGCTCCAGAAGCTGCACCTCCAGCAGTTGCTGTCGGATCTGGCGAGCACGTTGCAGCAGAAGCTCAATGCCCTGCTGGACTTGGTCAACCTCGGTGTCGCCCTGCTCGAGGTGCGCCTGCCCACCAGCGAGACGACCGGCGCGGCCCTGCACGCGCACGTGTGGGGTGTCTACGATCTGCCGACGCACAAGCGGCTGTCGGTCGGTTTCGACGGTTTCCGCCGGGCCGACTCGCTGCCGTTCGCGGCGCTGGGCCTGTTCACCTTCAACCCGGCCAAGCTGTTGCAGGGCGTTTACGACATCAACGCCTCACTGCTGACCGTCGGCGCCGGTAACTCGCTCGCCGTCACGGCCGGGTTCGGCACGGTCTCCGACGCCGCCGACGGCCACGTGGTCAATCCGACGGTGGCCAGTTCGCGTTTCTCGCCGGTGCCGCTGTTGTTCACCGCGCATGCCGTGATCGATCCCGGTAGTGCGACGACGCCTGAGACCGCGTCGGTCACGGCGACCAGCACGACGACGACGCACCTTGACGCGCAGGTCCTGAGCGACGGCGAGACCTCGTCCAGTTTCACCCAGGCGAAGATCGATTCGTTGCCGACCCAGGTCTCGGCGCGGGTCACCCGGCCGCAACAGGGTCCTGACGCGACCGTGCACTATTCGGCTTCTTCGACGATCGACAACGTGCTGTTCGCCAACTACGAGTACGCCAACACCGGCGCACGGCTGGACCGCGCGACGCAGGCGAGCGCCGCGTCGGTGCCGGCGTCGTTTGACGCGGCGCTCGCGGCGACGACCGGCTCGGCCGCGAACAGCGACCATGTCACCTTCGACTACACCGCGAGCAGCGTGCTCGCCTCGCTCGACGCCGCGTACTACGACCGCGCCGCCGGTATCGTCGCGCGCGGTGCGCTGCGGCGGCTGCCCACGGCCGTCAGCCTCCTGATGGACCGGCCGACCAGCCACGTCACCTTCACCGCGAATCAGGCGCTCGGCTCGGCGACACTGAACCTCTCGCGCAACCTCGGCGCCTACGCGCCGATCAGCGGGGACCACGCGACGCTGGTCACCAGCGGCACCGGAGTCGGCATCAGCGCACAGGTCAGCGGCCTGAAGTCCATCGACGCGTACTACGACGCGCACCCGCGCGTGACCGCGCATTTCGATCCGGGCGGCCAGCCGTTCAAGGCCGCCGCGAACCTGGACGGCGACCAGAAGGCGCGGGCGAGCGTCACCAACCTGCCGCCGAACCTGACGATCGACGCGGACACCGCGACGCGGAAGATCGCCTACCGCGCGGACGCCGTCGTGCACCGCGTGCAGGTCGCCTACACCAGGGCCAGCGCCGGCCCGACATTGTTCGCGGCGGTGAACGAACTGCCGCAGAGCGTTGATGTCACCTACGCGCTCGGCGACAAGCCGCAGGTCACGTATCAGGCATCGAGCTCGGTGCCGCGGGTCGAGCTGTTCGCCAGCCTCGACCACATCGAGTCGCTGCGCCCCGAGGCCGACCACTATGTCTCGGCACTGCTGACCGACCTGCCGACCAGGGTCGATTACGCGCTCGACATCCCGAACCACCACCTCGAGGGCACCAGCGACCAGCCGTTCGGCGGGATCGACGTGGTCGCGCGGCTGCCGATCCAGGGCCGCGACTGGACCGCGGACGGCTCGCTGACCGGCCTGCCGGCCCGCTTCGACGCCGACTTCGGCGGCGGCACGTTCCGCTTCCGCGGCCTGTCAGGACCACTGGCCGCCGCGGCCTTCACCGTGACCAACCACGCGGGCACCGTGGTGCCGACCGGACTGCACGTCGTAGCGCACTACACGCAGAGCAGCGGCGACCTGGACGGCAGCGTGTCCGTGCGCAACCTGACCACGGTCGCATACACGCAGGACGGCGCGAACCAGACCTTCGCGTTGCGTGCCGACACCGGCACCGACCCGGTGTACGTCGATGTGGACGTCTTGCTCGCCGCCGACATCAGGCTCGCCGCAGCCGGCAGGGTCACCAACCTGCCGACCACGCTGAACGTCACCTTCACCGCCGGCAAGCTGACCTACACCGCCGACAAGCACATCGGGCTCGAACTCGAAGCCCACGTCGGCAAGGTCGCCGCGATCAACCAGACCAGCGCGCCGCTGTTCGACAACGGTGTCGGCCTCATGGCAGCGGGCTGCGACACCGGGACCGGCTGCGCGTCGGACAACACCGTGTTCTGCACCGCGTTCACCCGCTGCCTCGGCCTGACCGCGATCATCAACCTGCCCGGCCTGCCCACCTCCGTCACGCTCGACACGCAGGCCAGAACGGTCGCGGTGACCGGATACGCGCCGCCGTCCCAGCCGCTGCGAGCGTACCTTCGACTCAACGGCCTGATCACCGCGCTGCCCGACATCAGGGCCCTGGCCACACTCTCCGGCCTGCCCTCACCGGTGGACTTCACCGTCGGGCCGATGAACTTCTCCGGCACCACGGTAGACGCCAAGTACACCGCCTCCGCGCCGCTCGGCTCGCTCGAGATCGACGGCCAGGCCACCACCACCAACGCCCAGTTCCCCGAACTGCGCGCCCGCGCCACCGCCACCACCCTCCCGGCCAGCATGCACGTGTCCGGACAGTTCGGCCAGCAGACGATCGTGCACGTGGACGACTCGGCGCCGATCGGCTCGATCGGCGTGACCGTCACCAGCCCGAGCACCGGATACCTCGACGGCTCCATCGACGGCGTCCCGGCCACCGCCGACGTGACCGCCGACCTGGCCGCACAGCACATCGAAGCGAACATGTCCGCGCCGATCAGCGGCGTCCACCTGCTCGCGCACGTGCCCTACCAGGGCCGCACCTGGTCCGCCTACCTCAACGTCCTAGGCATCCCCGGCCAGTTCACCGCGGACTACGCAGGCGGCTCCTTCGCCTTCCACGCGCTCTCCGGACCACTCCGGCAGGCCGCAGCCGCCATCACCAACCACGCAGGCGCCACCGCCCCGACCGGCCCGCACATCGCCGTGCACTACCGCCAAAGCACCGGCGACCTCGACGCCAGCGCACAAATCAACAACCTGACCAGCGTCAGCTACGCGACGGCCTCACCCGGGCAGACCTTCACGCTCGACATGGGCGCCGCCCACCTCGCCCTGGACGCCGACGTGGTGCTCGCGGCCGGCGGCCAGGACGACACCAGGCTGGCTGTGACAGGGTACGTCGATACTCCGAACACGCTGGTCGTCACGGTCACCGACAGCAAGCTGACTTACCGCACCGATCGGCCGGTCGGCCTGCTGCTCGAAGCACATGTCGGCAAGGTCGCCGCCCTGTCCCAGGTCAGCGGTGTACCGCTCTACCAGCAGGGCGTCGCGCTGCGCGCCCACGCGTGCGCCGCCGGCGGCGGGTGCGCCGCGGACAACAGCCCCTTCTGCACCTTGTTCGGTACCTGCTTCGGTGCGGTCGCCACGGTGAGCCTGCCGGGCGTGCCGTCAAAGATCGAAGTCGATCTGCCGACCGGAGTGGTCACCATCGGCGGCTACCAGCCCGGTGGCAACCCATTGACCGCCTTCGTGCAGTTGGACGGCCTCGTCGCGAAGGCCCCGCACCTCGCCGGCCTCGTCACGTTCAACGACCTGCCGTCGCCGCTCGACCTGACGGCCGGCCCGTTCACCTTCGACCAGACCACGACGACCGCCCTGCGTCTGCACTACTCGGCGTCGGCGCCACTCGGGTCGGTGACGGTCGAGGCGGAGGCCACGGGCACGAAACTCGGCGCGCTGCGCGGCGAGCTCACCGCGTCGAGCCTGCCGAAGACGTTCGACGTGTCCGGCGACTTCGGCGCGAACAGCGACCTGACCGTCGACAACAGCGGGCCGATCGCCAACCTCACCGCCGAGGTCACCGGTACGTTCGCGGGCAAACGCGCGTCCGCGCTGGCCACCCTGTCGGACGTGCCGCAGTCGGCGAAGCTGACCGTCAAGGGCACCGACGACAGCGGCAACGCGATCAAGGTGCCGATCGTCACCGTGGACTCGTACGCGGCGGGCATGGACGGCTCGCTCCAGGTCGAGGCCGAGTTGGCGTTCAAGAGCTTCCCGGCTCAGCTGCACGAGGTCTTCGCCGGATTCACCGACCTCGGCAAGCAGGTCGGTGAGCAGGTGGTGCTCAACCCGCAGACCAACGTCTTCGAAACCACGCTGACCTCGACACCGAAGACCGGCAGCCTGGTGCTCGGCGGCTCGATCAGCATCCAGTCGCCCAAGATCACCATCCCCGACATCAACCAGAAGCTCAAGTGCCTCGGAGTGACGCTGCTCGGCTTCCACACCGACGGCTATGTCGCGGTGCCCGGGATCGACATCGAGCAGGCCTTCGTCGAGGCGGACGGATTCACCTCGGTCGGCCTGACCCCGGGGATCAGCTACCTCGCGATCGGCGTCGATGGCGACTACGACGGCTTCAGCGTGGCGATCCCGAAGATCAAGGCCACCCTCGACGTGCACCTGCACGTCGAGGCGAAGAAGTTCGACAGCGACCTGATCCCGTCGCTGTACGATCACACCATCGACATCTCGCCGACGAATCCGGCCTCGACGATCGTCTCGCACGTGTACGACATGACCGAGCGAGTCGTCGGCGTTTTCGAGATCGACGTCTTCGGCGTCGGCGTGGGGACCTACCACGTGACGCACAGCCCCGGGCTGGTCGGCCAGTACGTCCCCGCGCCGGGCAGCGGCCTGGCCGGCCTGATGGTCCTGCCGCCGGCCGGCGACACCGGCACCCGGAAGTTCGTCTTCTCGCTGCTCGATCCGAACCTAAACCCGGAGGACGCGCAATTGCTCGACATCGCCGTGTCCTTCGGACTCACCCCGTTCCAGGAAAGCGGCGGAGGGGCAAGTGGGCCCTGCTCGTAGGCCTCGTCTCGGCTTCCTGACGACGCTGGTCCTGTTCGCGCCGCTGCCGGCGGCCGTCACCGGATGCGAATCGGGGTGCGACACCACCCTGACGGTGACGGCCGGCGCGGCGCACCGCACCGGCGCGGGCTCCGTCATGCCGCAGATCCAGGTGGACCTGTCGGCCAGGCTGACCTCCGGCGGCAAGGGAGTCGGCGGCGTGCTGATCTCGTTCATCGGGATCACGCCGCGCGACGACTCCGCCACCGCCGCCTCGGCGGTCACCGACGCCGACGGCGTCGCCCACTACTCCGGCCCGGCGTCCTTCTCGTTCGCGCACGCGCTCGACTCGGTCACGACGCCGCAGACGTTCAGCTACGTCGCGCGGACGATGGTCCTCGGCAGCAAACCCGATTCCGGCATCTGCAACCTGGTCACCACCCGATCGCAGCCTGCTGATCTGCGCTACCAGCCCTGACCGGCGCCGGGCCAGCCTCGGCGACCGCCTCGAAGTGCGCGTGCAGCACCCGCGCGTCGGTGTCCTCGGGGTTGAGCAGGAACAGGGTGCGCCAAAGGGCCGCCGCCCTGGCCGCGGTCACGCTCCGGGCCAGGTTGCGCAGTGACTTGATGTCAGAGCCCTCCAAAAGATGCGGCAGCAGCAGCATCGCCGCGGCCTGCCAGGACGGCTCGACCCGTACGCTCGGCGCGGCGGGCACGGCGGCGCGCAACCGGACCTCGAGTTGCTCGACGGTCACCGGTCTGCCCGGCGCACTGAGGATGTCGATCAGCGCCCCGGTGAAGACGCCGAGCCCGCGCCGGGTGTCCTCACGGGAGAAGCCGCCGGACCCGCACGCGGACACCACCGCCAGGCCGGGCCGCTCGTGGTCTGGTTCGGCCTGTGCCCGTACCTCGTTCCGGCACGCGTCGAGCAGCAGGATCCGGTCCGGCCCGGTCTCGGGCAGGAGATCGGCGATCTCCTGCACGGTCACGCTGCGCTCCGGCGTCCGCGAGGGCTCGCCTTCGGTGTCGTGGACCAGCAGGTGGGTGCGGCCGTCGGCGCCGGTGACCCCGTGCCCTGAGAAGCAGAACCAGACCCGGTCGCGCGCCGTGAGGCCGGGAAACCGCGCGGGGATCCGCGCGATGCGGCGGATGATTGCCGCGCGGGTGGCCTCGGCGCCGACCAGGGTCTGGATCCGGTGTTCGGCGACGCCGAGTCCCGCGAACATCGCGGCCAGCGCCCTGGCGTCGGCCTGTGCGAAGGTGCGTGCCGGCATGCCGGGCATCGCGGGAAGGCTGTTGACGCCGACGGCCAGCACGACGTCGCGGGACGGTACGGCGTGCGCGCTCACGACTGGAAATCGACGGTGAACTCGAAATTGCCGTCGTCGGTGGCGCCGGCCAGGCTCAGGTCGCCGCTGGAGCCGTCCGCGTGGCCGCTCAGCCGCGCGCCGGCGCTGATCGCGGAGGGCATCGGCGGCATGTTGCCCATGCTCGGACGGCACGCGATGATCAGCTTCACTCCCCAGAACTGGTTGGCCGCGGCCGCCTCGGCCCGGTGCGTCTCCTCGAGGGTGCCGGAGAAGCTGGACGCGTCTCCGCCGAGGTTCCAGTACTGGAGCAGCAGCGAACCGCCGGGCGCGGCCACGGTCAGCGCCGAGCCGAGGGCGAAGCTGCCCGCCGAGCCCGACGTGCCGAGGTCCAGCATCAGGTCGAACGAGTTCGACTCCTGCATCGTCCCGTCGGACTTGGGCCGGTCGAGGATCATCCGCCCGGGCAGGGTGTACGTCTGCGTCCCGACCTCGCGGCGTTCCCCGCCGAACTGGCCGCCGCAGTAGTCGTAGGTCGTGAGGGTGACGGTCGCGGTACCGCTGTAGGTGCCGAGGACGGAGCTGCTGTCGTCGGCGGTCGTGTCAGTGTCAGTACTCGTGTCCGTATCCGTGTCAGTACTCGTATCGGTATCGGTATCAGTGTCCGCATCCACCGTGGAGTCGGTCGCCTCGGCGGTGGCCGTCTCGGACTCGTAAGTCGTCGAGGGCGACGCGTCCGGAGTCGCGGTCTGCGTCGTGGCGACGGCCGTGGCCGTGGCGGTGGCCGTCGAGGTGGACTGTCCGGACTCGGCGACCGATCCGGTGGCGCCCGCGCAGCCGGTGACGGACGCCAGGACCAGCAGCGCGGCGACGAGGCCGGCGAGACGGCGGTGAGTGTCGTGGTCAGGGTTCTTAGCCGTAGAGGTCATGGTTCGATCGTCGGGTCGGCGAAGGCGACGGACCACACGGCGTCACCCACGGGAAGCCCACGGAATCGCCCCACGCCCTCTAAGCTGGTGTGCGGGTGGAAGCAGGTGGGAGTGGGGGAGCATGGCGCCTACTTTGGCGACGCTGTTGCGCCAGGAGCGCAAGTCGGCCGGCCTGACCCAGGAACAGCTGGCCGATCGGTCGGGTGTCGCCGCGCGCACCATCAGCGACCTCGAACGGGGAGTCTTCCAGACCGCGCGCGCCGCGACCCTGCGCCTGCTGTCCGACGCACTCGAACTCACCGGTCCGCGGCGCGAGGCGTTTCTCAACGTGGGCAGTGGTCACGGTTCGGATGCGCAGCCGTCGGCCGTCTTCAGCCGGGTGCGGATCCCGCCGACCCCGCTCATCGGCCGGGACGCCGACACCGCGACGATCGCTGACCTGCTCGTCTCCGGCACGTCCCGAGTCCTGACCCTGACCGGGATCGGCGGCGTCGGCAAGACGCGGCTGGCCGCGTCCGCCGCCGCGCGGGCGCAGCCGGCGTTCGCCGACGGCGTCCGCGACGTCGATGCGGTTCCGCTGCTGGACTCGGCGGATCTGGTCAACGCGATCGCCCGCGCCATGGCGTCGGACCCGGACTCCGGCCAGGACATCGTTGACGTCTCCGTTCTCGCCGAGAGGATCGGGCCTCGGCGGGTGCTGCTGGTCCTGGACAACCTCGAGCACCTGATCGACGCCGCTGCCGCCGTCGTCGCCGCGCTGATCGCGGCCTGCCCCGGGATCTCGGTGCTCGCGACGAGCCGGGTCGCGCTGCGGATCCGCGGTGAGCAGGAGTACGCGGTCGCCCCGCTGCCGGTTCCGCCGCCCGATCCGGCCGACGGCGGCGCGACCGCCGCCTCGGTCGAGCTGTTCACCTGGCACGCCGCCCGCCGCCGCTTCGGGTGGCGGCCCGACCCGGCCGCGCTGCGCCACGTCGCCGAGGTCTGCCGCGCCCTGGACGGCCTGCCGCTCGCCATCGAGCTGGCCGCCGAGCGGATCGGCTCTCTCGACCCCGCCGACATCGCCGACGCCCTGGCCGCAGCCTCAGGCTCGCTACGGCTGCTGGCCGACGGGCCGCGCGACCTGCCGGACCGGCAGCGCAGCATGGAGGCCTCGATCCGCTGGACCTACGGGCAGCTGACCGAGGCGGCGCGCGGCACGCTGCGCAGCATGTCGGTGTTCCCGGCGGGCTGCCGCCTCGACGCGCTGCGCGCGGTGTGCGGCCCGCAGTCGGTGACCGCGATCGCAGAGCTCGTCGATCACCACCAGCTGCACGTGCAGGACACCCCGAGCGGACTCGAATACCGGCTGTCCCAACCGGTCCGCGAGTTCGCCGCGGGGCGGCTGGCGGCGGACGGCGAGGCCGAAGCGGTCCGGCGCCGGCTGACCGCCTACGCCGTGGACCTGGCCGAGAGCGCCGAACCGCACCTGACCGGCCCGCAGCAGGCCGTCTGGCTCGACCGCCTGACCGAAGCGCACGACACGCTGCGCGCCGCACTGTCCGGCCTGCTCGCCGAGGGTGAGGGCGAACAGGCCGTCCGCCTGGCCGGTGCGTTGTGGAGGTTCTGGTACGCCCGCGGCCACATTCGCGCCGGGCACGCCTGGCTGCGCCGTGCCCTCGAAACGCTCGACGCCGACCCGGTGGCCCGCGATCCGCGCGCCCCGGAAGCGTGCGCGCGGCTGGCCCGGGCCCTCAACGGCGCAGCATCCCTCGAATCGTGCCTTGAGCAGACCGCGGCGGTGCGGGCGCTGTACGAGCGTGCGATCCCGCTGTGGGAGAGGGCGGGCGACCGCGCAGGCCTGGCCGGGACCCGCAGCAATCTGGGGATGTACGAGCACTACTACGGATCCGCCGAGCTCGCCCGCGGCCTGTATCGCCAGGCCGCCGCCGAAGCGGCGTCGGCCGGCCATCGGCGCACCGCGGGCGCCGCGCTGGTCAACCTCGGACAGCTGCTGATCGGCGAGGGCGATCTTGAGGAGGCCCGCGTCGTGCTCGCCGAGGCCCTGGGGCTGTTCCGCGAGTGCGGCGACCGCCGGGGCCAGGCCGACACCCTGGGCAGCCTCGGCGAACTGGCCATGGCGCGCCACCTGCCGGCCGAGGCCCGGGGCCACGCCGCCGCCGCGCTCGTGCTGTTCACCGAGCTGAACGACGAGGTGGGCCGCATCCAGGCCCGCCTGGTCATCGCCCGCGCGGGAGCCGCCGAGGGCGACCAGGCGGCAGTCTTCGACGAGCTCCCGCGGATCATCGAGGACTTCGACGCGCGGGAATACCCCTGGGGCGCGGCCGAGGGCGTGACGCTCCAGGCCGCGCTCGCCCTCGACCGCGGCGACACGGCGGCCGCCTACCTCCACGCCGCCGACGCGATCGCCCGCTGGGCGTCGATCGACGGCGCCGCCGACAGCCCGGACGCCCGACGTGCGCGCGCGATCCTGGCAGAGGTCGAAGGCAGGCTGAACGAGCCGCGCTGACGCTATCCGGACCGGCCCGTCAGGCAGTCAGCCGCCTTGGATCTGAATGATGAACTGGCCGACCAGCACAGCCTGCTTGGGTCCGATGCCGGGCACGGCGACCGTGCGCGCCACCGACTTGTGCGGGCTGTCGGACGGCGGGACGTACAGCGCGCTGAGAATCAGCTTCCCGCCGTCGGCCGGCATCGGCTGGCCGTTCTTCCAGAACGACACCGTGACCGCGGAGTTGAAGCCCGCCGGGACGTTCGAGAGCACCCCGGCGAGCATGGACGGCTGGCTGATCACGGTCTTGGGCAGGATGAGCAGCGGGTCGGGGCCGCCGGTCGCGCAGGTGAACTGCATCGCCGCGCCCGGGGTGACGTTCTGCGTGCCGAGCAGGACGTAGAGCTGGCACTGCTCGGGCACCGACAGCTGCACATCGACCTGGAGCGACGGCGTGTCGCGGGTGATCGTGCTGACGTTGCGCCAGGCGAAGCCCGGGTTGTCGCGCAGGAAGGTCACCCAGGCGTCCATCGAGGAGAACGGGCCGGGAACCGGGTTGGGGTGCTCCGCGGTGCTGGTGCGGGCGATCAGGCAGTAGTGGTCGCCGGGCTGCGGCTGCGACGGCCGCCAGGTGAACGGGTTGTCGCCGACGGCGATCTGGCCGAAGCCCGCGGCCTTGAGGCTGACCTGCCGCGCCCCGGTCTGGGTGCTCAGCGCGTTGTTCGACCACTGCTCGGGCCACAGGATCAGCGACGCGGGGGAGTAGTACAGCTGCGTGTCCCCGTTGTTCGCGCCCTGGTGCAGGTTCTTGGCCCGCACGTAGAGGTAGTTCTGCTGGTCGGCGAGCAGGTCGGTGCCGATGTCCTGCCGCCAGGTGCTGCTGAGGGTGAACTCGGGGTCGGCGAGCGGCACGGACCCCACCGGCACGATGTCGGGCGAGGAGCTCAGGCCGCCGCCCTGCTGCGGGAACTCGCCGACGTCGGAGAGCGAGCCGCGCAGGTACAGGTCGTCGTACAGCGGGTAGATGCGGCTGTAGCCGTCCACCGCGGTCATCGAGCCGTCGATGCCGCACTGGCCGTAGGCGATCCAGAAGAACCCGTTCTCACCCCAGCCCGTGCCCCAGCTGTTCTTGCACAGCCAGGCGCCGAGCCCGTCGTCGTACCCGACGACGCTGACGCAGTGCCCGCCTTCCTGCCCGCCGGACACGTGGCGGTACACACCGCCACTGTAGTCGTAGAAGTCGCTGTAGACCGTGAAGCAGGCGATCAGCGGCCCGCGGGTCGCCAGCCAGGTCTTCATCGCCGCGCCGTCGGTGATCCAGTGGTAGGCGGCGGGCAGGGTGAGCTTCGTCTGCCAGTCGGAGCACAGCCGGCACGACTGGTCGCCCGGGCTGTACGGGAAGCAGGAGTCGGGTACGACGCCGTTGGCGACCGCGTAGTCCATCGCCGCGCCGACCCACCAGCCGTCGGCACACTTGGCTCCGCCGCAGTAGAAGAGCTGCGCTTCGGAAAGGTCGGGCAGGACCCCGCCGCCGCTGTCGTTGACGGCGATGTCGGACAGGACGCGCGCGACGCCCTCGAGCGTCGCCGCGGTTCCGAACGCGACGCAGGACCCGCAGCTGCCCTGGTCCTTGACCGACGAGATGAACGAGCGGCCGCCCACGTTCCGCCAGTCGACGGCGGGCGGCGCCGTGGCGGGTGTCGCACGCACCGCGTCGAGGTTGGCCTCGCCGCGCCGGATGCGCTCGTCGAGGCTCAGCTCGCCGGGGCCGGGCACGTAACCGAGCCGGACGCGGCGCTCGTCGTCGCTCAGCCGCAGCATGCTGGTCGGTCCGGCCGTCCAGTTCGCCGTGTCGTCGGCGGCGAGGAGTGCTTGGAGTTGTCGTAGGGCTTCTAGACGTTCGCTTTCTTCGGGCATGGTGTGCTCCCGGACAGCAGGTCGGGTAATGCGGGGTCAGGTGACGCGCAGCGTCACCAGCAGAGCGTCGGCGCGCTCGTTGTTCCACGACCGGCGCAGTTCCAGCCGGACCTGGGCGGTGCCGGCCCGCGGTGCGCGCAGGACCAGCTCGCGCCGGCCGCCGGCGCCCGGCGAGGCCGTCGGGCCGGGTGTGAAGTCCGACTCGACCAGCTCGACCGGGGCGCCTTCGGCCGACGCGACGGCCCACCGGAATCCGGTGGTCGGGTTCTCGTCGAGCACCAGCCGCACGGTGTCGTCGCGCGCGATGTCGAGCGGGGCCGCGAGCCGGGTCCGGTCGGCCAGGTGCTCGGTCATCGGGCCGCGCTCAGCTGCCGACCCGCACCACGCCGTCGGCGCCGAGGGTGATCGCCTGGACCGGCCCGATGTTCATCCGCTCGTGGTGCTCGGGCGCGATGACGTGCTTCGGGACGAGTCGGCGCAGGTCCACGCCGCCGTTCAGTTGGGGGTCGCCGGGGTTCTGGGTGTACTGCGCGCTCAACGTGAGCGAGGCGTTCGCCGGAAGGGAGTTGCCGTTCGTCCACAGCTGGTACGTGATGAACGAGGAGAAGCCGGCGGGGATGTTGCTGTAGACGCCGCCGACGAACGAGGCGCTGTTGTTCACCTCGGTCCTCGGCAGCGAGATCAGCGGCTGCGGGCCCGAGGTGCCGCACTCGAAGGCGATCTCGCAGCCTACCGGCACGTTCTGGGCTGTGAGCAGGACGTACACCTCGTGGGCCACGGAGCCCTGGTCGTAGGCGACGGTCCTCTGGATCTGCGGCGGGTTGGGGTCGGTGACCTGGCTGAGGTTGCGCCAGGAGAACCCGCGGTTGGTGGCGATGAACTGCGCGAAGTCCTGGATTTGCAGGATGTCGGGCACCGGGTCCGGATGCGTCTGGGTGCTCATCCGGGACACCAGGCAGTAGTGGTCGGACCCGGTCGGCGGCGGCACCTTCGTCCACAGGTAAGGGCTCTGCGTGACGAACTTGCCGTTGCCCTGCGCGCTGACCGGCGAGCCGAGCGTGCCGGTCTCCAGCGGCAGCTCGACCCAGTTGCTCGGGTAGATCAGCACCCCGGCCGGGGCGTAGTAGAGGTGGAGGGTGCCGGACTTGCGGTCGCCGGTGGTGTTGACGCCGCGGCCGTAGAAGTAGTTGTCGTCGCCGATGAGCAGGTTCTGGCCGTAGTCCTTGTTCATGTCGGCCAGGAAGTTGTTCGGGTCCTGCGGCACGGTGCCGGCCGGGATCAGGTCCGGCGAGTGGCAGAGGCTGCCCGGCCACGGGACCTGCCCGGTGTCGTTGAAGTCCTCGCGCACGAGCAGGTCGTCCCAGGGGGCGGTGCCCACGTCGTGCCGCGTGAGGGTCGCTTGCTGGCTCATGGCCGCGTCCTTCCGATCGAGGAGTGTCGGTCGCACGCGGGCGGGCGGCCCGCGCGCCGTGGAGCGCCGGGTGCCGATGCCTGTGTCTGCCAGCCCCGCTCAGCGGTGTGTAAGGACACTGTTCGATCGCCGCTGATTGTTCCGGGCCGCGTGCCTCTCCCGCCCGGTGTTCGTTTCGTGTCGAGACTGTGATCCTCGGGCGGCGGGCGCAATCGCCCGTCCGGGGCACGCGTGAAGGCGATCCTTGCCAGGGCGCGGCCGATCTGCCTGGTAGGCCGATTGTCGTGCTCTGCTACCGACGGCGGCGGAACGTGCGGCGCGCCGTCGGCCATCCGGGTGGACCTCCGGTCAGGCCTGCCCGGCGGGGGCCCGCGCCGAGGACCGCCGCCGTCCGGCCGTTGCCGGCCGGTGCGGCGCCGGTCATCACCTGCAACAGCGTCGCCGAAGTGGCCCTCGTCCGGCCGTAGCCACTCACCTCACGACACGTTCCACATCTGGCTGGAGACGTTGGCGCCGGTCAGCTGATCGACGGCGGCCCCCGCGCTGGTCGAGGACGAGGCGACGCCGATCTCCAGGCCGTTGCCGACGCCGACGAGCATGAACTTCGAGCCGGTGAGGCTGCCGGTCAGATCGACGGCCCACTGCTGGTTGACGCCGCCGTTGCAGGTCCACTGCTGGAGCTGCACGCCCGAGGAGGACGATCCGCTCGGCACGTCGAGGCACAGGCCGCTGTTCACGCTGGTGAGCGTATAGATGTTGTCTGCGACGCGGTTGAGCGTCCAGCGTTGGTTGGCGCCGCCGTTGGAGATCCACTGGATGATCTTCGCGCCGGTCGCCGTGGAGGCGCCGTTCACGTCCATCAGCAGCGAGCTGTTGGCGTTCGCCAGCGTGTGGACTCCGTTGGCGGGTACGCCGGAGTCCGGCGTCCAGGTGCCGGCGGAGGTGTCCAGCGTCCAGTTCGGGTACTGGCCGAGGTTCATCATCGTGCCGCGGATGGTCAACGGCAGCCAGATCAGCGGCGAGGTGCCGAGGTTGCCCGTGGTCCAGCGGTCGCCGGCGTAGATGTAGCTGGTGCCGGACGAGCCCTGGACGGTGATGATGTTCGCCGTCTGACTCGCGTACGTGTTGGTGCCCGGCGCGGCCAGGGTGCGGAACGCGGACCAGGGTCCGCTGAGCGAGGTGGCCGTGGCGTACACGTTGTCGTTCGGGCTCCAGCCGGTCAGGTGCGAGCCGAGCAGGTAGTAGGTGCCGCCGATCTTGACCATGGCCGGGGACTCGTAGTCCCCGAGCAGCGCGACGGCGCCGGTCACCGACAGGTAGTCCGAGGAGAGCCGGTCGATGCGCAGGCCGTTGGCCCGGTCCTCGCTGAGCAGGTACGCCGTGCCGTCGGTGTCCTGGAACAGGCCCAGGTCCCGGCTCTGGAAGCCCAGCGGCTGGAAGCTGCCGCGGTACGAGTAGGGCCCGCAGGGGCTGCTGCTGGTCGCCACGCCGACCCTGGCCTCGGAGTACGAGGTGTTGTCGATGTGCAGATACATGACGTACGTGCTGGTGGATGCGTTGTAGATGACCTTGGGCCGCTCCACGATCCGGTTCGGGCCGAGGTCGCCGGAGGACTGCTTGGCCAGCGCGACGCCGTGGTAGGTCCAGCTGAGCAGGTCGGTCGAGCTGTAGCAGGGGATGTCCTGGAACGCGGTGTTGGACGAGCTCTCGCCGGTCTTGTCCTCGCCGAAGCCGTACCACGTGCTGCCGGACTTGACGATGCCGAGGCCGTGCAGTTGCAGGACGTTGCCGTTCTGGTCGGTCCTGGCGGCGCCCAGGTTGAACGAGACGGTCGCCGCGTGGGCCGGCGCCGTGGGCAGCAGCAGCGTCGCGAGGAGCGCGAGCGCGGACAGCGCCGCCTGCCGGACGGGATGGCTGCGCGGTGAGCGCAGTCGGGTGAACATCATCGACCTCCATTGGTCGACTCGGGATGAGAGGAACGCGCTAGGCAAGACAGGTCGCGACGATGGGTACTCCCTCTGTTGGATATAGGTAACTCTTGAGTGATTAGCCGTCAAGGCTAGTGGGAATGCATTTTCTTCTGTTTGATAGCGATGTAACTTTCGCACTCGAACCCGACGCGCGCGACGCCGCGCCGTACTAGCGTCGGAGCATGTTGATTGAACATCGCGGCCGCGTGCCGGTGATCCGTGCGTCGGCGTACGTCGCCCCGACCGCAGTCCTCAGCGGCGCCGTGACCCTGGGCGAGCGGGCTTGCGTCCTGCACGGAGCCGTGATCAGCGCCGAGGACGGCGAGGTGCGGATCGGCGCTGACACGGTGGTGATGGAGAACGCGCTGGTACGCGGGCGGGCCGGACATCCGGCGGTCATCGGCGACGCGGTGCTGATCGGGCCGCACGCGCACGTCAACGGCGCCGTGATCGAGGACGAAGTATTCGTGGCGACCGGTGCCGCGCTCTTCCCCGGTGCGGTGGCGGGTACGCGCTCTGAGTTGCGCGTCAACAGTGTGCTGCACGTGAACTCCCGCCTGGCACCGGACACCGTCGTCCCGATCGGCTGGATCGCCGCCGGGAATCCGGCGCAGCTGTTCTCGCCGGACCGGCACGACGAGCTGTGGGAGGTGCAGCGGGACCTGGACTTCCCGCAGACCGTCTACGGCGTGCCGCGCGGAACGCCGATGCGCGCGATCATGGCGCGGCAGTCCGAGTTCTACCGGAGCCACCAGGACGACCGGGTCACGCCGACTCGCGCAGGATGAGCCGACAGGGAACGGTGACCGAGCCGGGCTCGGGCGCGGCGGCGTCGATCGCGGCGAGCAGGCGCAGCGCGGCGATCCGGCCGATCTCGCTGAGGTTCATGTCGATGGTGGTCAGCGGCGGACGCGCGGCCAGGGCCATGGTGTCCCAGTTGTCGTAGCCGACGATCGCCACGTCGTCCGGCACGCGCGCGCCGCGCTCCCGCAGCGTGTCGGCGACGCCGCGGGCGATCTGGTCGTTGCCGCAGAAGAACGCGTCGGTGTCCGGCGCGGTGCGCAGCACCGCGTCCGCGGCGCGCCGGCCCCACGCCTCGCTCCAGTCGCCGAAGTGCACCCGGCCGCCGACTGGAGCGAGGCCCGCCGCGCCGAGCAACTCCAGCGTGCGGCCGGCGCGGTCGCGCGCGGCGGCGTGGTGCGCGGGCCCGGTGACATGGGCGATCCGGGTGCGTCCGAGGCCGAGCAGGTGCTCGACCGCAAGCGTCGCCCCGCCCTCGTCGTCCGAGACCACTGACATGTCCCGCGGATCGGTGGAGGCCGAGAACGCGTAGACGGTCGGTATCGGGCCGACCCCGGACAGCGCGGGGCGCGGGTCGGTGCGCCGCCCGGTCACGATGATCCCGTCCACCCTGCGATCGATGAGGGTGCTGAGATAGTGCTGCTCGCGGATGGCGTCGCCGCGGGTGTCGCAGAGCAGGACGCTGATCTTCCCGGCGCCGAGCGCGTCCTCCGCGCCGAGCAGCACCGGGATGCTGAACCTGCCGATGCCGTCGGTGGTCATCAGCCCGACCGTCCAACTGCGTCCCGAGTGCAGGCTCTGCGCGTGCCGGTTCGGGCTGAACCCGAGCGCGCCGGCCGCCTCGAGCACCCGCTCGCGCGTCTCGGGACGCATCCGGCCGGTGCCGCTGAGCGCCTTCGACGCGGTGCCGACGCTGACGCCGGCGCGGGAGGCGACGTCGGTGAGCCGCGCCCTGGCGGCCGTGGAGCCGCTGGTTGAGTTCGACACCTGTCGCCCCGTCCCGGTTGCGCAAAAACTGGGAAAAATATAACAGATGCCGGGATGTCTTGACGAAGCCGCTTTGGCAGCTAGGGTTCACGGCTAGAAAAACGTTTGCTCAACTGGCCCTGGGGAGAACCATGTCCGCCGCCGACACGCCTGCGCGTACCGGCCCCGTCCGCCTCGGGCCGCACGCCCGCACCGCCCTGCGTCCGAGCGCGGCCCCCGTCGTCAGCGGCGGTTTCTGGAAGGCCCGGCAGGAGGTGGTCGGCCGGGTGGGCATACCGCAGGGCCCGCTGCTGCTGGAGTCCGCCGGGAACCTGCACGACCTGCGCATCGCCGCGGGCGCCGCCGGCGAACACCGCGGCGCCTTTCCGTTCACCGACTCCGACGTCTACAAGTGGCTGGAGGCCGCCTCCTGGCAGTTGACCCGGCTGCACCCGGACGGCCCGCAAGCGCGCCGGCTCGCCGACGACGTGGAGCGGCTGATCGGGCTGGTCGCCGACGCCCAGGCGGCGGACGGCTATCTCAACAGCTGGTTCCAGGCGGGCCGGGGCGGCGACCGCGGCCGCTTCTCGCAGCTGCGCTGGGGCCACGAGCTCTACTGCGCCGGGCACCTGATCCAGGCCGCGGTCGCGTACCGCCGCGCCACCGGCCGCGAGCGGCTGCTGACCGTGGCGCGGCGCTTCGCGGACCACATCGACGCGCTGTTCGGCCCGCCGGGCAGCGGAAAGCCGATCGACGGCGTCGATGGGCATCCGGAGGTTGAGACCGCGCTGGTCGAGCTGTACCGGGAGACCGGTGAGGAGCGCTACCTGAAGCTGGCCGGCTACTTCGTGGACAGCTACGGACGCGGACTGCTCGGCGGCGAGACGTACTGCCAGGACCGGGTGCCGGTGCGCGAGGCGCAGACCGTCGAAGGCCACGCCGTACGCCAGCTCTACCTGCTCGCCGGCGTCGCCGACCTGGCCGCCGAGACCGGCGACGCGGAACTGCGCGCGGCGGGGGAGCGGCTGTGGTCCGCGATGGCCGCCACCAAGACCCACCTGACCGGCGGCGTCGGTGCGCACCACGACAGGGAGGACTTCGGCGACCCGTACGAGCTGCCGACGGAGCGCGCCTACGACGAGACCTGCGCCGCGGTCGCCTCCATCCACTTCAGTTGGCGGATGGCCCTGCTGACCGGCGAAGCGCGTTACAGCGACCTGATCGAGCGGACGCTGTACAACGGCTTCCTCTCGGGCGTCTCCCTGGACGGCGATACCTGGCTGTACATCAACCCGCTCCAGGTGCGCGACGGTCACACCGACCAGGGCGGCGACAAATCCGCCCGGCGTACCCGCTGGTTCCGCTGCGCCTGCTGCCCGCCCAACGTGATGCGGCTGCTGGCCAGTTTCGAGCACTACATCGCCTCGACCGACGGCCGCGGCATCCAGCTGCATCAGTACGCCGACGGCACGTTTCGCGGACAGGTCGCTGACACGCCGTTGGTTGTTAGCGCTCACACCGAATATCCGTGGCAGGGCCGCATCGTCGTCACTGTCGATGAAACACCGACTCAGCAGCCTTGGACGCTCTCGCTGCGCATCCCGCAGTGGTGCACCGGCTTCACCGTGGAGGCTGGCGGCCGCACCGAGGACGAGAACAGCGCGCCGACCGACAACGGCTGGTTGCGCCTGACCCGGGCCTGGACGCCGGGCGAGCGCGTCGTGCTCGAGCTCGACATGGAGCCTCGGCTGACGCGGGCCGATCCGCGCGTAGACGCGGTGCGCGGCTGCGTCGCGATCGAGCGTGGCCCGCTCGTGTACTGCCTCGAGCAGGTGGACCACCCCGGCGGCGGGCTCGACGACATCGTGCTCGACACGGCGCGTCCGCTGACCGTCAAGCACCGCCCCGATCTGCTCGGCGGCGTGACGACAGTGCTCGCGGGCGGCTATCGGCGGTCGATCCCGGACCACGGCTGGTGGCCGTACGCCGCAGTCTCGGACGTGGCAGACCCGGACGCCGCTCACACCGCCGACGCGACCGGCGACCAGCCGATCGAACTGACCGCGATCCCTTACTACACCTGGGCCAACCGCCGGGACGGCGGCATGCGCGTCTGGCTGCCGACCACGTAGCACCACCAGCGCACGACCTACCTCACCCACGTCAGGAGAAGCAATGGCGCACCGCCTGATGATCCGCACCGACTCCCGGCCCCCGGGCCGCGCCGCCGCCGCGCTCACCGCCGTCGCGCTGGTCGCCACGGCGGCGGCG
>JBKOWZ010000154.1:0-8563 GCA_046724665.1 Actinomycetota bacterium
GCCCCCTCCCATCCACCACCGTTCGCCGACTGACACCCACTACCACCTGTGGCGCGCCTCGCCGTGCCCTTACGCCGTCACGTTGGACGACTCCGGCCACAGCGGGCGCGCCACCAGACTAGAACTATCAGGCCTTGAAGCGCGGGAACGCGGTGCGCCCGGCGTAACGGGCCGCGTCGTCCAGCTCCTCCTCGATGCGCAGCAGCTGGTTGTACTTGGCCACCCGGTCGGTGCGAGCCGGCGCGCCGGACTTGATCTGGCCGACGTCGGTGGCCACCGCGAGGTCCGCGATGGTGGTGTCCTCGGTCTCGCCGGAGCGGTGGCTCATCATGCAGCGGTAGCCCGAGCGGTGGGCCAGCGCGACCGCGTCGAAGGTCTCCGTCAGCGTCCCGATCTGGTTGACCTTGACCAGCAGCGCGTTGGCCTGCCCGCCGGCGATGCCGCGCTGCAACCGCTCGGGGTTGGTGACGAACAGGTCGTCGCCGACCAGCTGAATCCGGCCGCCGAGCTGCTCGGTCACCGACTTCCAGCCGTCCCAGTCCTCCTCGCTGTGCGAGTCCTCGATGGACACCAGCGGGTAGTTCGAAACCAGGTCGGCGTAGTAGGACGTGAGCTCGGCGCCGGAGAACTGCTTGCCCTCCAGCGTGTAGACCCCGTCCTTGAACAGCTCGGTCGCCGCGACGTCGAGCGCCAGCGCGATCTCGGTGCCCGGCGTGTACCCGGCCTTCTCGATCGCCTCAAGGATCAGGTCGAGCGCGGCCCGGTTCGAATCCAGGTTCGGCGCGAAGCCCCCCTCGTCGCCGAGCCCCGTGGACAGGCCGCGCGACTTGAGCACCGACTTGAGCGCGTGGTAGGTCTCCGCGCCCCAGCGCAGCGCCTCGCCGTAAGTCTCGGCGCCGATCGGCGCGACCATGAACTCCTGGATGTCCACGTTCGAGTCGGCGTGCGCGCCGCCGTTGATGATGTTCATCATCGGCACCGGCAGCACGTGCGCGTTCGGCCCGCCGAGGTACCGGAACAGCGGCAGCTCGGCCGACTCGGCGGCGGCCTTGGCCACGGCCAGCGAGACGCCGAGGATCGCGTTCGCGCCGACCCGCGACTTGTTCGGCGTGCCGTCCAGGTCGATCAGCTCCTGGTCGATCAGCCGCTGCTCGTGCGCGTCGAAGCCGATCAGCGCCGGACCGATCTCGTCGAGCACGGCGAGCACGGCCTTGGTGACGCCCTTGCCGTTGTAGCGGTCCTTGTCGCCGTCGCGCAGCTCAACCGCCTCGAACGCCCCGGTGGAGGCCCCCGACGGCACGGCCGCGCGGGCGATGGTGCCGTCGTCGAGGGCGACCTCGACCTCGACGGTGGGGTTGCCGCGGGAGTCGAGGATCTCCCGGGCGCCGACTGCTTCGATGGACGCCACGTGCGTACTCCTTCGTGTCCTCTCGGTTATCGAGGACAGCCTAGTGCTCAGCCACCAGGCCCGACCGCGCGGGAGCGGAAGGCGGTGCGGACCGGCAGCTCGTGAAGGTTGCGCATGATCAGCCCGGAATGCCACCGCAGGCTCCCGGCAGGCACGGCAAGCGCCAGATCCGGAAACCGCCCGAACAGCCGCGCGAACGCGACCCGCCCCTCGAGCCGAGCCAAAGGCGCGCCGAGGCAGAAGTGGATGCCGTGTCCGAGTGCCAAATGCCCGCCCTCGCCACGCGTCAGGTCAAGTACATCCGGATCGCGAAACCGCGCCGGGTCACGATCCGCAGCAGCCAACACGGCCAGAACCGGCTCCCCCGCCGGAATCCGCACCCCGCCAACCGTCACCGGCTCCGTGGTGAACCGCCACGTCCCGAACTCCACCGGCCCGTCGTACCGCAACAACTCCTCGACAGCCGGCTCCAACAGACCGGGATCCGCCTTCAGCTTCGCGAGCTGATCCGGATTGCGCAACAGCGCGAGAGTCCCGTTGCCGATCAAGCCCGAAGTGGTCTCGAACCCGGCGAAGAGCAGGATGAAGGCCATCGCCGCGGCCTCGTCCTCGCTCAGATGCTCACCTTGATCCGAGGCGCGAACGAGCGCCGACAGCAGATCGTCGGTCGCCGGATCGTCCGACAGCGCAAGCCGCTTCTTGTGAATGAGCTGCTTCAGGTAGCCGCGTACGCGCTTGACCGATCGACCGACCCCACCCCGCGAGCTGCCACGATCGATCATGCCCGCGGCCCACTCGTGGAAGATCGACTGGTCCTCGGCGGGTACCCCGAGCATCTCGCAGATGACGATCACCGGCAGCGGAAACGCGTACGCGCGCACGAGGTCCACCGGCTCGGCCCCAGCAGCGTCAAAGGCGTCGAGCAACCGATCCGCGATCTCGACGACGCGCGGCTCGAAGTCAGTCACCCGGCGAGGTGTAAAGGCCTTCGACACGAGGCGCCGCAACCGAGTGTGGTCCGGTGGATCAAGATTCAGCAGGTGCGCCGCGATCCCCGACCGATGCTCGCCCGGGATGCCAGTACGCCCCGGCTGCCACGCCGGATACGACGCCGCCGCGTTCTTCGACAGTCGCGGATCGGCCAGCACCGCCTTGACGTCCGCGTACCGCGTCACCAGGTACGCCTCGACGCCGTTAGGCAGCCGAGTCCTGTGCACAGGCGCGTGCTCCCGCAACCACGCGTACGCCGGGTACGGATCGTCGATGAACGCACGATCGAACAGTGTGGGCGGTACCGTCACCGCCCCATCCTCACACGCACGGGTGCTGGCCCGCGCAGGCCGTGCGTGGTAGCGCCCTGAGTCCGTGGAGCGGACGAGCGCAGCGAGGACGCGGAACAGGGCGGGTGGCCCGGGCAAACACACAGCGCGAAGCGCGTTCTGCGAGCCGCCGAGCGTCAGCGAGGCGGTGGCGCGCCGATCCGCCAGCGGTTGGAACTGGCGGTCGGCCGGTTATAGCGTTCGAAGCATGGCAGCGCTGTCCGAGAAGGAAGTTGATTACCTACAGAAGCATCACTCGGCCGCGATGATCACCGTGGATCCGGCTGGGGTCGCGAAGCCCGTACGCGTGGGCGTCGCTTTGGTTGACGGGTTGCTGTGGAGCAGCGGGACACGAGACCGGGTGCGCACACGGCGGTTGCGCCGCGATCCGCGGTGCACGCTGTTCGTCTTCAGCGGCGCCTTCAACTGGTTGGGCGTCGAGTCCACGGTGTCGATCCTGGACGGGCCCGACGCGCCCGAGTTGAGCGTGCGGCTGTTCAGGGTGATGCAGGGGCGACCGGACGGGCCGCTCAGTTGGTTCGGCGGCGAGCTCGACGAGGACGCCTTCAAGGTGCGGATGGTCGATGAAGGTCGGTTGATCTACCAGTTCGACGTGCAGCGGACCTACGGCATGCTGTAGGCCGTTGCTACTGCTACTGCGTGGTTAGTGCATCGCGTGGTGCTGCGTGGGTTGGTCCTGCCCGACCTGTTTGAGGTACCACAGCACGGCGGTCGCCAGGATCTCGGACTCGTCGCGCCCGGTCCTGCGGGCGAGATCCGTCAAGCGCTGTTGGAGGCGGGGAGGCAACGAATATTCGAGTTCCACCCTTCCAACATGACAAGGCCGCGCCGGGTTAGGAAGTCAGAACTCCTATATTCACACGATCGTGGGAACGGGCAGAACGCGCGAAACGCGTGGTGGTGGCAGCTGTGACAGCTGTGGTGGCTGCTGCCGCTGGAGCTGGTGCTAGTGCTTGCTAGTGCTGTTGCGTGGCGAGTCGAGGGTCAGCGGGTTGGGATCGGCTGTGTGACTGAACGCCTGGGAGCGCCGGGCCTGGACGTGCGGCTCAGCGCTGAGGCCGGTTCCGGCGTCCGTGTCAGGTGTGGATCGACGGGGCCGGATCGGGCGGGGTGGATCAGGCGGTCCTGAGCCAGGTCGGGTCAGGCCCGGGGTGCGCCGGTGTTCTGCGGCACCGCGTCGTTGGCCGTCTGGTTGACCACCTTGGCCTCGACCGCCTGCTGCGGCGCGTCCGCCTTCTTCGTCTCGGCCGGGGTCTCGCCGTCCTTGGTCGCCGCCTTCATCTCCGACTTGAAGATGCGCAGCGACTGGCCGACCGAGCGGGCCGCGTCCGGGAGCTTGCGCGAGCCGAACAGCAGCACGACCAGCGCGACGATGATGACGATGTGCCAGCCCTCAAGCCCACGCAGCATGGTCCAACTCTCCTACCGCAACAAGACCGGAGCGTTTCATCCGGTACACGCCCTCCAGACTAACCCGCCACCCCGGCATCCCGGGAGGCCTCACGAGCCACGATCTGATCGCGCAGGCCACGGGCCGCCGTACGCAGCGCTTCCTCCGGATCGACACCGAGTGCGCGGGCGTGCACGGCCGCCGCGAGCAGTAACTTTCCGACGCCGTCCGCGTCCTTGGCGTAATCGGCGACCTCGGGCGGCAGCGTCGGCAGGTCGAGCTCGACGTCGCTGTTGCGCGCACGCTTGAGCAGCTTGTCGGTGAGCAGGAGTGCGGGCAGGGCGAGCGGGACGCCCTCGACGGCTGACGTGCGGCCCTTCTCGGCCGCCTTGATCTTGTCCCAGTTGGCCTCGACGTCGGCTGCCGTGTCCGCGGTGACGTCGGCGAACACGTGCGGGTGCCGACTGACCAGCTTGCTCGCGATGCCCTCGGCTACCTCGTCGATGGTGAAGGGATCGGTGGGGTGTTCCTGGGCGATGCGGGAGTGGAAGGCGACTTGGAGCAGCACGTCGCCGAGTTCTTCGCGTAGCGCGTTACGGCCTGGGCCCGCCTCAGCGAGGTCGTTGTCTTCGATCGTCTCGACGACCTCGTAGGTCTCTTCGATCAGGTACTTCAGCAGCGACTGATGCGTCTGTTCGGCGTCCCACGGGCATCCGCCGGGCGAGCGCAGCCGGTCCATGACTTTGATCAGGTCGAGGACCTTCGCGCCGGGCAGGTCGTAGCTGCCGGGCAGGAGTTCGAGCTCGATATCCGAGCCGTGCGCAAGTTGCTCGCCGAGTGCTTGGGCCAGCGCTTCGTCGCCGTCGGGCGCGGCGATCCACACCACGGTGGCGCCCGCTTCGGCTTGGCCGATCAGGTCACGGGCGATCTCGTACGCGGACGCCTCGGCCTCGAACACGACTATCTGCACGTCGGCGTCGTCGAGGTAGGGCAGTGTGGGGTGGTCCGGTGTACCGGCGTGCACGACGGCGCCCGGCGCGGTCATCAGCCGCCAGGCGGCGGCGGAGACCAGGCCGGGGGCTACACGTGGGGAGAAGGGGACTAGGACGATCTTGCCAGCCATGGGATCAACCCTAGTGGGGCCGACTACGGGGACGGCTACATGGACAGGACGCCGTCGATCAGGGCACGGCACCAGGCGAGCAGTTCCAGGCCGGTGACCGGTTGGCCGCCGATCCGCTGCGTCATCGGCTTGGGTACCAGGATCGTGTGCGTCGGCGCCTTGTTGAGCGACCGGGGATAGACCCGCTGCAAGCGCATGGCCTGCGACTCGCGCAGTTCGACCGGCGCGAACTTGATGTAGTTGCCCTGCATCGCGATCTCGGTCAGCCCGGCGGCCCGCGCGTGCGCTCGGAAGAGCGCCACCGCGAGCAGGTTGCCGACCGGGACCGGGAGTTGGCCGTAGCGGTCCACGAGTTCGTCGTGCACCTCGGTGACGCCGGACGCGTCGGTGATCGACGCGATGCGCTTGTACGCCTCCAGACGCAGCCGCTCGTCCGGTACCCAGTCGTGCGGGATGTGTGCGTCGATCGGCAGGTCTACGCGCACATCGACCGACTCCGGCTCGATGCGTCCCTCGGCCTGAGCGCGGTACTCGGCGACCGCTTCGCCGACCATCCGTACGTAAAGGTCGAAGCCGACGCCCTCGATGTGTCCGGACTGTTCGCCGCCGAGCAGATTGCCCGCGCCGCGGATCTCCAGGTCCTTCATCGCCACGTACATGCCCGCGCCGAGGTCGGTGTGCTGCGCGATGGTGGCCAGGCGCTCGTGCGCGGTCTCGGTCAGCGGCTTCTCCGGCGGGTAGAGGAAGTACGCGTAGGCCCGCTCACGGCCGCGTCCGACCCGGCCGCGCAGCTGGTGCAGCTGGGACAGGCCGAAGACGTCGGCGCGCTCCACGATCAGCGTGTTGGCGTTGGAGATGTCGATGCCGGACTCGACGATCGTGGTGCAGACGATGACGTCGAACTCGCGGTTCCAGAAGTCGACGATGAGCCGTTCGAGCGTGTGCTCGTTCATCTGGCCGTGCGCGACGGCGACGCGCGCCTCGGGGACGAGTTCCTGGAGGCGCGCGGCGGCGCGGTTGATGGACTCGACCCGGTTGTGGATGTAGAAGACCTGGCCCTCGCGCAGCAGCTCGCGCCGTACGGCCGCGGCGATCTGCTTCTCGTCGTACGCGCCGACGAAGGTGAGCACCGGGTGCCGCTCCTCGGGCGGGGTCTGGATGGTGGACATCTCGCGGATGCCGGTGACCGCCATCTCCAGCGTGCGCGGGATCGGGGTCGCGGACATGGTCAGTACGTCCACGTTGGCGCGCATCTGCTTGAGGTGCTCCTTGTGCTCGACCCCGAAGCGCTGCTCCTCGTCCACGATCACCAGGCCGAGGTCCTTGAACCTCACCTCCTTGGAGAAGAGGCGGTGCGTGCCGATGACGATGTCCACGCTGCCGTCGGTCAGGCCGCGCAGCACCTCGCCGGCCTCCCTGTCGGTCTGGAAGCGGGAGAGGGCCTTGATGTTGACCGGGAACTGCGCGTAACGCTCGGCGAAGGTGGAGAAGTGCTGCTGCACGAGCAGCGTCGTCGGGACGAGGACGGCCACCTGCTTGCCGTCCTGCACGGCCTTGAACGCGGCGCGCACGGCGATCTCGGTCTTGCCGTAGCCGACGTCGCCGCAGATGAGCCGGTCCATCGGCACGGTCTTCTCCATGTCGGCCTTGACCTCGTCGATGCAGGCGAGCTGGTCGGGGGTCTCGACGTAGGGGAACGCGTCCTCGAGCTCGCGCTGCCACGGCGTGTCGGTGGCGAAGGCGTGGCCGGGCGCTGCCATGCGCGCGGAGTAGAGCTTGATCAGGTCGCCGGCGATCTCCTTGACCGCCTTGCGGGCGCGGCTCTTGGCCTTGTGCCAGTCCGCGCCGCCGAGCCGGTGCAGCGACGGCGACTCGCCGCCGACGTACTTGGTGACCTGCTCGAGCTGGTCGGTGGGGACGAAGAGGCGGTCGCCGGGCTGGCCACGCTTGGAGGCGGCGTACTCGATGACGAGGTACTCGCGCGTCGCTCCGACGACAGTGCGTTGCACCATCTCGACGTAACGCCCGACGCCGTGCTGTTCGTGCACGACGTAGTCGCCCGCACGCAGTTGCAGCGGATCCACCATGTTGCGACGGCGTGAGGGCATCCGGCGCATGTCCTTGGTGGACGAACGCTGCCCTGCGATGTCCGTCTCGGTGAGCACGGCGATGCGAGCGCGCTCGATGACGAAGCCGTGGCCGATCGAACCGGTGGCGACGTGCACGACGCCGGGTTCGGGCTCGCCGGCCAGGTCGATGTCGAGGCGCGCGCCGATGTCGGCGGCCTTGGCCACCTCGACCAGGCGCTCGGCGGGGCCGTGGCCCTCGGTGACGAGCACGACGCGCCAGCCGTCGTGTGCCCAGTTGCGCACGTCGGCGAGGGCGGCTTCGGTGTTGCCGCGGTACTCGGGGGCCGCGACGGCGTCGGAGGCGACCGTGTCGTCGGACGCCAGGTCCTCTTCGGCGAACTCGGCGAGGTTCTCGTCGGCCACGAACGGGCTGACGGACCACCAGGGCAGGCCGAGTTCGCGTACGTGCTCGCGCACATCGGCCAGCGACCAGAGCGAGGCGGCGTTCAGGTCGAGCGGCGCCGCGGCGCCCATCGCGGCAGCGGCCCAGGAGGCGTCGAGAAATTCTTGTGATGTACGTACCAAATCGGCCGCACGGGCTCTGATCCGCTCGGGATCGCAGGCCACGATGTGCGTGCCCTCGGGCAGCAGGTCGATCAGCAGCTCCATCCGGTCCACCAGGACCGGCGCGAGCGACTCCATGCCCTCGACCGCGATGCCCTCGGCGATCTTCCCGAAGACGTCGGCCAGCGCCGGGAACTCGGCGGCGTAGCCGTGCGCGCGCTTGCGCACCACCTCGGTGAGCAGCAGCTCGCGGCACGGCGGTGCCCACAGGCCGTGCTGCGCGATCTCCAGCGAACGCTGGTCGGCCACCTTGAAGTAGCGGATCTCCTCGATCTGGTCGCCCCAGAACTCCAGCCGAAGCGGGTGCTCCTCGGTGGGCGGGAAGACGTCGAGGATGCCGCCGCGCACGGCGAAGTCGCCGCGCTTCTCGACCAGGTCGGTGCGCAGGTACGCGGCGTCGCCGAGCCGGCGCACCACCTCGTCCAGCTCGATCTGCTGACCCGCGGTCACCCGCACGGGCTCCAGGTCGCCCAGCCCGGCCACCTGCGGCTGGAGCACGGCGCGGATCGGCGCGACGACGATCCGCGGCACCACCTCGTCGCCGGACTCTCCCGGATGGGTGAGCCGTCGCAGCACCGCGAGACGGCGGCCGACCGTGTCGGAGCGCGG
>JBKOWZ010000315.1:0-10592 GCA_046724665.1 Actinomycetota bacterium
ATCGAGCTGCGCGCGGCCGAGGAGACGGTGCGCGACGGGTCGGTGCTCGCGGCCGTCGAAGCAGCTGTCGGTGCTCTGCGATAAACAGGAGGTCGGGCCGGGCGGCCCTGACTTATCCTGATCAACCAGCCCATTCCAGCACGGTATCGGGCGGAAGGAGGTGGCCTGTGTCGGCGGTGATGCCGGACTCGACCGGGTTGGCCGCTGCCGCGGCGAGCCCCGCCGAACAGCAGCTCAGCTCCTCCGAGCAGCTGCTCGGGCTGCTCGACGGCCGTCGGCTCTCGCCCGCGCAGCGCCGGATCGGCCAGTTCCTGATCGACCACCTGGCCGAGGTGGTCTTCATGTCCAGCGTGGACCTCGCCGAGCGGGTCGGCGTCAGCCAGCCCTCGGTCACCCGCTTCGCCGCGGCACTCGGCTTCTCCGGCTACCCCGCGCTGCGCGACGCGCTCAAGGGGATCGTCCTCGGCTCGGTCGGCGAGTCGCCGCAGGAGGTGCGCCGCAACGAGTTCCAGGCCGCCATCGCCGCCGAGCAGGCCAACCTCGCCGCGCTGCACCGCCTCGCCGCCGCGCCGGACCGGCTGATCGAGACCGGCCGGCTGCTGGCCGGCTCGGTCCCGCTGGTCGTGCTCGGCCTGCGGCTCTCCGCCGCCGCCGCGCAATACTTCGCGTACAGCGCACAGCGCATCCACGCGGACGTCCGCCTGGTCGCGTGCGGCGGCTCGGCTGCCGACGACGCGCTGCTCCAGGCACGCCAGGCCGGCGCGCAGTGGCTGGTCGCGTTCCTGCTGCCGCGCTATGCCGAGGAGGCGCTCGCCGCGCTGGAGCACGCGCGGGACCTGGGCTTCAAGGTGGCGCTGATCACGGACAACCCGCTGGTGCCGTTCGCCGGGTCGGCGGACGTGCTGCTGCCCGCCGCGGTGGGCTCCCGCCTGGTCTTCGACTCGCACGCAGCGCCGATCGTGCTGTCCTCGCTGCTGATCCAGGCGATGGCCGACGCAGAGCCCGAACGCACCCAGGCCCGCCTCGAAGCGCACGAGTCGCTGAGCGAAGCCAGGGGCTACTACCGCTCCTGATCAATTCACGGTCAAACCAGTATCCTCATACCTCAAGAGCCGACACGGCGCACGAACGCCCCTGTCTCGCTGTCGCACCGCGTCGGATTCGCTAGGCTCCAAAGGCTTCAGCGCCCAGAGAGCCTGGGAGTCCGGCACGTGTGGAGGTTTCTGGCATGTCGGTCGAGTCGCAAGCGCCCGAATCCGCGGCGCCCGAAGCGGCCACTCGCCTGGACGGCATACGCCTGTGGTTCGCAGCCCTCTTCCGCGCCCTGTTCGTCATCCTGCTGACTCTGGTGATCCTCGCCCTGCTCGGCTACGCCGGTGACGTCGCGCTGCATCGGTTCACCCGCACGAGTCACTCGAGTTCGCAGTTCTCGCACATATACCAGGTCGAAATCGTCGTCGATGGCGACGGCGCGGTGGACGTCACGGGCACGCCGAACGGCAGTCACCAGATCACGCTCGACGAAACCGACCGCTCGACCGTGTTCGGTCACCCGCAGCGTACGGTCAGCGTCATCGGCGGCACCCTGTTCGTGACAGTGCGTTGCCCCGACTCGTACTGCACGGCGGACCTTGCCCTTACCGCGTCCCCTGACACTCAAGTCAACATACGAGTCGGTAACGCACTGCGGCTGGACCACGCCACCATCACCGTCAGGAACCTGAACGGCCCGGTCAACCTGTCCGCGTGGCCTGCCAACGTCACCATCGCGAACTCCAGTTCGCTCGTCACCGGCATGGTTGCCGGAAAGCTTGACTGCGGCGTACCAGCCGTGTGCATCGTTCAAGTCCCGAACTCGACCACCGGCTCCTAAGCTCTCGGCTCTTGCCTAAAGTTCCACATCACCGAGCGGAAACCCATCCGCGTCAAGCAGCACCCCGCCCACAACCTCCGCGAGCATCACCGCCGCCTTACGCATCCGGTCGACTAAAGCGATCGTCTGGGCGCGTGACGTCTGTCTGACGCAGCTGAACCGGTAGACCGTGTGCGGCCAGCCGTCGTCGGCCCGCGCACACAGCGCGTACGGCAGGAACTCGTCGTCGGCGAACGGCTGCACCCTGATTTCCAGCTGCCCGGACCGGTCCAGGCAGTAGTCGTTCGCCGCCAGGGCACCGTTCCTCGACAGATCCGGGATCGCCAGTTCGAGCACCGAGCGCAGCACCTGCCAGGGCAGCGCTTCGTGCCCGTACACGCAGTACACGGTCTCTTCGGGCGCTGCGACGTACGGCGGGCAGCCGGGCAGCCGAGCCGCGCCGCCCGACAGCCGGGCCAGTCCGGTCACCAGCGACCAGGCCAGCGCCTCCGGTCCGGTCGGGATATCACGCGGATACCGCCGTCTGAGCGACTCGGCGGTGCGGCCGTCCGGAATCCGCGCCCGCCGCCGCGGAGCCTCGGCCACGTATGCGGTTGACCAACCCCCCGGCAGCTCCGCCTGCGCGGCCAGGCTTGGATCGAGACGGAACGGCCCGTGCCAGCGCACCTCGTCCGCGACGTGCAGCACACCCTGCTCGTCCCGCACCGGCGCCGGGTTCCACCTGCGGACCAGCGCCTCGATCGCCGCGCTGGTCCGCGGCCCGGCCAGCAGCAGCACCGGGTTGTCCCGCAGCAGCCGCTCCGCGGCCACAGGCCGCTCCTCGTGCCGCCGCCGCTCGGGAACCAGCCGCACTGCGCGCAGTGATCTCATAGCCTCACTGTGCAGCGCAACCGGGGGAAACAAGAGCATTAAGATGGGTAAATCACCCATATCGCCCATGTGTTGGGCTGCCAGGGCGACCCTCAGGAAACAGGCGTGCGATGAAAGTTCAGGTACGACCGCGACGGCGTCGGCCCCCGCTGCCCCTGATACCGCGAGCCGTACACGGACGACCCGTAAGGATGCTCCGCCGGCGAGGACAGCCGGAACATGCAGAGCTGCCCGATCTTCATCCCCGGCCACAGCTTGATCGGCAGCGTGGCGACGTTCGACAGCTCCAGGGTCACGTGCCCCGAGAACCCCGGGTCGATGAACCCGGCGGTCGAGTGCGTCAGCAGCCCCAGCCGCCCCAGGCTCGACTTGCCCTCAAGCCGCGAGGCGATGTCGTCTGGCAGCGTGATCACCTCGTAGGTGGAGCCCAGCACGAACTCCCCCGGGTGCAGGATGAACGGCTCGTCCCCCTCCGGCTGCACCAGCCGCGTCAGATCCGGCTGCTCCTGCGCCGGGTCGATGTGCGGGTACCTGTGGTTCTCGAACACCCGGAAGTACCGGTCCAGCCGCACGTCGATCGACGAGGGCTGCACCATCGCATCGTCGAACGGCTCGACCCGCACCCGCCCGGCCCCGATCTCCGAGCGCAGGTCCTTGTCTGAGAGCAGCATTCACCGACCGTATCGCGCCCACCGAGGCGCGACCAACCATCGGCCCACGCTGCGCCCGCCGCAGCCGCGCCTCAATCCTCCGCCACCGCGCCGCCGCCGTCTGGTAACCTGACTTCCGGTCGGCCTTCGGGCAGGCCACTACGGCAGTTCGCGCGGGTGTAGTTCAATGGTAGAACATCAGCTTCCCAAGCTGACAGCGCGGGTTCGATTCCCGTCACCCGCTCCGAGTGCAGGCCGGGCAGTCCACAGCGGACCGCCCGGCCTCTTGGTTTTTGGCGCGGGCCCGACCCTGCGGCTTCCCGTCAGCTCCCCGTGGCCTCGCCGGGCGACCAGGCGGCGCCGTGGCCCGGGATGATCAGCGAGGGCTTCAGCGCCAGCACCTTGGCGCGGTTGTCCAGCAACAGCGCGCCGTCCTCCGCGCGCGGGTCACGCTCCGGCCCCGAGGAGTTCCACCACAGGTGAGTCAGCACGACGAGACCGTCGTCAGTCTCGGCGAGGGTCGAGATGTCCTGCGCGGTGTGGCCGGGCGTGGCCATGAGGCGGACCGACGGCGAGAGTTGGTAGCCGTCCGCCTCGCGGTCCTCCCACACGTCGTCGCGGTAGATCGCCCAATGGTCGTGAAAGCGCGCGTCGGGGAACAGCGCGGCGTTGAGCGTATGGTCCGGGTGGTGGTGGGAGAAGACGACGTCTGTCACGTCTTCGACGCGCACGCCGAGGGACACCAGCGGGTCGAGGATCGCGGCACGCGTCGCCACCATGCCGGGATCGACGACGATGGTGGCGGAACCGTCCTGGATCAGCGTGACGGTGCTCGCGACGCGTCCACCGACGTAGCCTGCGGTGAGCACGTTGATACGTGCGGTCATTGTGCGGCTTCCTTCTCACTCACGGTGCACCTCACGCACCGGGCCGCCGGGGCGCCAGGTGCGGATGATCAGATAATCGTTGGTCGGGGCGATCGAGGTGAGCACGGCCTCGGTCAGGTCCAGGTGGAAGAGGTGGAACGGGCCGGGATCAGCCTCGAGCCCGCTGAGCGCCGCGGCCTTGAGCTCGGGGTCGGTGATCTCGGTGGCGATCCCGGCGAGTTTGGCGTCGCCGTCGGTCATCGAGCCGTCGCCCGGGTTGACGTGCAGCGCGAAGCGGCCGTCGCGGTGCAGGTCCGCCGCCTTAACCGCGTTGAGCATCGAACCGAGCGTCAGATTCGGCCCGACGATGCGTACCTCGGTGCCGCTGACCCGTGGCGAGCCGTCGCGCCGCAGGGTGGCTAGGACATGGTGCTTCGCGGACGCGAAACGTGACCACACCGCCGCGGCGAACGCGGGCTCGGCGTCGGCGAACTGCTGCCAGGTGACCATGTGAACAGTCTGGCTGCCGGCACCGACAGCCGCGACCGCTGCGCCTGGGCGGCAGTGGCGGTCTGGCCGACTGCTCGTCAGAGCCCGGCGAGCAGCTTGAGCGCGTCGGCCGCCGAGTCGCACAGGTGGTCGGGTTGCGGGTCGGCCACCGTCAGCTCACGGTCGCCCGGCAGCCAGATCGTGCGCAGACCGGCCGCGATTCCGCCCGCGATGTCCGCGTCCAGCGAGTCGCCGACCATCCAGCCGGCCTGGCCGGAGCGCCGGCCGAGCTCCACGCCGAGCCGCTCGGCCGCGCGCTCGAAGATCGCCCGATCGGGTTTGCGCACGCCCTCGGCCTCCGAGACGAAGACGTCGTCCACCAGCTCGCGCAGGCCGACCCGGTCGATCTTCGCGCTCTGCATCGCGGTCGCGCCGTTGGTGATGATCGCCAGCCGCCAGCCCTCGGCGCGCAGCAGGCGCAGGCCGGCGGCGACCGCCTCTTCGAGCACGAAGAAGCGCGGGTACGTGCCGGTCACGTCCTCGACCAGCCGCTCCACGCTGTCCGGCAGGTGGAAGTGGCGCTTGAAGCCCTCCGCGTACTCGGTCCAGGTGGCCGCGGTCGAGCTCTTGACCGCGAGGTAGTCCACCGCCGCCGGGTCGATGCCGCGCTGCGCGACGAAGTGCTCGGCCCACTCCCGCAGCGCCCGGCTCTGGTCAACCAGGGTGTTGTCGAGGTCGAAGAAGGCGAACCGGGTCACCGCGACCACGTCCCGTAGTGCACGAGCTCCTCGATCGGCCGACGGTGCGCCCGCAGGTCGCGCTTCTCAGTCTCCGCGTCGTAACCGATCGCGATCGCGCCGATCGGCTCGTAGTCGTCCGGCACCCCGAAGGCGTCCCGGAACGGCTGCACCTGCTCGGGGACGATGCCGAAGTACAGCGCGCCGAGCCCCTCGTCCACCACGGTCAGCAGCTGGAGCATGGCCGCCATCCCCGTATCGATGTGCCAGAACGGTACCGGCCACCGCGCCTCGTCACGATCGGTCCACCCCTTGTCCGGCCGTGCGTAACGGTCCAGGTAGACACGCTTGCACGAGAAGGGCACGATCACCAGTGGCGCGGTACGCACAGTGTCGGACACGGCGGCGGCGCCGAACTGCCAGAACTTCTCCAGATCCGCCTCACGCAACACCAGCCACGCCTGTCCCTGCGAGAACCCCGCGGAGGGTGCCCGCGTACCGTTGCGCAGGATCCGCTCCAGCGCTTCCTCGGGAACCGGTCGATTGGCGTCAAAGGTCCGAACCATCCGCCGTGTGCGGATCGCGTCCTGAAGTTCCATGCCGAGACCTTATGCGTGCTCGGATGGCCTACGTCAAGCCGGGCGCCTTATAGGCTAGAGCGCGTGAAGATCCTGGTTATCGGCGGAGGCGGGCGTGAGCACGCGATCTGCCACGCACTCAGCCTCGACGGGTCTGTGACCGAGCTGTCGTGCGCACCGGGCAACCCCGGCATCGCCCGCGTCGCGGCGCTGTACCACGTCGATCCGCTCGATCCGGATGGTGTCCGACAACTGGCGCAGCGGCTCGGCGTGGACCTCGTGGTGATCGGACCTGAGGCGCCGTTGGTCGCCGGCGTCGCCGACGCGGTACGCGACGCGGGGATCGCGGTCTTCGGTCCGTCAAAGGCCGCCGCGCAGCTCGAGGGATCTAAGGCCTTCGCGAAGGAGATCATGGCGGCGGCGCAGGTGCCGACCGCCGAGTCCTTCGTCTGTTCTACGCCTGAGGAGGCTGAGCGTGCTCTCGACGCGTTCGGCCCGCCTTATGTCGTCAAGGACGACGCGCTCGCTGCGGGTAAGGGCGTCGTGGTGACGGATGATCGGGCCGCCGCGCTCGCACACGCCGTTGCGTGCGGTCGTGTGGTGATCGAGGAGTTCCTGGACGGTCCTGAGGTATCGCTGTTCGCTGTGACGGACGGCGTGACCGTCGTGCCGCTGCAACCCGCGCAGGACTTCAAGCGCGTAGGTGACGACGACTCAGGTCCCAATACAGGCGGCATGGGTGCGTACTCGCCGCTGCCCTGGGCCCCTGAGGGACTTGTGGATGACGTTGTGCAGCGCGTACTTCAGCCAACCGTCGATGAGTTACGCCGCCGTGGGACGCCTTTCGTCGGGCTGCTCTACGCCGGGCTCGCGCTCACCAAGCGCGGCGTGCAGGTCGTCGAGTTCAACGTGCGCTTTGGCGACCCGGAGACCCAAGTGGTCCTCCCGCTACTTAAGAGCCCCCTCGCACCGCTGCTCCACCACGCGGCGACCGGCACGCTCGCCGAGATCGAGCCGCTGCGTTGGCACGGCGGCGCTGCGGTCACCGTCGTGCTCGCCGCGTCCGGCTACCCCGCAGCGCCGCGCAGCGGCGATCCGATCACCGGACTCGACCGCGCAGAGGCGATGGGTGCGGTCACCGTCTATCAGGCCGGCACGGCGATGGACGCCGGCGAACAGGAGCTGAGGAGCGCCGGCGGCCGGGTACTCGCCGTCACCGCGAGGGGGGCTGACCTCGCCGAAGCCCGTGGCACGGCCTACGCCGCGTTGGCCGAGATCGACTTGCCGGGCAGCCACCATCGCACAGACATCGCGGCTAAGGCGACCGCCGGGTTGATAAGCGCGCCGTAGTAAGCGCAGAGTAATCACATCACCACGTAGTGGCGACAGTGTGGCGCCTACGCGGTTCAAGCGGATCAACAGGCTCACCCGAACGAGCGGAAAACCACTTCGCCCGCATGCTCTCGCTCCGAGCTCGGCGCTACGCTCCGAGTAAGGGAGCGTTTCTCGCGCTCGGTCGCCGTAGGGGTCGCGTCGGCTGGCCGGCGGTGCATCCGGCGTACCGTGCGCCGACCGGGCCACGGTGGCCCGGCCTGCGCCCTCCGGCGACCCAGCCACCTGCGTTCACGATTCGGGGTGAGCACGGTTGACCGCGGCTTCGACCGGTGCCGTCCGCCAGGCCCGCGCCATCACGCGGATCTGCGGCTTCGCCGCGGCCTGCTGGATCGCCCTGGCCGCGGCGATATCGCTGGGCGTCCTCGCGGTCTTCCCGAGCCCGATCGGCCTGCCCCTGGTGGTGCTGGTGGTCGGGCTCTGTGCTTTTCCGCTGGTGCGCTTCGTCCGGATCGTGCCGCCCCTCTCACTCACCGTGCGCCCC
This sequence comes from Actinomycetota bacterium, assembly GCA_046724665.1. Lineage (GTDB taxonomy): Bacteria > Actinomycetota > Actinomycetes > Streptomycetales > Catenulisporaceae > Actinocrinis. The sequence continues at coordinate 7,940 of JBKOWZ010000315.1, forward strand.
GACTCGGGCGCCTACGGTGAACTGATGCTCGCCGTCCGCCAGGTCACCGCGGCGCTCGGTGTGAGCGAGCCGGCCAGACTTGAGCTGTCCCCGGACTGTGACGCGTGGCTCGAGCCACGCCCCGAGGGGCCGGTGCTGGTGATCGGCGCGCCGTTCCTGTGGTGGCTGCGCGTGAGCGAGTTGCGTGGCCTGCTCGCCCCGGTGCTCGCAGGCATGGACGCTGCGCACGATGCGGTGATCGGCCGCGCGCGCAGACTCGTGCGCAGGCTGGACATCGCCGAGCTGCACGGCTGTCGGCCGTGGCCGCGCTCGTTCATCGTCACCATCGCTGCGGCGTGCCGTATCCGGGCCGAGGGGATGGAACGCGCGATCGGCGCGGCGGCCGCGGAACGCGCCCGGATCGTCGAGCCGGCCAGTCGCGTGTACGCCCACGAGCAGGCGGGCCTGGTCGCCGTCGGCTGGGACCGCTTGCTGACCAGGCTCGCCATGCCTGCGTGGCGGCGCGGCTATGCCCCGGAGACATTGAACGCGGCGCTGGTCGCGGCGCTGACCGAACTGGGGCAGCGCGACAAGGTCGGGGTGGGCCTGGCCGACCGGCTCACCGAGCGCCCCGCCTGCGACCTGCTCGACGAGCCCGGCCTGGTCGATCGGGCCGTGTCCGCCCTCGCGCCGCAGGTCTACCAGGGCAGACCGGTCAACCGGCCGCTGGCCTGGACTCGCTATGTGGCCACGGTCGCCGAGCCCGCGCTGCGTGCCGAGGCCGCCGACGCCCCGGACCATCCGCTGATCGCGAAGGTCCGCGCGCTGCTCGACGTGCACGCCCGTCCGCACGGCCCGGGGGAGTTGGCCGCCGGGTTGCGCGCGGTCGTCCAGTGCGGCCTGGTCGATCAGGGCCTTGCGATGTGGGACATCGACTGGCTGGACGGCGTGATCCTGCGCGACGCGACCGGGCACGCCGTGCCGGTTGACGAGCTTGTCCACGGATTGCTCGACAACGCCGACTTCGCCGCCCTGCGCGACTGGATCAACCAGGCGTCCAGCCTGCGCGCCTGACTCGCTCACCTGCGGCGGCAAAGTTATCCACAGGGTTTGTCCACAGTCTGGCGGCGAAATCCCCGCCGGGACTTGCGCTCATGGAGAATGGACTTCGGCGGGCCAGGTCTGTCCCGCTGAAACCACCTGATAAGGAGCAGGAAGCCGTGATCGGACGGTACACCCTCCCGGACATGGGCCGCGTGTGGAGCGACGCCCACAAGTACGAGCTGTGGTGCCAGGTCGAGACCCTGGTGATGGAAGCGCACGTCGCCGCCGGTGCGATCCCGGCCGACGCGCTCGCCGCCGTGCGCGAAGCACCCGCCCCCACCCCGGAGGCGGTCGCCGAGATCGAGGCGGTCACCCAGCACGATGTGATCGCGTTCCTGTCCGCCTGGGCCGACAACACCGAACCGCGCGAGGCGGCCGCCTACGTGCACTTCGGGATGACGTCGTCCGACCTGCTCGACACCGCCCTGGCCCTCCAGCTGGTCGAGGCCGGCGACCTGATCCTGGAGAAGGCGGACCGGCTGGTGGCCGTACTGCGCGACCATGCTCTCGCGCACCGGGCCACCCTGCGCGTCGGCCGTACACACGGCATCCACGGGGAGCCCGACGTGTGGGGCCATCGGGTGGCCGATCTCGCCTACGCGGTCGCGCGGTCCCGCGACCGGATCCGCGCCGCGCGCGCCGCGGTGGGCGTGATGGCGATCTCCGGGGCGGTGGGCACGTACTCGAACATCGACCCGGCGGTGGAGCGGTACGTCGCGCAGCGGCTCGGGCTCAGGCCGGCGGAGGTCTCGACCCAGGTGGTCATCCGGGACGGGATCTCCGAGTGGGTCTGCGCTCTGGCGGTGATGGCCACCGTCCTGGAGACCATCGCCCTGGAGGTCCGGCACGGGCAGCGCACCGAGGTACGCGAGCTGTGGGAGCCCTTCGGCAAGGGGCAGAAGGGCTCCTCCGCGATGCCGCACAAGAAGAACCCGATCATGTCGGAGCGGCTGGCCGGCATGGCGCGCATCGTGCGCGCGCAGATCGTGCCCGTGATGGAGGGCATCCCGCTGTGGCACGAGCGGGACATCTCGCACTCCTCCACCGAACGCATCGCCCTGCCGGACGCCTCCATCGCGCTCGACTACATGCTCAACCTGACGATCCGCCTGATGAGCGGCCTGGTCGTGGACGCCGAGCGGATGCGGGCCAACCTGGAGTCCACCGGCGGGCTGATCTACACCTCCACGGTGCTGCTCGAACTGGTCAACATGGGCCTGGCCCGGGACACCGAGGCCTATCCGCTCACCCAGCGCGCGGCGATGAAGACCTGGGAGACCGGCCGCCCGTTCCGCGAGACGCTGCGCGAGGAGGCGGCGGCCGCGGACCTGAAGATCGACGAGGCGCGGCTCGACGAGGTCTGCCGCCCCGAACGCTTCGTCGCGAACCTCTCCGGCATGTTCGACCGGCTCGCGGAGCTGACCTGACATGACCACGCCCCCCGCTCCCGGCCCCGTCCCCAGCCCCTCCGCCTCCACCCCTGCCCCTGCCCTCGGCCTCGGTACCTCCGCCTCCTCCGCCCCTGCCCTCGGCCCCGGTCCCGGTACCTCCGGCTCCGCCGCCTCCGGTC
>JBKOWZ010000222.1:0-14478 GCA_046724665.1 Actinomycetota bacterium
GCTGGCGCGGGTGCTGGTGGAGTCGGCGGCGGCCGAGGCGCCGGCGCCGATCGCCGTGTTCCAGCCGGAGTCCGTCGGCGCCGCCGGCGCCGCGACCAGCGGGAACGGCGCGGAGGTCGATGCGTGGCACGAGGCCGCGTACGCGGTCGTGCTCACGAGCGATCCGGCCGAAGCCGAGGCGGCGCCGGGTGCGGCGAGCTCATCGCAAACGCCGCCCGAGTCGCCGCCGCCAACGATGGCGAAGGCCCTGCGCGACCGCCTCGCCGCCCTGGCGCCAGGGCTGGGCCGCGACCGGGTGGCGGTCGGGCTGAGCGACCGCTTCAGCCAGGCGGCCGACCTGGCCGGCGCCATCGGGGAGGCGCGGCTGGCGATGCGTCTGGCGATGCGGCGGTCCGGGCAGTTGGAGCTCGCCGAGCACGACGAGCTCGCCTCGCACCTCGTGCTGCTGGCGCATGTCCCGGACGAGCTGCGCCGCGGATACCGCGACCGGCTGCTCGGCCCGCTGCGCGCCTACGACACGCGGCACCGCTCACAGCTGGAGGAGACCCTCGACCACTTCCTCGCCTGCTCGGCTTCGTGGAGCCGGTGCGCGCAGGAGATGCACATCCACGTCAACACGCTGCGTTACCGGATCGAGAAGATCAACCAGTTGACGGGGCGTGACCTGGCGCGGCTCGACCATCAGGTGGACTTCTACCTGGCGCTGCGTGCGCGATGACGGATCAGGGCCCTCATCCCGCGTCGTGTGCCGCGGCCGTGATCCTCGCGGCGGGCGCCGGGACGCGGATGGGCGGCCCGAAGGCACTGCTGGAGTTCGAAGGCCGGCTGCTGGTCGAGCGCGCCGTCGAGGCCGCGACGCGGGGCGGCTGCGCGAACGTGCTCGTCGTACTCGGTGCGGGTGCGGACGAGGTGCGGCGGCGGGCCGACCTTCGCAGCGCACGCATCGTCGTGAACGAAGACTGGGCCGAGGGCATGGGCTCCTCGCTGCGCGCCGGGCTGCGTGCCCTGGAACCGGAGTCAGTGCCGGAACCGAAACGCCAGGCGGACGCCGCGCTCGTCCTGCTGGTCGATCAGCCCTATGTCGGCGCACGTGCTGTGAGCGCGGTGCTGGACGCTTGGCGCGGCGGCGCACGGCTTGCCGCCGCTTCCTACAGCGGGCGGCGCGGGCATCCGGTGCTGCTCGGACACGAGCACTGGGCCGGCGCGGCGCGGTCCGCGAAGGGCGATGCAGGCGCGCGGGCGCTGCTCGCCGAGCACGCCGCGGCGCTCGTGCTCGTGCCCTGCGACGCCGTGGCCGACCCGCGCGACCTGGACACGCCGGCGGATCTGGCCGCCGGGCGCGGCTGAGCGCGGAACACGTTTGAGGGTTATTGCCCGATGCGGCAATACGCCCGACATCTCACCGTCACACAGTGGAAACAGATCGTCACAATCCTCCACTCATGCTGCTGACCCCGCACGAGCAGGAACGCCTGCTGATCCACGTCGCCGCGAACCTGGCTCAGGAGCGGCGAGCCCGCGGCCTGCGGCTGAACTATCCCGAGGCCACGGCGGTGATCACCGCGTTCCTGTTGGAGCGCGCCCGCGACGGGTACGGCGTCGCGCAGCTGATGAGCGCGGGTCGCACGGTGCTCACTCGCGAGGACGTGATGGAGGGCGTGCCGGAGATGCTCAAGGAGGTCCAGGTCGAGGCGACCTTCCCGGACGGCACGAAGCTGGTCACCGTGCACGAGCCGATCGGCTGAGCGGCATGGGCCACGACGAGTCGCCGGTGATCCCCGGCGAGTTCCGCCTCGCCGACGCGCCGGTCGTGCTCAACGCCGGCGCACCGCGCACGACGCTGACGGTGAGCAACCGCGGGGACCGGCCGGTGCAGGTCGGGTCGCACTACCACTTCGCCGAGGCGAACTCGGCCCTCGATTTCGACCGGGAGGCGGCGTGGGGGCGGCGGCTGGACATCCCGGCGGGCACGGCCGTGCGCTTCGAGCCGGGGCTGCCGCGCGAGGTCGCGCTCGTGCCGATCCGCGGGCTGCGCGTCGTGACCGGGCTGCGCGGACTGAGCGGCGCCCGCGCGGAGGGCAGGCTCGATGGCTGAGATCCCCCGGGAACGGTACGCGGCGCTCTACGGCCCGACGGCGGGCGACCGCGTCCGGCTGGCCGACACGGACCTGTTCATCGAGATCGAAGAGGACCGCTGCTCCGGCGGCGACGAAGCGGTGTTCGGCGGCGGCAAGGTGATCCGCGAGTCGATGGGCATGGCGCACGCCACGCGGGTCGAGCGCGACGGCGTGCCGGGCACGCCCGACACCGTCATCACCGGTGCGATCGTGCTCGACCACTGGGGCGTGGTGAAGGCGGACGTCGGTATCCGCGACGGCCGGATCGTCGCGCTCGGCAAGGCCGGGAACCCGGACACCATGGACGGCGTGCACCCGCTGCTGGTGATCGGCCCGTCCACCGAGGTGATCTCGGGCAACGGCAGGATCCTGACCGCCGGGGCCATCGACGGGCACGTACACCTGATCTGCCCGCAGTCGATCCAGGAGGCGATCGGCTCCGGTGTCACGACCCTGATCGGCGGCGGCACCGGTCCGGCCGAGGGCACGAAGGCGACCACCGTGACGCCGGGAGCGTGGCACCTGGCCCGGATGTTCGAGGCACTGGACCCGTGGCCGGTGAACTTCGCCTTGCTGGGCAAGGGGAACTCGACCAACGAGACAGCGCTCTGGGAACAGCTGCGGGCCGGCGCCGCCGGGTTCAAGATCCACGAAGACTGGGGCGCGACGCCCACGGCGATCGACAGCTGTCTGCGGGTCGCGGACGCGTCGGGCGCGCAGGTCGCCATTCACACGGACACGCTGAACGAAGCAGGGTTCGTCGAAGACACCATCGCGGCCGTGGCCGGACGCACCATCCACGCGTACCACACCGAGGGCGCGGGCGGCGGCCACGCACCCGACATCATCACGGTGGCCGGGCTGCCCAACTTCCTGCCCTCGTCCACCAACCCGACCCGGCCGCACACGGTCAACACCATCGACGAGCATCTCGACATGCTGATGGTCTGCCACCATCTGAACCCCGCGGTGCCGGAGGACCTGGCCTTCGCCGAGTCGCGGATCCGGCCGACCACCATCGCGGCCGAGGACATCCTGCACGACCTCGGCGCGATCTCGATGATCGGCTCGGACGCGCAGGCGATGGGCCGGATCGGCGAGGTGATCCTGCGCACCTGGCAGACCGCGCACGTGATGAAGCGGCGGCGCGGCGCGCTGCCCGGCGACGGCGCGGCCGACAACCGCCGGGCTCGCCGCTACGTGGCGAAGTACACGATCGGCCCGGCGGTGGCGCACGGCATGGACGGCGAGATCGGCTCGGTCGAGCCGGGCAAGCTCGCGGACCTGGTGCTCTGGGAGCCGGCCTTCTTCGGGGTGCGCCCGGCCGTGGTGCTCAAGGGCGGGGCGATCGCGTGGGCCGCGATGGGCGACGCGAACGCCTCGATCCCGACCCCGCAGCCGGTGCTGCCCCGGCCGATGTTCGGCGCGTACGGCGCGGCGGCGCCGGCCACCTCGCTCGCCTTCGTCGCCGACGCCGCGCTGGAGGACGGGCTGCCGGAGCGGCTCGGCGTGCGCCGCCGGTTCGCCGCGCAGCGAAACGTCAGAGGGCTGACGAAGCAGGACCTACCGGAGAACACGGCGCTGCCGAGGATCGAGGTCGATCCGGACTCGTTCACGGTGCGCATCGACGGCGAGGTGGTCGAGCCCGCGCCGGCCGAGGTGCTGCCGATGGCCCAACGCTACTTCCTGTTCTGAATGCGACTGCGAGTGCCACCCTCGACGCCTGTCATGCGTACGTCATATGCGCTCTTCGACGCCGGCCGGTCGGCGATTGACGCTACTGTCTCTCGGATGAGCGTGATTCCGCTGTTGCTGCTCGCCGACAGCCGCCTGCCTGCCGGGACGCACGCTCATTCCGGCGGTTTGGAGGCGGCCGTGGTGGCGGGCAGGGTGCGCGACGCCGAGACGCTGCGCGCGTTCCTGCTTGGGCGGCTGACCGGCGTCGGGCTGACCACGGCCGCGTTCGCCGCGGCGACCGTGCTGGAGCTGAGCGGCGGCGTAGTCGTCGGCGAGAGCGGGTTCCAGGCCCGGGAGGCGGCGGCGCTGGACGCGGAGTACGACGCGCGCACGCCGTCCCCGGCGCAGCGGGAGGTCTCGCGCAGGCTCGGCCGGCAGCTGATCCGCGCGGTGCGGGCCGGCTGGCCGAGCGCGGTGCTCGACGCGGTGGCCGGATTACACCCGCATGGCCCTCACCAGCCGATCGCGTTCGGCGCGGCGGCGGCCGTGACCGGGCTTGACTCGCTCGCCGCGGCGTCGGCGGCGGCGCTCGGCGTGATCACCGGTCCCGCTGGCGCCGCGACGAGGCTGCTCGGCCTCGACCCGGACGAGGTGACCGCGACACTCGCCTCGCTGAGTGGAACGGTCGAGCAGGTGGCGGCCGCGGCGGCGAAGGCGGCCCGAGGCCCGGTCGAGGAACTGCCCGCGACCGGCGCGCCACTGCTGGACATCTCGGCCGAATACCATCAGACGTGGGAGGTGCGTCTCTTTGCATCGTGATCTTCCGCTGGAGCCCGGTGCCGCCGGAGCCGGTGCGCACGGTAATCACCTCCAGGGTGTTCATGTCCATACGCGGCGGCGCGGCGGCGCGCTGCGCGTGGGGATCGGCGGGCCGGTCGGCTCGGGCAAGACGGCGCTGGTCGCGGGCCTGTGCCGGGGGCTGCGCGGCGAGCTGTCGCTGGCCGTGGTGACCAACGACATCTACACCCGCGAGGACGCCGAGATACTGCTGCGGCAGGGTGTGCTGCATCCCGACCGGATCACCGCGGTGGAGACCGGCTGCTGCCCGCACACGGCGATCCGCGACGACATCTCGGCCAACCTCGAGGCGGCTGAGCGGCTGGAGGCGGCGTTCCCGGGGCTCGACCTGGTGCTGATCGAGAGCGGCGGGGACAACCTGACCGCGACCTTCAGCAAGGGGCTGGTCGATCGGCAGATCTTCGTGATCGACGTGGCGGGCGGGGACAAGGTGCCGCGCAAGGGCGGCCCCGGCATCACCGCGTCCGACCTGCTGCTGATCAACAAGACCGACCTGGCGCCGCTGGTGCACGCGGACCTGGAGGTGATGCGCCGGGACGCGGTGGCCAAGCGGGGCGAGCGCCCGACGCTGTTCGTCTCGCTGGCCGAGCACCCCAACGCCCCGGCGGTAGCCGACTGGATCAGGAAGCTGCTGGCCGAGCGCCGGCTGACCGCCGGGACGGGAGCGGGAGCGGCGCCGCGGTGAGGGCCTCCGCCCGGATCGTCGCCCGCCGCCAGCCGGACGGCACGACCCGGCTGACCACGCTGGCCGGCGAGGCGCCGCTGCTGCTGCGGCGCACCGGACCGAGCCGCGCGTCCGGACCGGCGTCCGTGCCCGCGTCCGCAGCCAAGTCCACATCCGCATCCGCATCCGCATCCGCATCCGCGTCGATATCCACCCCGAGCCCCCAGGTCGGCTCCACCGGACAGAGCCCAGCGCAGGTACACCTGGTCGGCGGCGCCGCCGGACCACTCGGCGGCGACGAGCTACGCTGCTCGGTCGATCTCGGCCCGGGGGCGCGCCTCGAAGTGCGCAGCGTGGCGGCTTCGGTGGCGCTGCCGGGTCCGAACGGACGCGAGTCGAGCCTGGAGATCCTGGCCCGCGTCGGCGAGGGAGCGGCCCTGTCCTGGACGCCACAACCCCTGATCGCCGCGCGTGGTGCCCGGCACCGCACGTTCGCGCGAGTCGAACTGGCGGCCGACGCACGGCTCGTGTGGCGGGACGAATTGGTGCTGGGCCGCGAGGGCGAGGAGCCGGGCTCGGCAGCCACCAGGCTGCGGGTGGTCCGGGACGGCGTGGTGCTGCTCGACCACGAGATCGCGATGGGACCGCGTCACCCGGGCTCGCTCGGCCCGGCAGTAAGCGGCGGCCACCGCGCGCTGGGCACGATGCTGATCGTCGAGCCCGCCTGGGCCCAAGACGCGCCGGACAGCGCCGCGGTGCAAGGTCCGCCGAAGCCCGCACCCGTGCCAGCACTGCCGAGCATCGCGCCCCGTGACGACCCGGGAATCGCGGTCGCCGTGATGCGCCTGTCCGGCCCGGCGGTCCTGGTCAGCGCGGCGGCCGCGGACGGCTTGGCGCTGGCCAGGGCCCTCGACTCGGCGCTCGGCTAGTGCAACGCCACTAGCAGCGTACGTGCCCGCACGGTACGGGAATATCATGGTTCTGCGCCGGGAATGCCTCAGCCCGCGGGTATGTTGGGTGATCAGAGGCAGCAGCCGGACAGGGAGAATGCAATGGCGACGGTCACGTTGACCACGGAGAACTTCGAAGAGACCGTTTCGGCCCCGGGGATCACCCTGGTGGACTTCTGGGCCGCGTGGTGCGGTCCGTGTCGGATGTTCGGGCCGATCTACGAGCGTGCGTCCGAGCGGCACACCGACGTGGTGTTCGGCAAGGTGGACACCGAGGCGCAGCCGGCACTGGCCGGGGCGTTCAACATCCGCTCCATCCCGACGCTGATGATCGCTCGCGACGGCATCGTGGTCTACGCCGAGGCCGGGGCGCTGCCCGAGCCGGCCCTCGAGGAACTGATCGGCAAGGCGCGCGAGCTGGACATGGACGACGTGCGCCGCCAGATTGCCCAGGCACAGGCCGGAGCCAAGCGCTAACTCGGCACGACCGGGCCGAACGGGACGACTGGACGACTGGACGACTGGACGACTGGACGACTGGACGACTGGACGACTGGACGACTGGACAGGACTACCGGGCAGGTCTGGGCTCCGCACCCTCCGTCCGCACAGCCCACAGGTCCGGTGCCTCACGCTTCGATGGCGCGGCCAGGTCGGGTCAGGTCGGGCGTCCACCGATCCGCCGCCTCAGCGCATTCGACGGCGCGACTGACCGAGTTCGAGTCCTGCCCGGGCGTCAAGCAGCTTGTAGTGTCGGCCGACTGGTAGTGCTGGCCGGCTCCTCCGCCGCCGCCCACGCCGAATTCCAAGGGCCCGATCTACTCAGACGGCCGAGTATGCACGGGTGGCGCACGCCAAGCACGGCGTGCGCCACCCGTTTGGCCGTATACATACGATTATCGGCGCGAACCATCGGGCCGCGTGGGCCAAAGGTCACGTTTGGCCGTATACGTGCAATTATCGGTGCTCTGCACCTCGCGCCATCGTGGAGTGCCGCGTGCCGCATTTGGCCGCACATATACGATTATCGGTTTCCGCTCCTGCGTGATTGGAGCGTGCTGCACCTCTTCATATACGTACGATTATCGGCTCAACGTACCATTGCGGCAGGAGTGCACCATTTAGCCGTATAGGTGCGATTATCGGTTTCCCTGCACCTCACGCCATCATGGAGAGTGCCGCGTGCCGCGTTTGGCTGTATAGGTGCGATTATCGGAATTATCGCATGTGGGGGTAGGTGTACTCGGTTGGCGGGACGAAGGTTTCCTTGATCGACCGGGTGCTGGTCCAGCGGAGCAGGTTCTGTGCGGAGCCGGCCTTGTCGTTGGTGCCAGAGGCTCGGCCGCCGCCGAAGGGCTGCTGGCCGACGACCGCGCCGGTCGGCTTGTCGTTGATGTAGAAGTTGCCCGCGGCGAAGCGCAGGCGTTCGGCGGCTCGCGCTATCGCGGCGCGGTCGGTGGCCAGGATCGAGCCGGTGAGGGCGTACGGCGACGACGCGTCGATCTGGTCCAGCACGGCCTCGAAGTCCGGCTCTTCGTAAACGAAGACGGACAGGATCGGCCCGAAGTACTCGGTGGTGAAGATCTCGTCGGTCGGGTCGGTGCCGACTAGCACTGTGGGCCGGATGAAGTAACCGGTCGTATCGTCGTACGTTCCACCGGCCGCGATCTCGACGCTCGCGGTGGCTCGGGCCCGGTCGATCGCTGCCTTGTGCTTGTCGAAGGCGCGCCGGTCGATCACCGCGCCCATGAAGTTGGACAGGTCGGTGACCGGTCCCATGGTGAGCTCGTCGGCCTCGTTTCGCAGGTCGTCGCGCAGCCGGTTCCACAGGCCGCGCGGCAGGTACGCGCGTGATGCGGCTGAGCACTTCTGGCCCTGGTACTCGAAGGCGCCGCGGGTGAGCGCGGTCTTGACCACGCTCGGGTCGGCGGAGGGGTGGACGAGCACGAAGTCCTTGCCGCCGGTCTCGCCGACCAGGCGCGGGTAGCCGCGGTAGCCGGCGATGTTCTCGCCGACGGTGCGCCACAGGTGCTGGAAGGTCCTGGTCGAGCCGGTGAAGTGGATCCCGGCCAGATCGGGGTGGCGCAGCGCGACCTCGGAGACCGGGACGCCGCTGCCGGTGACCATGTTGATCACGCCGGGCGGAAGGCCGGCGGCCTCGAGCAGCCGCATGGTGAAGTGCGCGGCGAACTGCTGCGTCGGCGAGGGCTTCCAGAGCACCGTGTTGCCCATCAGCGCGGGGGCGGTCGGCAGGTTCCCGGCGATCGCGGTGAAGTTGAACGGCGTGATCGCGTAGACGAAGCCCTCCAGCGGCCGGTGGTCGGTGCGGTTCCAGACGCCGGGGCCGCTGATCGGCTGCTCGGCCAGGATCTGCCGGGCGAAGTGCACGTTGAAGCGCCAGAAGTCGATCAGCTCGCAGGCGGCGTCGATCTCGGCCTGCTGCGCGGTCTTGGACTGGCCGAGCATGGTGGCCGCGTTGAGGGTGTCGCGCCAGGGGCCGGCGAGCAGGTCGGCGGCCTTGAGGAAGACGGCCGCCCGGTCGTCGAAGGACAGCGCTCGCCAGTCGCGCGCCGCCGCGGCGGCCGCGTCGATGGCGGCGCGCGCGTCGTGCTCGGTGGCCTCGGCCAGCGTGCCGAGCACGGCGCGGTGGTCGTGCGGCTGGACGACGTCGAGCTTGCCGCCGCCGGCCATGCGCTGCGCGCCGCCGATGGTCATGGTCAGATCCACCGGGTGCGCCGCCAGGTCGGCGAGGGCGTGCTGGAGGCGTTCGCGCTGCGCGGTGCCCGGACCGTAGCCGAGCACCGGCTCGTTGACGGGGACGGGGACCTGCGTTGCGGCGTCCATGGCACTCCCTTGCGGTTCGGGTCTTCGGGTCACGGCTGCGGTTCGGTTCTCAGCGGCCGATCAGGGCGCGCAGGAAGAAGACGACGTTGGCGGGACGTTCGGCGAGCCGACGCATGAAGTACCCGTACCAATCCGTGCCAAAAGGCACATAGACCCGCACCCGCTCACCCGCACGGGCGAGCCGGCGCTGTTCGTCGGCGCGGATGCCGTAGAGCATCTGGAACTCGTACTCGCCGGGCGCGCGGCCCGCCGCGCGGGCTGCCCGGCTCCCGGCCGCGATCATGCGCGGATCGTGGCTGGCGATCATCGGATAGCCGCCGCCGGCCATCAGGATCCCGGTGCAGGTCAGGTACGCGGCGTCCACGTCGGGCTTGCGGGTGTGCGCGACGTCGGCGGGCTCGGCGTACGCGCCCTTGACCAGTCGGACGCGCGACCCGGGGTGGGCCAGGTCACGGCAGTCCTGCGGGGTGCGCAGCAGCATCGACTGGAGTACCGCGCCGACCCACGGATAGTCCCGGCGCAGCTCGTGCAGGATGCGCAGGGTCGAATCGACGGTGGTGTGGTCTTCCATGTCGAGCGTGACAGTGGTCCCGGCGGCCTCGGCCGCCTCGCAGATCGCGCGGGCGTTCTCCAGGGCCAGCTTCTCGCCGACGTCCGGCAGCGCCTGGCCGAGCGCGGAGAGCTTGACGGAGACCTCGGCGTGCGCGGTCAGGCCGTGATCACGCAGCGCGGTGAGCAGTTCGACGTAGGCGTCCCGGATCGTGGTGGCCTGCGCGGCGTCGCGGGTGTCCTCACCGAGGTGGTCGAGGGTCGCGTACAGACCCTCGGCGCGCAGCCCGCGCACGGCACGAAGCGCCGCCTCGATGCTCTCACCCGCCACGAACCGGTCCACCACGCGGCGGGTGACCGGGAAGCCGACCACGACGCGGCGCACGCGCGGGCTGCGCGCGGCCTTGAGCAGGACGGATGAGAGCACGGGCACTGCCTGCCTCCGGCGGACGGCGAGGGGGATCGGCGGTTGGGGACGGAGACGAAGCGTCGGGGTCGGAAGGTGGGCCCGGGAGGGGATCGCGGGCCCACAGCACACGCTACGAAGCCGTCGGCCGCCCGGCGAGATACCTCTGTCCGAGTAGAGCCAGCAAATTCTCATACACTTGTCTAGCCGGAGTCGGTATGACTATGACATCCGCTCAGACATTCACCTATTCGAGTGAGCGCAAGGGGACGGAATGGGGCCGGATCTCCAGGACCTGGTCGATGAGGCCGCGCTGGTCTCCGGCGCGCCTGCGACGCTGGAGGACCGCGAGTTCAACCTGGTCGCGGTCAGCGCGCACAACCGGGCCGGCGACGCGGTGCGCCAGGACTCGATCATGCACCGGCGCTCGACGCCGCAGGTGCGCAGTTACTTCGAGTCCTTCGGCATCGCGCACGCGCCGGGACCGGTGCGCATCCCGCCGGATCCGCACCGTGGGCTGCTCGGCCGCCTGTGCATCCCGGTGCGCTGGCAGTCCGTCACCTACGGGTACCTGTGGCTGCTCGAGGACCCCGAGTCGGGCTTCGTCGCCGGTACGGACGAGGGTGCGGGCACGGCCGGGAGTGCGGCTCGGGACGGGGACGGCCACGCGGCGCTGCCTGCGCTGCTCTCGGTGGCGGGCCGGGCCGGGATCGAGATGGCACGGCGCTCCAGGCTGCGCGACGACCTCGGCTGGAAGGTGGGCGACCTGCTGTCCACGTACCCTGAGACGCGGGCGAAGGCGGCCGAGGAGATCGCCGAGTCCTGGTCGCTGCCGCCGGCCGGCGCGATCGCCGCGGTGTCGGTACGCACCGTCTCGGCGAACGCCGCGCCGGGGAGCGCCGCGGGCACGACCGATCCGGTGTTCGTGAACGCCTGGCGGCTGCCGCGCACGATCCTGGCCGGCTCCGGCGAGCACGCCTCGACGTTCATCGTCCCGCTGGCCGCGCCGGGCGACCTGTCGGCGGCCCGCAGCGTCGCCCGCCAGGCCTTCGCCGCGCTGGCCGCGTCGCACCCGCCGGCCGGGTCGAGCGTGCCGGTGCTGGTCGCGGGCATCGGGGGCCCAGTCGAAGGGCTCGTACACGCACGGCGCAGCTGGCTCCAGGCGCGCATCGCGGCCCGGGTGGCGGCGAGCCGGGCCGGGTCGGGGCCGGCGGTGTCGGCATCGGCGGGGCCGACCTCGACCGTGTCGTCCCCGACCGTGCTGGAGTGGCCCGAGCTTGGCGTGCACCGCCTGCTCGGCGCGGGCACCGACGCCGCGTTGCGCGAGTCGATGCTCACGCCCGGCGTCGCCGGGCTGCTGGCGCAGGGCGGCGCCGAACTCGTGCGCACCGCGAAGGTCTACCTCGACGAGGCGGGTAGTGCCCAGCGCGCGGCGCAGGCGCTGGGCATCCACCGGCAGACGCTCTACCACCGGCTGGAGCGGATCGAACGGCTCAGCGGCCTGAGGCTGGACTCCGGGCGAGACCGGCTCCAGCTGCACCTGGCGCTGACCCTGCTACCAGGGCTCGGACTCCCCTCGTGACAGAACCCTCATCATGATGCCGACGTGTCCGGCTCCGGCTGCGAGGGGGCGGGCTTGGTCCGGCCGCGCCGCACCATACGCACCAGCCGACGCGCCGGCCACCACAGCACGACGGCGACCGCCAGGTACGGCAGCGACCAGCCGACCGTGGCCAGCAGGCCGCGCACCACGTTGAGGAAGCCGTGCCAGCCCGCCGTCAGGCCCCGCATGAAGCCGGTGCGCACCGGCGGCGGCTCGGCGGCCGCGCCCTGCGAGAAGTACCCGACCGTGATCGTGGCGTACTGGACCTGGTCGGTCAGCGCCTTCTGCTGCGCCTCGAGGGATTCGAGGTCGGATTCGCGTTGAGCCAGCGCCTGTTCGAGCGAGATCAGGTCGTTCATCGAGGCCGCCTTGTCGATCAGCGCCCGCAGTTCCGCGATCGCGGCCCGCGCGGAGCCGACCCGGCTGGCGATGTCGGCGACCTGGCCGGTGACGTCGGTCGCGGTCCGGCTCCGGTAGGTGACCGAGCCCTTGCCGGGCAGCGCGCTGAGGACCGAGTCAAGGCTCTGCGGCGGCACCCGCAGGACGAGCAGCGCCTGCGTGCTGTTCGAGGAGCCGGAGACGCCGGGCAGTGTCACCGCGTCGGGCGCCGCTTCCTGCGCCGTGCCGCCCTTGGCGGTCGCGTCGTCCGACGCGCCGCCGGATCCGGACGCGGCCGAGGGCGTGTTCTGCGGGCCCGGACCGACCGACTCCCCGGCGACATAGCCGCCCGCGCCCTCGGCGATGATCTGGGCGCGCTGCGCCGCGGCCGCGGCGTCGTCCGTCTTCACCTGGAGCCCGGCGGTGATGATCAGGCTCCTGTTCGGCAGTTTGACCGCCGCACCGCCCGCGATGGTGTGCGACGTCCCCCCGCCCCCATTCGAACCCGAAGCCGACGGGGCGTCGCCCTGGGACAGGTCCTGCTTGGCCTGCGGGGCCGCCGCGCCCATCGCCGGGCCGCGTTCCGTGCCGGCCGACGACGTCGCGTGGCCCGAGTTCCCGCTGCACGCGCTCAACGCGAGCGGCGCTGCTACCACCAGTGCGACCAGTCCCGCCCCCGCACCGATCAACCGCCTTCTCGGCGCCACATCCACCTGATGTCTCCGTCCTCTTCGACGTCGTGAGGCGGCCCGATGCCGCGCTCGGCGCCACTTGGACGGCGGCTCGCCCGCCGCTGTTCCGTCGCCCGGTCACCGTTCGATATCGATCAGGCGCCGGCGGCGGAGAAACCTGAACATCGGCTCATATTTTTCGGCCGGGCCTCTTTGCAAGCCGCGCACCCGGCACCTACGCTGCCCGGACATGAGCGGCATCGATGAGGGCATGCGGCGGGCGCGCGGCGCGCTGTTCGTCGCCTTCGGCGCGCAGGGCTTCTCGCTGATCGCGCTCACCAGCGAGATCCCGACGCTGGAGAAGCGGCTGCACATCGACGACTCGGCGGTGGCCGTGGTGCTCGCCGTCACGCTGGTGGTCGCCGCCCTCGGCTCGCTGGCCGCCGGGGCGCTGGTCGGCCGCTACGGCTCGCGGATCGTGCTGCGCGGCGCGCAGCTGCTGGTGCTCGCCGCGGTGGTCGGAATCGGGGCCGGGCACGCGCTCGCCGCGGCGCTGCCGTTCATGCTGCTGTTCGGCGCGGCGGTCGGCGCCGTGGACGCGACGACGAACATGCAGGCGGTGGCGCTGCAACGGCGCTACGGCCGGTCGATCATCCTGTCCTTCCACGGCGTGTGGGCCTTCGGCGCGGCGCTCGGTTCCGCGGCGGCCACTTTGGCGACCGACACGCATACCTCGCTGCCCGCCTTCTACCTCGCGGCGAACGTGCCGCTGGCGGCCGCGCTGCTCGCGGTGGGCCGGTTCCTGCTGCGCGGCGTCAAGGACGAGACGATCGCGATGGACGCGGCCACCGGCGCGGCGCCGACCGTCGCGTGGCGGCCGATGCTCGCGGTGTGCGTGGTCATGGCGCTGGCGTACTTCGCCGACTCGACGGTCTCCAGCGCGGGCGGCCTCTACATCCAGGACGGACTGCACGGGCACGGCTGGCAGATCACCATCGTCTACTTCGCCTACGCGGTGCCGTTCATGGCCGGGCGGTTCACCGGGGACCGGCTCACCGAGCGCTACGGCGGCGTGCCGGTCGGCCGGGCCGGGGCCGCGGTCGCGGCGCTGGGCTTCGTGATCGCGGCGGCCGCGCCCGGCCCGCTGGTCGCGCTGCTCGGCTTCGGCGTGGTGGGCCTCGGGATCTCGGTGATGGCGCCACTGTGCTTCTCCGCCGCCGGACGGCTCGACCCGGCGGAGAGCGGAGCGGCGGTGGCCCGGCTGAACATCTTCAACTACGTGGGCTTCCTGTTCGGTTCCGCGCTGGTGACCGGGCTGTGGGGGGCGGGGGTGCCGCACCGGGCCGGGCTGGCGGTGCCGCTGGTCGCGGCAGGCGCGATCGCGGCCTTCGCCTACGGCTTCAGCGAGCGGCGCACCGCCGCGTACTTCGGCCCGGGCAAGCCGCGGCGACGTGCCGAGACTGTGCTTTAGAACGCGTGCTCTGAACGCGACGTGAGACGCGAAACTCCCCCGCCGGGGCGATACGGGAGACTGGTCGGCATGCGCACCCATCTCTACAGCCTGCCGACCGCCGTCGAGGTCCCCGACCACGAGCTCGACGGACCGGTTCCGCCGATCGAGGCGGTGCTGTTCGACTTCGCCAACACGCTGTTCCGCATGGTGCCCACCGACGTGCTCCTGCGCCGGGTGTGGCAGGCCGCCGGGCGCGACCCCGCGGACCTCGACGCCGAGGCGGTGGCGCGCGCGGTGCAGGCCGCGGC
>JBKOWZ010000121.1:0-7958 GCA_046724665.1 Actinomycetota bacterium
CCCGAGGGCCAATGCCGTGCGCGCCGCGAGCAGCTTGTTCTCCTGCGGCGTGACCAGCCATCCGGCCTGCTCCAGCTGCGCGGAGTTACGCACCAGGTCGCGCAGTATCTGGGCGCTGCGCTCCCCGGCGGTGTACCGCGCAGCGTGCTCGACCGAGCGTGCCCAAGCGGCCCAGTTGGGCCGCCGCTGCCGGGTGAACGCGACCCGCGCCGCGAGCGCGTACTCGGCCGCCGCCTTGGCGTCCCCGGCGACCAGCGCGGCATTCGCCGCGGACAGCCGGGCCTCGGCGGCGTTGAGCACGAAACCGCTGTCCGTGTGTCCCTGGGCGGCCTGCTCCGCGTACTGTCGCGCCTCGTCGGCCAGCCCGGCGGCCAGCAGCGCGTCCGCCCGATCGGAGAGCACCGAAGCGGTCGGCCTGCCCAACTGCTCGCCGACCATGCGCGCCTCGTCCAGCACGCGCAGCGCCCGCGGCAGATCGCCGGCGCGCAGCGCGGCGAAGCCGGTGTTGCACAGCGCCCGGTGATACAGCGCCTCGAAGCCGTTGTCGGCGGCCAGTTGCGCCGCGCGAGTGAGATCGCGGCTCGTCTCGGCGTGATTTCCCCGGTACGCCAGCAGGATGCCGCGGTTGTTCAGCATGATGGCTTCCCAGTGCGCGTCGCCGTGCTCGCGCAGCACCCGCTCGGCGGCGCTGTGGTAGGCGAGCGCTTCGGCGGTGCGGCCGATCCGCTGGAGCACCAGGCCGAGGTTCACCTGCAACCTGGCCAGTTCGAGCCTTCCCTCGGGCAGCGAGGCGAGTGCGGACTCCGCCAGCGCCGCCTCGGCCAGAGCGGCCTGGGTGTTGCCCGCCTCGGCGAGCATGACCAGCAGCGACGTGCGCGCCTGGCCGGTGCGCAGCTGATAGCCACGGCGCTCGCCGAGCGCCACCGACCTGCGCAGCGCGGCGCGGGCCGCGGCGAGGTCGCCGAGCCAGTTGTGCGCGAGGCCGAGCGCCCGCAGCGCGACGCACGCCGCCTCGTCCTGCGGATCCGCCGCCACCAGCGCCATCGCGCTGTCCCTGGTCGCCCGCGGACTACGGTTCACCGCTTCGACCAACTCCAAGGCCTCCCGCAGGCGGCTGGCTGAGCGGTCTGAAGCGGCGGCCGTTGTCACTGACTCAGCTTCTCAGGTGTTGACCCATTCAGTCACGACCTGCGAACCGTCCGGCAGGGTGCAGCGCAGTCTGATCAGGCCCGCCGGGACCGAGGTGAGGGTGAAGCGGCCGTATCGGTCCACCGGGGCGGTCAGCTGCTGGCCGTTCTGCGCCGCGGTCTCCAGCGCGATGAGGTCCGGCCCGTTCGGCGCGAGCAGCCCGACCAGATTGCGGGCGCCGTTGATCTCGGTCGCCCTGATCTCGACGGTCAGCCCGGGGGCCTCGAACAGCAGCAGGGTCTCGCCCTGGGCCCGGGTACGCGTGCCGACCAGCAGTTCGCCGTCGATCAGCCGGGCGAGCTGGGCGTCCATGTCGTGCCAGGCGAAGACGGATCTCGCCGCGGCCCGCACCGAGTCGGGTACCGGATCGAGGTGATCGAACATCACGCCGACCCGTCTGAGCAGCTTGGCATCCTCGACGGCATCGCCGATAGAGCGGTTGCTTTCCATATCTTCTTCCCCCGATGCGGTAAGACGGCTGACGTCATGGCTGTGCACGGCTGTGCCGGTATCGCTGACCGGGTTACGTGACGGCGGCGAGCCTGGCCCGCAGCCGTCCGAGACATCGTGCCCGGGTTGGTCCGATCGAGCCGACCGGCATGCCCAGCGCGGCGGCCATCTGCGCGTAGTTCTCCAGCGGCGATACCGCTAATACCCGCAGCAGGCTCCGGCAACGCTCGGAGAGCGCGGCGAAGGCGGTCCACAGCTCGCGGTACTCGTCCTGGACGATCGTCTGGCGCTCCGGATCCTGGTCCGCGTCGCCGTCCTCGTCGTCCGGGGTGTCGAAGACCGGAACCTCGCGGTCGCGCTTGCGCAGCACGCTGATCGCCTCGCGTTTGGCGGTGGTGGCCAGCCAGCCGGCCAGCCGCTCCGGATCGTTGATCGACTGGAGGTGCTCGACCAGCCGCAGCCACGTGGTCTGGCAGACGTCCGCGGCGTCGGCGTCGGAGAGCCGGAAGCCGCGGGCGACCGACCAGACGAGCCGCTCGAACCGGTCAACCAGCCGGTTCCAGGCCGCCTGATTGCCGCCGGCGGCCGCGGCCAGCAGTTCCTGGGTGCTCGTCTCGGTGTCCACTGTCCTACCCTTTCCCCCGCTGACCTGATCGTCAGCGCGGGAAAGGGTATCGATCGGACGCGTCATTCGACCACTACGCCGAAGTCCGGCTGAGCCACCCGGGTCGCCCGGTCGAGCAGGAAATCGACGGCCTCGGCGGCGCTCATCTGCTTGGTCGCGACCAGGTTGGCGATGCTCCCGGCGACGCGCGGCGCGGCGAACGAGGTACCCGACCACCGCGCGTAGCCGTTGAAGCGGCGGCCGTCCGGGGTGTTGTCGGTGATGAACGGCCCGATGACGTCGGTGCCGACCGCGCAGGCGTCCACCCACCAGCCGTGGTTGGAGTACTCGGCCCGGCGCTCGTCGGTCTCCAGCGACGCCACCGCCACGCAACCCTTGAGGGCGGCCGGCCAGAACGGGCGGTTCGTGCCGTCGTTGCCGGCGGCGACCACCACGACGGTGTGCTTGCCGAAGCGGGCCAGCGCGTCGGAGATCAGCGGCGAGGGCTGGTCGTCGAAGGTGTAGCCGCCGAGCGAGAGGTTGAGCACGTCGAGGGTCTCGCCCGCGGCGTTGATCCGCCGGTGCAGGCTGGAGAGCCGGTTCAGCAGGTGCAGCTCGTCGGTGACGCCGTCGTCGTCGAGCACCCGCTCGATCATCAGGAAGGCGGAGGGCGCCTGGCGCAGCAGGATGCCCGCGACGAAGGTGCCGTGGCCGGTCTGCGTGTCGGGCTCGTAGTGCGAGCCGTGCGGGATCGGGTCGAGCTGGTCCGGAGTGACCAGGGCGAACCAGTCGGTGTCCGCGAACCACGGGTGCTTGATGATGCCGGTGTCCAGCACGGCGGCGATGGCCCGGCGGCCGGTGCCGTTGCCCCCGGTGGGCTTGGGCAGCGCGGCGGCCGGCTGCGGCGGGCTGAACGGGCCGCCGCCGTAGTCCGGCGCGGCCTGAAGCAGGTGGTTGAGCGAGGCGGTGATCGGGCCGTCGCTGTGGCCGCGCAGGTCCATCGCGAGTTCGCAGACATCGACGCCGGCCTCCGGCCGTAGCCGCAGCCGGCTGACGCCGACCTCGAAGAGGTCCTCGCGCCGCTCGGTCCAGTGGTCCGCGGCCTGGTGCGCCCGGTCGGCCTGGTGCAGCGGGACGAGAACCTGGTCGCGGCGGTGCAGCACGTGGCAGTTCCCGTTGACACCGGTGCTGACCACGATGTCGCCGTGGCGGGCCAGCAGCCTTTCCAACCGTGCTTCGTAGTCCAGAGTCATCGTGGCATCCCTCCAGTGGCAGTCTTGGCAAGCCGAGGCTTAGCACGTCTGCCCCGTTGTGCGGTGTGTTTGGCGGGTTCCCGCGACTGTACGAGATACGCCACCTGTACGAGACGCGCCGCCGCCGGCCAGGCCGTACCCCCGTGACGTCCTGACCAGAGCGCGCGTCTCGTGCAGCCGCCCCGACGCCTGCCTGTCGATCCCCCCACAGGCGTCGGGACGGTCCCCCAGCATCCACCCCACACTGACCTACGCCGGGCTCTCCCCTTCCCGGAACGGTCATCAACAAGAGCGGGGCCCACGGCGTCCTGATACATGCGGCCCGAAGTTTCCCGAAGATTTTTTGGGCCGATGGGGGAAGCCGAGCGGCCACGTGCCCACCGCCCGCCTGTCGCCGGGATCACACCTGCCGTTAACGCCAGGTACCTTGCGGCCGCCGTGTCGGACAACGGTATGGTTAGGCTTGCCTAACATCCGGCCGCCAACCCGTAGGCCGCCGATTTGACCGCGCCGCCCGCGCCGAAGGACCGAGGACCTGCCGGATATGTGGAATGACGTGTTCCCCAGCTTTCTGATCGGGCTGCGCGAAGGACTGGAGGCCGGGCTCATCGTCTCGATCCTGGTGGCCACGCTGGTGCGGGCCGGCCAGCGGGCGAGACTCGGCCCGGTGTGGGCCGGCGTCGGCGCCGCGGTCGCGCTGAGCCTGTCGTTCGCCGCCGTGCTCACGTTCACCGCCGCGAGCCTGCCGACCGGCGGGCAGGACGCGTTCGGCGGGGTGCTCTCGCTGATCGCGGTCGCGTTCGTGACCGCGATGGTGTTCTGGATGCGCCGCTCCGCGCGCGGCCTGTCCGGGGACCTCAAGGCGCGGGCGACCGAGGCGCTCGGCCGCGGCGCCGGGGTGCTCGCGCTCACCGCGTTCGTCGCGGTCGCCCGCGAGGGCCTGGAGACCTCGCTGTTCCTGTGGACCACGGCCAAGTCGGCGGGCAGCTCGCAGGGCCCGATGATCGGCGCGGCGATCGGCGTCGTGCTCTCGATCGCCGTCTGCTGGGGGCTCTACCTCAGGGCACTGCGGATCAACCTGAGCCGCTTCTTCGCCGTCACCGGGGCGGTGCTCATCGTCATCGCCGCGGGCGTGCTCGCGTACGGGCTCGGCGATCTCCAGGAGAGCGGCCTGATCCCGGGGCACACCGCCTACGCGTTCAACCTGTCGTCGATCGACACCGGGTCCTGGTACGCGACGCTGATCTCCGGCACCCTCAACCTGACGCCCGCGATGAGCTGGCTTCAGGTGACCGGATATCTGCTGTATCTGATCCCGACGATGTACTTCTTCGTGCGCGGCACGAGGCCGGCACCCGCCGCCGTCGGCGCGTCCGAGACCGCGCTCGCGAGGGAGCAGCGGCGCGTGGCGGCGCGCCTGGCCGACGAAAGGGCGCTCGCCGAGCGCATCGCGGCGAAGCGCATGGCGGAGCAGGAGCGTGACGGCGTCTCTCCGGCGCTCGGGGGACGGCGGATGCCGCGCTGGGCCGTCGGCACCTCGATCTTCGCGGTGCCGGCCGTCGCCGCGGCGACGGCGATCGCGGTGATCGGCCCGGGCACGAGCGCCGCCGCGAACACGATCGACATCAGCGAGACCAGGTGCGGCTCGGGCTGGAACAACCCGACCGCCGGCGCGCAGAGCTTCACCCTCGCCAACAACGGCCGCAGCACGGCCGAGGTCTACGTGATCAACCCGGCGAACAACGCCGTGTTCGCCGAGATCGAGAACCTGGCGCCGCACACGAAGCGCCCGATGAACGTGACGCTGTCGGCCGGCTCGTACGCGTTCCGCTGCGCCTTCACCGACGGCACGGCGCTGAGCTCGAAGACTTACAAGCTCGGCGGCTCCTCCTCCGGCGGGAGCACCGGCTTCGCCCCGGTGACGGACCAGGACTTGCAGCAGCCGGTCGCCGACTACCGCGCGTACGTGCAGCAGACCCTGCCGGTGCTGCTCGCCGACAGCAGGAAGCTCGCCGCCGACCTGGCGGCCGGGAACCTGGCCGCGGCCAAGGCGGACTGGCTCGCCGCGCACCTCGACTACGAGGGCCTCGGCGCGGCGTACGGCACCTTCGGCGACTTCGACGGCCAGATCGACGGCCTCGCCGCCGGCCTCGAGGACGGCGTGAACGACGCCTCCTGGACCGGTTTCCACCGGATCGAGTACGGGCTCTGGCACGGCCAGAGCGCCGGGCTGCTCAAGCCGCTCGGCGACAAGCTGGTCGCCGATGTCCAGGGTCTGATCAAGGCCTTCCCGACGCAGGAGACCGACCCGAACGACCTGCCGCTGCGCAGCCACGAGATCCTGGAGAACACGCTGCAATTCCAGCTGACCGGGATCGCCGACTACGGCAGCGGGACCGTGCTGGCCACCGCGGCGGCGAACCTGCACGGCACGCAGGTGGTGCTCGGCACGCTGGTCGGCCTGATGCAGGCGCGCGACCCCCAGGGGCTCGCGGCGATCAACACGTGGATCAAGACGGTGGCCGCGGACCTCAACGCGGCGCACAACCCGGGCGACGGCTCGTGGACCGCGCCGAGCCGGCTGTCCACGGCCCAGCGGCAGAAGATCAACGCAGACCTCGGCCGGCTGCTCGAACGGCTCGCCGTGGTGCCCGGCCTGCTGGAGGAGCGCAGCGCCGCATGACAGCCATCGAATTCAATTCTTACGCTCCGGCCTCCGCGACGACCCCAGGGACCTGACCCGATGACCGACGAGAACCCCCTCGAGCAGCCGACCGAGACCGCCGCCGCCGGCGGGCTCGGCGCCTGCCCCTTCGCCGACCTGGCCGGATCCGAGGCGGCGCACGGCGACTTACACCACGCGCTGCGCCGCCGCTCCTTCCTGCGCGGCGCGGCGGTCGGTGCCGTCGGGGCCGCGGCCGTCACCGCGGGCGGTCTCGGCGCGGCGCAGGCCGTCGCCTCGTCGTCGTCCAGCTCCGACGGCACCGGAAGCGGCCGCGTGATCCCGTTCCACGGCGCGCACCAGGCGGGCATCCTCACCCCGCCGCAACTCGCCGCGACCTTCGTGTCCTTCAACGTGATCGCCACCGACCGTGCGGCGCTCCAGCAGATGTTCAGGACCCTGACGGAGCGTGCCCGTTTCCTCACCGCGGGCGGCACTCCGGTCGATCTGGGCGTCGCCTCGCCGCCCTCGGACAGCTCGACGATCGGCCCGGACGTCGTGCCGGACGGCCTGACCGTCACCGTGGGCGTCGGGCCGACGCTCTTCGACGGCAGATACGGCCTGGCCTCGCGCAAGCCGGCGAAGCTGGCCAAGATGCCCGTGTTCCCGAACGACAACATGGTCGGCTCGACCGAGATGCACGGCGACCTGATGATCCAGTTGTGCGCGGACAACCGGGACACGGTCATGCACGCGCTGCGCGACATCGCCAAGCACACCCGCGAGTGGCTCCAGCCGAACTGGAAGGCCGACGGCTTCCAGTCCCCGTCCCGTCCCACCGGCGCCCAGCGCAACCAGCTCGGCTTCAAGGACGGCATCGCCAACCCCGACGTGAACTCGACCGCTGAGACCAATGCCCTGATCTGGACGCACGGCGGCGCCGGCGGCGAGCCGGCCTGGGTCGAGGGCGGCTCGTACCAGGTGGTGCGGATCATCAGGATGCTGGTCGAGTTCTGGGACCGGGT
This sequence comes from Actinomycetota bacterium, assembly GCA_046724665.1. Lineage (GTDB taxonomy): Bacteria > Actinomycetota > Actinomycetes > Streptomycetales > Catenulisporaceae > Actinocrinis. The sequence continues at coordinate 7,183 of JBKOWZ010000121.1, forward strand.
CTCGCTCACCGAGCAGGAGAACATGTTCGGCCGGCGCCGGGACACCGGGGCGCCGCTGTCCGGCACGCTGGAGAGCGACATACCGCAGTACGCGAACGACCCGGACGGCAAGATCATCCCGCTGGACGCGCACATCCGCCTGGCCAACCCGCGCACCGCGAAGACCGACGCCCAGCGCATCCTGCGCCGCGGCTACAACTACGACCGCGGCGTGGACGTGAACGGCAACCTCGACGTCGGCCTGATCTTCGCCTGCTACAACCAGGACGTGGTGCGGCAGTTCGAGGCGGTGCAGACCCGGCTGATCGACGAGCCGCTGGTCGACTACATCTCGCCGACCGGCGGCGGGTACTTCTTCGCGGTGCCCGGAGTGAAGGACGCCAAGGACTACTACGCCTCGGGGCTGTTCGCCTGAGCCACTGAGCCACGCGAGGCCGCAGGGATCTGACGTCGCGTCAGATCCCTGCGGCCTCGCTCTGCTCTCTGGCGCGCTACTCGCTCTTGCGGCGCCTGGTACCGAAGACGATCTCGTCCCAGGACGGCACGGTCGCCCGCTTGCCCGGGGTCACCCCGTCGTTGACCGCCTGCTGGTCGGTCGAGCCGCGCAGCCGGTCCTTGTGCGGACCCACCGGGCCGAACAGCGCGTCCGAGTACGCCGAGCCGGCGCCGGCCTGGCGCTGCCGCGCCGCCGGCTCCTCGGCCGCCGGAGCCGCCGGCGGGTTCGCCGCCGCCGCGGCGACCGGCCGCAGCGGGGTGACCACCGAGTCGCCGGACCC
>JBKOWZ010000257.1:0-3384 GCA_046724665.1 Actinomycetota bacterium
GGCGATCCGCGCGGGCGGGCGCCCGGGCGGGCCCGAGGGCGCGGCTCGGTCCTCGGCACGCGCCTGGCCGGGATCCCGGCCGGAATCGCCGCCGCGGCGCTGAGCGCGACGATCGCCGTGGCCGTCACGGTGACGGTCACCACCGGCCGTCCGCACGAACAGGCCGCCGAGCCCACCGGCACCAACGTCCTGCCCGCGACGAGCGCGGCCGCGCCCTCGGCGTCGGCGCAGGCGTCCGCGCGTGGAACGCAGAACACCGCCACGGCAGACAAGACCGGCGGCCCCGGCGGGGCAACGGCGACGCCGTCTGTAGTCGTCAGCGACCACGCCGCCACCACGCAGGCTTCGACAAGCGCGTCGGTGCAGGCATCGCAGGCGCCGAATACGGCGGCGAGCCCCGTCGCGGCGTCCGGGGAACTCGGGCCGAACAGCAACGCGAGCTGGACCGAGGAGCGGGTGAACGTCACGCTCGCCGAGCCGGTCAGTGCGCTGCGCCTGGTCGTGAAGGTCCAGCCGAGCCCGGGGTTGTTCGCGACCGGAACATGGTCCAACCGTGACATCAGTATGTTCGATGTCACGAAGGAGCCCGACTCCGGTGGCCTGGTCTACACGTTCACGCTCAAGCCGGGTAACTCCCTTGCGGCGGGGACATTCGTGCTCGCGGTGCAGTTCCAACACAGCTCGGCGCGCGACGCGTCCGGCGACACGTACTCCCTGAGTGTGACGACCGATCAGGCGCACGGTTCGGTACCGGGATCGGCGCGCGGCGGTTTCTGAGCGGCCGGCCGGGCCCCCGCTCGGACGGTCTCAGCCCACCGCCTCGGCCGCGGCGCGGCCGGCCTGGCGGCCGGAGAACAGGCAGCCGCCGAGGAAGGTGCCCTCCAGCGAGCGGTAGCCGTGCATGCCGCCGCCGCCGAATCCGGCGACCTCGCCGGCCGCGTAGAGGCCGGGCAGCGGCCGGCCGTCGGCACGCAGCACCCTTCCGGACAGGTCGGTCTCCAGGCCGCCGAGCGTCTTGCGCGTCAGGATGTTGAGCCTCACCGCGATGAGCGGCCCGGCCTTCGGGTCGAGCAGCCGGTGCGGCGCCGCGACGCGGGTCAGCCGGTCGCCGAGGTAGGCGCGCGCGCCGTGGATCGCGGTGATCTGGAGGTCCTTGCCGTACCGGTTGCCGACCTCGCGGTCGCGCGCCGCCACCTGCCGGTGCACCTCGGCGGGGTCGAGCAGGGGCGTCTCGGTCAGCGCGTTCATCCGCCCGACCAGCTGGTCAAGCGAGTCGGCGACCACGAAGTCAGCGCCGTGCCGCTTGAACGCCTCGACCGGCGGCGGCGCGCCACGGCCGATCCGGGTGCGCAGCAGCTGGCGCACGCTGCGGCCGGTCAGGTCGGGGTTCTGCTCCGATCCGGAGAGCGCGAACTCCTTCTCGATGATCTTCTGGGTGAGCACGAACCAGGTGTGCTCGTATCCGGTGCGCATGATGTGCTCGAGCGTGCCGAGGGTGTCGAACCCGGGGAACAGCGGCACCGGCAGCCGCCGGCCTCGGGCGTCGAGCCACAGTGAGGACGGCCCCGGCAGGATCCGGATGCCGTGCAGCGGCCAGATCGGGTTCCAGTTGGCCACGCCCTCGGTGTAGTGCCACATCCGGTCGCCGTTGATCAGCCGGCCGCCGGACGCCTCGGCGATCTCCAGCATCCGGCCGTCCACGTGCGCGGGCACGCCGGAGAGCAGGTTGCGCGGCGGCCGGCCGAGCCGGGACGGCCAGTTGCGGCGCACCAGCTCGTGGTTGCCGCCGATACCGCCGGAGGTGACGATCACGGCCTGCGCGGTGAACGAGAACTCGCCGGCCGGGGTGCGCGAGCTCGGCTTGCCGCGCGGAGCGTCGTCGGGTTCGAGGATCGTGCCGCGCACGCCGTCCACGGCGCCGTCCGTCATGGTCAGCCCATCGACGCGGTGCCGGAACGCGAGCCTGACCAGGCCGTCGGCGACCGCCGCGCGGACCAGGCGTTCGAAGGGCTCGACGACGCCCGGGCCGGTGCCCCAGGTGACGTGGAAACGCGGCACCGAGTTGCCGTGCCCGTCGGCGAGGTACCCGCCGCGCTCGGCCCAGCCGACGACCGGGAAGAACCGCACGCCGAGGCCGTGCAGCCAGGGCCGCTTCTCGGTGGCGGCGAAGTCCACGTACGCCTCGGCCCAGCGCCTCGGCCAGGCGTCCTCGGCCCGGTCGAAGCCGGCGCTGCCGAGCCAGTCCTGCCAGGCCAGCTCGCGCGAGTCGCGGATGCCCATCCGGCGCTGCTCCGGCGAATCGACCAGGAACAGCCCGCCGAAGGACCAGAAGGCCTGGCCGCCGAGGCAGGCCTCGGGCTCCTGTTCGACCAGGATCACCCGGCGCCCGGCGGCGGCCAGCTGTGCGGTCGCGACGAGTCCGGCCAGCCCGGCACCGACCACCACGACATCCGCGTCCACGGCGACCGCACCTCGTCTCTGTAGTGGAGTGCCGCACATGGTAACGCGCGATCGGGCCGTCGGCCTGGCGCGGTAGCAACGAGGACTGCGACACTGCGGCAGTGATCGATGAACTGCTGCCGCCGGGCGCGGTCGCGGCCGAGGCGCTGTCCGACCCGCCCGAGGCCACGCTGTTCCCCGAGGAGGAGGCCCTGCTCAGGCAGGCGGTGCAGAAGCGCAGGCTGGAGTTCACGACGGTGCGCCACTGCGCGCGCACGGCGCTCGGCCGGCTCGGCGTGCCCGCGGTCCCGATCCTGCCCGGCGAGCGCGGCGCGCCGCAGTGGCCGGCCGGGATCGTCGGCAGCATGACGCACTGCGCCGGTTATCGCGCCGCGGTGGTGGGTCGCGGCACGGACCTGGTCACCGTCGGCGTGGACGCCGAGCCGCACGGCGAGCTGCCGCCGGGGGTGCTCGACGCGGTCACGCTGCCCGAGGAGCGCGAGCAGCTGTCCCGGCTCGCGGCCGAGCGGCCACACGTGCACTGGGACCGCCTGCTGTTCAGCGCGAAGGAGTCGGTGTACAAGGCCTGGTTTCCGCTGGCGCGCAAGTGGCTGGACTTCGACGAGGCGCACGTGACGTTCGGCACCGGCGCCGGTGACGAGACGTCAGGGACCTTCGACGCGCGCCTGCTGGTGCCGGGGCCGGTCGTCGGCGGAACGCGGCTGCCGGGATTCGCGGGGCGCTGGCTGGTGCGCGACGGGCTGTTGTTCACCGCGATCGCGCTGCCGGTCGGGGACGGCGGACCGGCGGCCGGTCCGCACCCGCGCGCCGACTCAGTGCCTGCGCGCGAGTAGTTCGCGCGCCTGCGGCGAGCCGAGCTCGGCGAACAGGTCGTGCGCGGCGCGCCAGTGCGGCAGCGCCGCCATCTCGCCCTCGGCCGCGCGC
>JBKOWZ010000082.1:0-16048 GCA_046724665.1 Actinomycetota bacterium
CGGCGCTGGACTCCGACGCGCAGCTGAATGGCTATCCGATCGTGGCGCACGAACCGTCGACCACCCGGGCCGTGCTCGCCGGCATCAACGGACCCGGATTCCCGGTGCAGGTCCGGCACGGCTCGCCGTGCCCGGAGAACATCTTCCGAGCGCTGACGGCGGCCGGGATGCACGCCACCGAGGGAGGCCCGGTCTCCTACTGCCTGCCGTACAGCCGGGTGCCGCTGGACGTGTCGATCCGCAACTGGGCACGCTCCTGCGAGCTGCTGGCCGGGGTGCGCGAGGACGGCGCCGAGCCGCACCTGGAAAGCTTCGGCGGCTGCATGCTCGGGCAGATGTGCCCGCCGAGCCTGCTGATCGCGATGAGCGTGCTGGAGTGCCTGTTCTTCCGGCAGCACGGCATCCGCAGCGTCTCGCTCAGCTACGCCCAACAGACCAACGCGGAGCAGGACCGGGAGGCGGTGCTCGCGCTGCGCAGGCTGGCCGCGCAGCTGCTGCCCGACGTGGACTGGCACATCGTCATCTACACGTACATGGGGGTGTTCCCCCGCACCGCGCCCGGTGCGACCGGCCTGCTGGCCCAGTCCGCGCGGCTGGCGGTGCGCACCGGGGCGTCCCGGCTGATCGTCAAGACGGTCGCCGAGGCGCACCGCATCCCCACCATCGCCGACAACGTCAACGCGCTGGAAACCGCCGCCGCGGTCGCCGCGGAAGAACGGCTCGCCCCGGCCGCCGGCCCGGTCGCGGACACCGGCATCCACGCCGAGGCCGCCGCCCTGATCGACGCGGTGCTCGCGCTCGGCCCGGATCTCGGCCGCGCGCTGGCCACCGCGTTCCGGCGCGGCTACCTCGACATCCCGTACTGCCTGCACCCGGACAACGCCGGACACGCCCGCAGCTTCATCGATCCGTCCGGCCGGCTGGCCTGGTCCCGGGTCGGCGCCATGCCGATCCGGCCGCCGGCCGCGGGACGCCGCAGCGCCGAGCTCGGCTCGGCGCAGCTGCTCGCCTCGCTCTCCTTCGTCGAGCGCAGGTTCGACGACGCCGGCCTGGCGGGCTACCTGGACGCGCTCGGCAACCCGGCCGGCCGCGAGCAGCGCGCACTCAAGGAAGTGTTGTAGATGACTGAGACGCCCCTCCGCGCCCCGGGAAGCCCCCGGGAGCACCTGTCCTCGCCGACCACCCGCTCGGTGCTGCGCATCCAGAACGCGATGCTGACCGCGACCCGCGGCCTGCTGGCCGAGCGCGGCTTCACCGAGCTGCTGCCGCCGGTCATCGGCCCGGTCACCGACCCCGGCGCACGCGGCGCCAAGCAGGTGGACATCGACTACTACGGCCACCGCTACAAGCTGATGACCAGCGCGATCCTGTACAAGCAGGCCTCGCTGACCGCCTTCGACAAGATCTTCTGCATCGCACCCAACGTGCGGCTCGAGCCGCTGGAGACCGCCAACACCGACCGGCACCTGGCCGAGTTCCACCAGATCGACGTGGAAGTCGCCGGCGCGACCCGTGAGCAGATCACCGAGCTGGCCGAGGAGCTGGTGGTGCACGTGGTGCGCCGCGTCGTGGCCGAACTGCCGGACGAGTTGGCCGCGCTGGGCCGAGACACCGACGCCTTCGCCGCACTGGGCGCCGGGCCCTTCGAGCGGCGCACCCACGCCGACGCGGTGGCCGACCTGCACGCGCTCGGCCATCCACAGAGCCCTGACGCCGAGATCGACTGGACGGCCGAGGCGCTGCTGTCCGGCAAGTCGGCCGCGCCGTTCTTCATCACCGACTACCCTAAGGGCTCGCGCGGCTTCTACGACAAGGAGAGCCGCGAGCGCCCCGGCTACCTGCGCAACTTCGACCTGATCGCCCCGGAGGGCTACGGCGAGCTGTGCAGCGGCAGCGAGCGGGAACACGACTACGCCACGATCGTGGCGCGGATGCGCGAGACCGGGGAGAACCCGGCCAAGTACGGCTGGTACCTCCAGATGGTGCGCGAGGGGATCGCCGGCAGCGCCGGGTTCGGCATCGGGCTTGAGCGCTTCACCCGGTACATCGCGGGCCTGGAGTCGGTGTGGCAGGCCAACGCCTACCCGAAGATCCCCGGGGTGGTGTCGCCGTGAGCCGGCTGCGCGCGGCCGGCTTCCCCGAGGCGGCGATCCGGCAGCGGGCGCTGCGCGGTCCCGCCGCGGCCTTCCCGGACCCGCGCGACTACGGCACCGCGCTGTTCGGGGCGCACCCGGCCCGCTCGCTGGCCGCCGTTCCGGACGCGCTCGACGAGCTGCGGCTGGTGCCGCCGGTGTTCATGCCGCGGCGGCTGGAGAAGCTGATCGAGCTGGGCCGCGAACCGGTTTATCAGGACGTGCAGACGGAGGCGGAGGTCGGCGGCTTCCGCAGCGCGCTGCCGCTGTACCTGTCCGCGTTCGGCTCGACCCAGGTGGCCAGCGTGGACCTGGGCACCGCGGCGGCCCGGCAGGCCGGCCGGCTCGGCATCCCGATGGTGATCGGCGAGAACGTGATGCCGGTCAACGGCTACGGCCGCATCGACGGCGAGGACGCCGAGTTCTCCCTGCTGACCAGGATCAAGTCGTACGCGGCCTGCGTGGCGGACGGCTATGGCGGCGTGGCGGTCCAGCAGAGCACCGAGGACGCCGACGCCGAGGTCTGGAACAACGTCTACAGCGACCCGGGCACGCAGCCGCTGCTGGAGTCAGGCCGGCTGGCCTTCGAGCTGAAGGTGGGTCAGGGCGCCAAGCCGGGTCTCGGCGGGATGACGCTGGTGGACCGGGCCGCGGCGGCGCGGCTGGCCGAGGCGTACAGCATGGACGAGGTCTTCGGCCCGCACAGCGAGAAGGTGCTGCGGTGCAGCAGCCCCGGCACGTTCACCGCGGAGATCCTGCGCCAGCAGATCCGGCTGATGCGCAACAACTATCCGCGGGCGAAGGTGTGGGTGAAGCTGACCCCGGCGCGAGACGTGCGCGAGGCCGCGCGAGTGGCCTGGGACGCCGGTGCGGACGCGGTGACCGTGGACGGCGCGGAGGGCGGCTCCGGCTGGGCTCCGTCGGCGTTCCTGCACGAGGTCGGGCTGCCGCTCGGCGAGTGCCTGAGCAGGCTGAGCGGGCTCGAGCACGCCGCAAGCCTGCTTGTCTCCGGCCGGATGTGGGAGGGCGCGCGGGCGGCCAAATGCCTCGCGCTGGGCGCGGACGCGGTCGGCCTCGGCCGGGCGGCGCTGCTGGCGGTGGCCACCGATCCGGAAGAGGGACTGGTCAATCTGGCCGGGTGCCTGGCGCTGGAGCTTCGGATGCTGACCAGCGCGATGGGCAAGTACGCGGTCGGCGAGCTCTCGGCCGAGGACGTCTGGTCCGCGGCCGATGCCTGAGGTAACCGGCGCCGTCGGTAAGTGCCCATGAATCCCTGCGGCTGGCCCCGGCCCGAAGCCGGGCCGGGGCTTGAGTCGCGCCGCGCGCGGTCTCGGTGTCGCCGGGTCACTGGAGGGTCGGCCGCCAGGGGGTGCGCAGGTCGAGCGTGCAGCAGCGCACCGCGCCGCCGGCCTTGCCCAGTTCGGAGACGTCCACGCCGATCGCGGTGAAGCCGCGCGCTCGCAGCTGCGAGATCAGGCCGGCGGCGGACTGCGGCAGTACCACGTTGCGGCCGTCCGAGACCGCGTTGAGCCCGAAGACGGCGGCATCGGCGTCGCCGGCCAGGATGGCGTCGGGGTAGAGCGCGCGCAGCACGGCTTGGCTCTGCGGAGCGAAGGCGGCCGGGTAGTACATGATCTCGTCGTCGTCGAGCACGGACAGGGCCGTGTCCAGGTGGTAGTAGCGCTCGTCCACCAGAGTCAGCGGGACGACCTCGCGGCCGGTCAGCTGCTGTAGTTCGGCGTGCGAGCGCGGGTCGGTGCGAAACCCGGTCCCAGCCAGGATGCGGCCGCCGACCGCCAGGTAGTCGCCCGCCCCCTCGTTCACGTAGCGCGCCTCGCGCACCCCCGGGTACCGGTGCGCGCGGAACCAGTCGCCGTGCGCCGCGCTCTCGGCGGCCCGCTGCGGATAACGGAAACGGGCGAGCAGCACGGAGCAGTCGTCGAGCACGGTGGCTCCGTTCGCGGTGAAGACCATGTCCGGCAGGCCCGCCACCGGTGTCAGCTCACTGACGCGGTGTCCGAGCTCCCGGTAGGTGTCCCGCAGCCGCTCCCACTGGGCGACCGCGAGTCCGGTGTCAACCGGCTTCGCCACGTCCATCCACGGGTTGATCGAGTAGCTCACCTCGAAGTGGACCGGGGCGCACATCAGGTAGTGGCGGGGTCTGGCGGTGCGGATGCTGGGCACGGGGCCGTCGGTGCTGCGCATGCGGATCTCCTGAACTCGTGTCGGATGACGGGCGGCGCCGCTCTTCGGGGGCGTGGCTTGGACGGCGGCCGGTGTCAGGCCGCAGCCTTGACCAGCACGGGCCGGGGTACTCGACCGGTGCGGAACTCCGGAGTGTTCGCCAGCCGCTCCAGCGCGCGCATGCGCATCGGGCCGACGCTGCCGATGGGCAGCCGCAGCCGCTCGGCGATCTCCGCGTAGGTCGGGCACTGGTTCGAGGTGGCCAGCACCAGCAGGTTGCGCAGCCGCGACGGGAGCCGGTCCAGCGCCTGCGCCACCGCGCCGTCGTAGTCGCCCTCGATCGGATACACGTCGGCCGCGCCCTGCCGCTGCGGGCTGGTGTACTCCGTCTCGGGGTCGGCGCACAGCACGTAGCGGCTGGACGCCGTGGCCAGCCGGATCGCCTCGCGCCTGGCCGCGACCACGAGCCAGGCGCCGAGGTGCTCGGGCTCGCGGACCTGGTGCGCGTGCTGCCAGAGCAGGACCCAGGTCTGCTGCTCCGCGTCGGCGGCGTCCGCCGAGCTGAGCCCGGCCCGGCGCGCGGTGTGGCGTACCAGCGGCTCGTAGCGCCGGACGATTTCCCGCCAAGCCGCCCAGTCGCCACGTGCCACACCCGCTAGCAGTTCGCCCGGTGTCGGTTCGGGCTGCTGGTCGTCGGTCGTGCGAGCGGACAATGCCCTCACTCCTCTGGAAAGAGCGGCGCCCATGGCCGGCCGGGTGCCGGCCGCTCAGGGCCTTGAGGCCATTACCGCCGAGCCGGTTAATCGCGCGGCATCACGACCCGAAGCCGCGGTGATAGCGCACCGGCGCGGCCCCCGGCGCCGTGATAACACGGTGATAGCCGCGGCGATAATCCCGGGTTTCCGGCACTTCCTACTTTTGGCTCACCGGATGCGAAACACCCAGGAGGGGCAGGAAAATGCGTATCAGTGCCTTGAAGTCGGTCGCCGTCTCGGTCCTCGTCGCGAGCGCGCTCTCGTGCTTCGGTTCCCTCGCTTACGCAGCTCACAGCGACCACTCGGCCGTCGGCACGGCCACCCGCGCCGACAGCGCCCCGACGCAGGCCGTCCAGCTCGCGAACGACCCCTGGGACTGATCGGCCCCTCCCCCGGAATGCCGATAAGCGGCTGTTGTCGCACCGGACGTCATTGAGGGCCACCGGATTATCCGGTGGCCCTCAATATCGTTTCCGGATCGCCCGCCCGGTCAACCCGCCGGGACGGCCTGCCCGGGCAGCGCCCGCGCCGCAGCGGCGTTTCCGAGCCGGGCGTTGAGCTGGGCCAGGTCGAGCCGCACCGCCGCCGCGCCGCCGTGGTCCATGATCCGCTCCCGGATCGCCAGCGCCCGGCCGAACAGTTCGCCGGCCCGCTCGAAGCGGCCCAGCGCCCGGTTCGCCTCGCCGAGGTCGATCAGCAGGTGTCCCTCGCCGATCACGTCCCCGGCCCCGCGCACCATGGCCAGCACCTCGGCGAAGGTGTGCTCCGCGCGCTCCAGCTCCCCGCGCTGCATCAGCACCTGGCCCACCCGGCGCAGCGCCCGCGCCTCGCCGCCGGTGTAGCCCACCGAGCGGTAGATGGCGAGCGCGTCCTGTAGCCGGGCGTGCGCGACGGCGCCGTCGCCGCGGCGCATCCAGACGTGCGCGCTCTGCGTCAGCACGGTGGCTCGGCCCACGATGTCGCCGACCAGATCGAAGTCGCGCAGCGCCCGGTCGTACAGCTCGAGCGCGCGTTCCTCGTCGCCGCGCTGCCGCTCCAGCAGTGCCAGGTCCCGGTGGCACAGTGCCCGGCCGTGCTTGTCGTCGAGCTCTTCGAAGAGCGCCAGCGCCGCGTGCAGCGCCGAGCGGGATTCCTCCGGCTGACGCCGGCTCAGGTACAGGGTGCCGAGCGAGCCGAGCAGCGCCGCGACGCCGCGCGTGTTGCCGGCCCGGCGCGCCGCCTCCAGCGCCTGCCGGTGCGTGCGCTCCCACAGGTCGAGGTAACCGCGCGACTCGAACAGGGTCACCAGCGTGGTGGCCAGTTCCCAGCCGTGCTCGTCGAAGCCCTCGCTCGCCGCGTGGTCCACCGCGCGGCACAGGTTCTCGTGTTCGGCGTCCATCCACTCCAGCGGCCTCGCGAGCAGCGGCTCCAGGTACGAGTCCGGGGGCTGCCAGCGCCGCGCGCCGCCGCGCAGCACGGTGTAGTCGCCGCCGTAGACCCTGCGGTGAGCCTGCTCCAAGATGGCCAGCCAGCCGCCGAGCATCCGCTCGGTGGCCGCACGCACCGGCTGTTCGCCCTCGGCCTGGAGCTGGTCCCGGGCGAAGACGCGGATGATCTCGTGGAAGCGGTAGCGGAACTCGCCGGTGGCCTCGATCGAGACCACGTCGAGCATCTGCACGTCGACCAGCTGCTCCATCAGGTCCGAGGGCTGCGCCCGCCGGTCGTCCAGCAGCGCTCCGGCCAGCCAGCCGGGCAGGGTCGGCCCGGGGGCCAGGCTGAGCAGCCGCAGCAGCCTGCGGTCGGTGCCGTCCAGGCCGTCGTGGGTCAGCGAGAGGCTGGCCCGCACGGTCATCTCGCCGTGCGCGAGTTCGTCCAGGCGGTGACGCTCGTTGGCCAGCCGGTGCACCATCGAGGCCAGCGTCCAGTGCGGCCGGGCGGCCAGCCGGGCCGCCACGATCCGCAGCGCCAGCGGCAGGCAGCCGACCGTGCGCACCAGCATCACCGCGGCCTCCGGCTCGCGGCCGACCCGGTCCGCGCCGACCACCCGCCGCAGCAGTTCGAGCGCGTGTTCGGCGGTCAGCACGTCCAGTTCCATCCGGTGCGCGCCGGGCAGCGCCGTCATCCGGGACCGGGTCGTCACGATCACCGCACAGCTGCCCCCGCCGGGCAGTAACGGGCTGATCTGCCGCTCGGTCGCCGCGTCGTCCAGCACGATCAGCATCCGGCGGGTCGCCACGATGGTGCGGTACATCTCGGCGCGCTCGTCGGTCGAGTCGGGGATCACCGGACCGGGGATGCCCAGGGCCCGCAGGAAGCGCCCGAGCGCCTCCTTCGCCGAGACCTGTTCCGCGCCGATGCCGCGCAGGTCGCAATACAGCTGCCCGTCCGGGAAGTGCTCGCCGCTGAGCCGGTGCGCCAGGTACGTCGCCGCCGCGCTCTTGCCGACGCCCGGCTTGCCGACGATCACCAGCACGCCGGTCGCCCGATGCTCGTCCGCGCCGACCAGCGCGGCGCGGGCCGCGTCGAGCAGCGACTCGCCGCCGACGAAGTCGGCCGCGGCGGTGGGCAGCTGGTGCGGCCGTCCGGCGTGGAACGCCTGGGCCCGGGGCTCGTGCGCCGGCCCGGCGGGACCGGGGCCGGGGCCGAGCGGCTCGGCGTCCACGCGCAGGTCGGGGTCGCCGGACAGGATCGCGGTCTCCAGCAGCCGGATCTGCTCGCCCGGTTCGAGACCGAGCTCCTCGATCAGCAGGTTGCGCCCGGCCCGGTAGGCGTCCAGCGCCTCGGCCTGCCGGCCCGAGCGGTACAGCGCCAGCATGTACTGCCCGCGCAGCCGTTCGCGCAGCGGGTGCTCGCCGATCAGCCGGCCGATCTCGCCGACCAGCTGGTGGTGCCGGCCCAGCGAGAGTTCGAGTTCGAGGTAGGTCTCGATGGCGGCCAGCCGGTCCTCGTCCAGCCTCAGTGCCTTGGTGCGCAGCGCCTCGCTGGGGATGCCGTTCAGGCACGGCCCGCGCCACAGTCCGACCACCCCGCGCAACTGCTCAGCGGCATCGGCGACCCGTCCCTCCTTCACCAGCGCGCGCGACCTGGCGACCTGGGCGTTGAACACCGCCAGGTCCAGTGCCGCCGCCTCGGTCTGCACCAGGTAGCCCGGCGGGCGGGTGACGATGGCGGCCTCGACCGCCGCGTCGGCCAGCGCCTTGCGCAACCGGGACACGCAGATCTGCACCTGGATGCGCGCCGTGTCCGGCGGCTGCTCGTCCCAGATCAGGTCGACCAGGTAGTCGGTGCTCACCACCCGGTTGGCCTCCAGCAGCAGCGCGGCCAGGATGACCTCCTGCCGGCCGGGCGGTATCCGCATGGGGCCTGCCGGACCGGCGACCCGCAGCGGACCGAGGATGCGGAAGGCGGGTTCCGGCAGTGCGTCGCTGCTCGCGTCCGACGCGTCGAGCATGCTCTCCCCCCAAAGGACGAGCGGCTATCCGGAGACGTTCGATATCGCGGCACTCATATCAGTGGTCAGTCTCGCTGAACACGCTTGCGATGTCCACGGGAGAACGGCAATCGCGGTTCAACCGGGCCGCCGGAGCGTGATAGCGCCGCGATAATCCGGGATTGCCCCGTTCCCCGACGCTCTGAGTGTCAGACGTCCGGGCCCTGCGGACCGCGGGTACCCCACGGAAGGTAAGTCAATGTACAGCGAAGACGGCGACCGGCCGCGGGACGCGGCCGTCACCGCCGCGGGAATCGACCATGTACGGCTGTGGTACCACTATCTCGACACCGGGGACCTGGACGCCTGCGGCTCCCTACTCGACGAGAACGCGCAGCTCTCCCGCCCCGACGCGCCACCGAGCCACGGTCGCGACCAGGTCGTGCAGCGCCAGGCCGAGCTGTCCTCGTGCAAAGGCGGACATCGCATCTACAAGATCGTCGCCACCGAGGAGACCGTCGCCGTGATGGGCAGCTACGCTCCTCCCCCCGGCGCCGCGCCGAGCCGCGCCGGGGTCGAGGAGATCGAATTCGCCGACTTCTTCACCCTCACTGACAAAGGTCTGCTTCTCACCTGCCGCCGCTACTACTTCGTAGCCCCCTGACGCCCCTCGAACGCAACCACGCCCTTCCTCCTCCGCACTCCCGCATTCCCCACGCAACGGTCGGCCACACGAAAGACCCTCCGCTGGACCACACCAGCCGAAGCCTTCAACGAGCAACTACCGTCGGTATCAACAGCCGTTGTTGCCCGCGCCGACTTCATGCCTCAGGCGGTCGCGCACGGCACACCGTTGAGGGTGAACGCGGTCGGTGCGGTGTTGGTACCGGACCAGTTCGCGTTGAAGCCCCAGTCGGCGGTACCCAGATGCTTGTTCCAGCCCACGTCGGTCGCGGTGACCTGGCTGCCGCTCTGCGTCGCCGTGGCGTTCCAGGCGTTGGTGATCACCTGACCGTCGGCGAACCGGAACGTGAGTGTCCAACCGTCCACGGTGGATCCCGTCACGGCGATGGCCACGTCCCCGGTGAAGCCACCAGTCCACTGTGTCGTGACCCGGTAGGTCACGGTGCAGTGCAGGCCGCCTGACGCGGTCGGTGAAGGCGACGGGGACAGTGAAGGTGACGGTGAAGACGACGGGGAGGGTGAAGACGACGGTGACGGGGACGGTGAAGACGACGGGGACGACGACGGTGATGGCGAGGGGCCGGTGGGGTAGCTCAGGCCGGCCCCGAAGGGGAACAGTCCGGTCTGCCCGTCGCCGGCGTTGATCGGCTCCTGTGCGGCGCTGGCCGGCCAGGTGACGGGCAGCCGGCCGGTGGGGTTGTAGTCGCCGAACAGCACGTCGGCGACGCCCGCGCCCTCGCTTCCCGGCAACCAGGACGCGACGAAAGCCTGCCAGTCCGGCAACTGCGCGGCGATGTCCAGGGGCCGGCCGGAGACCAGGACGGTCACCACCGGTACGCCGGATGCCTTGAGCCGCTGCAAGGTGGCGAGGTCCGTGCTGTCCAACCCCATGGACCCGGGCCGGTCGCCCTTGCCCTCGGCGTACGGCGTCTCACCGATGACGGCGATGGCCGCGCGGTACGAACCGTCGATGCCGGTGCCGTCGCGGCTGTAGGTCACCGTCGCGCCGGAGCCGACGGTGTTGCGGATGCCCTGCAGGATGCTGGTACCGGCAATGGTGTTGCCGGACGCGCCCTGCCAGGAGATGGTCCAGCCGCCCGCCTGGTTGCCCAGGTCGTCGGCGTTCTTGCCGGCCACGAAGATCTTCCCCCCGGCCTTCGCCAGCGGCAGGATCCCGCCCGCGTTCTTCAGCAGCACCTGCGACTCGCGCACCGCCTGGCGCGCCAGGGCGCGGTGCGCCTGGCTGCCGACGCTCGAGGCGTACGAACGGTCGGCCAGCGGGCGCTCGAACAGGCCAAGTTCGAACTTCTTGGTGAGGATCCGGCTGACCGCGTCGTCGATGCGCGACTGCGATACCGCACCCGACTGCACGTCGGCGATCAGGTCCGCGATGAAGGTCTTGTAGTCGTTCGGCACCATGATCATGTCCAGCCCCGCGTTGACGGCCGTGGCCACCTCCTGCCCGGTGAAGCCGGACTGCCCGTCCAACTGGTCGATCGCCGCCCAGTCCGAGACGAGGAAGCCCTTGAAGCCCAGCTCACCCTTGAGCACGTCGGTGAGCAGGTACCGGTTCCCGCTCATCTTCACGCCGTTCCAACTGGAGTAGGACACCATGATGGAGCCCACGCCGGCCCGTACCGCGGCCTGGAACGGCGGCAGGTGGATGGCCCGCAGTTCCTGCTCGGAGATCTGGGTGTTGCCCTGATCCGTTCCGTTGGTCGTGCCGCCGTCCCCGATGTAGTGCTTCGCGGTCGCCAGGATCGAGGCCGGCCCCCCGAGCGTGGCGCCCTGGTACCCGGTGATCACCGGAACCATGGACGAGACGAGGTCCGGCGTCTCGCCGAACGACTCGTAGGTGCGGCCCCACCGGTCGTTGCGGGCCACGCACAGGCACGGCGAGAACGTCCAGTCCAGCCCGGCGCCGGTCACCTCCTCGGCGGTCGCCCGGCCGATCTGCTGTACCAGCGCCGGATCGCGTGTCGCACCGAGAGCGATGTTGTGCGGGAAGATCGTCGAGCCGTACACGTTGTTGTCACCGTGCACGGCGTCCAGGCCGTAGATGATGGGGATTCCCCAGGGCGTGGCCAACGCCGCGCGCTGGAAGTTGTCATACATGTCCGCCCAGCCGGTGGGCGTGTTCGGCGACGGCGCCGAACCACCGCCGGACAGGATCGAGCCCACCCGGTACGTGGTGACGTCGGCCGTGCCGATGGCCGCCCGCTCAGCCTGCGTCATCTGGCCCACCTTGTCCGCCAGCGACATCCGCGAGAGCAGATCGGCCACCCGCGCCGCTACGCTCAACGACGGATCCTGGTATGGGTAGGTGAAAGCGGCGCTTCCCTGGGCGCTGGCCGAGGGTATCGACAGGGCCGCGCCGAGTGCCAGCGGCAACGCGAGCGCGACGAGCAACCGCAGCGGACGCGACCGAGCGAACATCGCTTCTCCTTGGACATTGGACTGACCGGAGCACAGGTGCACCGCGGCCGCAGACATCCGCTGCGGCCGACTCCCCACCAGGGCAATGGTGGGACGCCGCCCGCGCGTACCGCGCTACTGCACGGTAACCGAGTAGGAGATGGTGTCCAGCCGACCGTTGCCCGTGAAGACCTCGGCGCCGGACTCGATGCTGCCGAGATACGCTGAGCTGCTCATCCATCCACGGGACACCAGGTCGCTGATGAAAGTTCCACCTGGTGTTGATGTTGTGGTTGGCGGACAGTGAAGTCGGCGCGGTTCTGGACACCGCTTGATTCATGCGGCGGTGAACATGCGCTGCTGCCAGGCGGTTCGGGTTTCGGCCGGGATCCGGTAGTCGAGTGCGGAGCGCAGGCGTCGTTGGTTGTAGTCGATGATCCAACTCTCGATGTCGCGGCGGGCACTGGCGCGCTCGGGCCAGGAACTCATGCTGACCTCTGTCTGATCGTGGCGAAGAGCGACTCGGCTGCGGCACCAGCACCCGAAGAACCGTCACCCCGACACGCCGACCGTGATCAAATTACGCTGAGTGGCTTTGGCTTATGAATAGACCTCAAGGCATCGAGGCCCATGTGGAAGGTTCTTCTGCGAACAACTGTCGGGTCCACGTCAGCACCTGCGGCGCGATCGTCGGCAGCAGCGTGAAGTGGTCCGCACCGGGAACCGCTGTGTACGTCACGTCGGTGCCCGCTGCGGTGAGCTGCTCGGCGGCCAGCGCGCTGGCCGCCGCCGGGACCGCGTCGGCGGTGCCGTGGGCCAGCCGGACGGGCTCCGGGTAGCGGGCGATCGGGACGTCCTGCGGGTCGAGCAGCCGGGCGAACTCGGCCTGCGCCGCCGCCGGGTCCTTAAACGCCTGGCCGTTGGTGACGGCTGCGACATCGGTGGCGAGCTGGCCGACGCACTCCTCACGCGCCAGGTCGACCAGGCTCAGGCCCAGCGGGGTGAACCACTGCGTGGCGTCCCAGCCCGGGTGGGTGACCGGGGCGGTCACGCCGGAATAGAGCGTGCCGGCGATCAGCGGCGCCGCCGGGTTGCCGACTTGCTCGGTAGCCAGCTGGATGGGGAATTGGATGAACGAGGCCAGCGCGATTGTGCCGCGATGGCGCAGCTCGGGCGCATAGGAGCCGGCGAGGTGTCCGGACCACAGCGCCGCGTGCCCGCCGAGCGAGTAGCCGACCGAGATCCAGTCGCGCGAGACCGGTGCGACGCGGCGCGCGGCCCGCACAGCATCGATCACCGAGTAGGCCTCGGACGGGCCGTTGATGATCGAGGCCTCGCCGGGCGTCCCGATCCCGTCGTAGTCGGTGGCGGCGATGGCGTAGCCGCCGGCCAGCAGTTCGTCGTTGAGCGCGCGCTCCCACGGACTCGGGCCGAGCCGGGACGGCGCGCACTGGTCGGCTGTCCCGCCCAAGCCGTGGCTGTAACTGACGACGGGCCAGCCTCCGGCCGGGGGTTGGCCGGGCGGGAGCGTGAGCGTGCTCGAGACTACGGTCGGGGAGCCATTCCAGGCGGTGGACAGGTACCAGATTCGCCAGGCCTGCCCGGCGCCGTCCAGCTGTAGCGCGGCGGGCAGCGGGGACTGCGCGACGACGGTTCCCTGCCATGAATGCCTTAAATACCCGGAATATCCTAGCTCGGCGGCGAACCGGAGGGTGCCGTCACTCGCGGCGGCGCGAGTGACTGTCGTCGCGTCGGCCGCCGACGCGACTGTCGGTGCGCCGATGAACGAGCCGCCGAGCAGCAGCGCCGCGGTGATCGCGGTTCTTCTCTGTCGCATGCGCATCCAGCTCCCCTGAGATGAAGAGGCCTGACGAAGGGTGCTGAGGAAAATACCCAGCGCCGTGGTTCCACGTTCCACCGCGCACCTGCCGGGGTCGAGAGCAGCGAGTACTCAGATCACTGTCAGACCTACTCAGGCAGGGTGCCGCGCAACGCATCGCGCAGCTCGGTACGGCCGGAGAGGCCGAGCTTGGCGTAGGTGCGGGCCAGGTGGTTCTCGACGGTACGTTCCGAGAGCCGCAGCCGATCGGCGATCTGCCGGTTGCTCAGGCCCTGCGCCGCGCACCCGGCGATCTGGTGCTCTCGCGCGGTCAGTCCGCGCGGCCGGCCCAGCCGGGCGAGCAGGGGCGTGGCCGCACCGCATTCGGCGGCCAGCGTCCGGGCCTGCGCGGAGAGGCGCGACGCGTCGGCTGTGGAGCCCAGATCGGCGGCCGTGATCGCCGCCGCCGCGTACGCCTCGGCGGCGTACAAAGTGAATCCGAGCGCGGAGAAGGACTGCGCGGCGTCTTTCAGCGCTCCGGTGTCGCCCGCCGCGTCGATCAGCTGCCGTACACAGCGGCCCAACGGCCAATCGTCGGGCACTGCGACCAGCTTGATCAGATCGGCGGCGGCCTGATGGTCGAGGCGGAACAGTTCGAGGGCGCCGAGCACCACCGTGGCGGTCATCCCGTCGGCCGCCCAGGACTCGGCCGCCCGCCAGAGCCGGTCACGCGCCGCGCCGTAGTCTCCCCGCGCGGCATCATGCCAGGCCAGGGCGCGTACGACCTCGGCGCCGAGTGCCCGCAGATGAGACGGCATCGGGATCGCCGCGACGGCGGTGGCCAACCGTTGCGCGTCGTCATGCGCGCCACGCTGCGATGCGGCGGCCAAGCCGGTCGCCAGACACCACAGCTCGCCGTTCGGATTGCGCAGGGCCTGGAAGAGCCGCGCAGCTTCGGCGGCGTTGATCGCCGCGTCCCGCAGCGAACCGACGGCGAGGTGAATCGCGGCGAGCCCGGCGCCCGCCCACGCCTGGCCGACCGCGTCGCCGCGTTCCACGGCCCGATCGGCCGCGTCGCGTCCGAAAGCGGCCGCTCCCCCGGGGTCCCCGAAGGTACAACGGGTCAGCGCGGCGAAGCCGATCAGGGAGGGATAGGCGCGCTCGCCCTCGTCCTGCGCGCCGCGCTCGGCCAGCACGAGGGAGAAGGCTGAGAGTGCGGCCTCGAACCCTGCGACGACGGGATAGGCGAGGGCGGCGCCGGCTGCCGCGAGCTTGCGCACCTGCGGCCATGGCGCGGCCAGCAGCGGCTCGAGCAGCCCGATGGCCGCGCCGAACCGCCCGGCCGCCGCAAGCAGCGTTCCGTGGTGCGCCGCGAGCAGCGCAGCCTGCGCCGGATCGCCGACCGTTCCGGCCGCCTCGGCGAGGATCGCGAGACCCTCATCGATTCCGCCGGTCGCGGCCCAGCTGACCCGGTACGCGCGTGCCACGGCGATCGCGGCGCGCTCGTCCGGCGAGCACGCCAGCCGCTCCAGCGTCTCCAGCAGCTCATCCGCGGCCTGGAACCGGCCCGATTCGATCAGGACGCGATACAGCAGCATCCCCTCCCCGGCCGCGCGGGTGTTGTCGAACGCCGCCGCCGCCAGCCGTTCCCGCAGACTGATGTCCGCACCCGATGCTGCCGCGTGCCGGGCCGCCGCGACGATCTTGTCCCGCTCGATTGGACAGCCAGCCTCCAGTCGCCATGCGGCCCAACGCAGCAGATCGTGCCCGCGCCGCAGACCGGTGGCCGCCAGCGCGTCAGAGAGCTGGCGCGCGTACGTGATCCGTGCGGAGACCGGCGTGGCGCGGGAGATGAGTTCGGCGTAGAGGGGGTGGCAGATGCGCAACGGCAGCCGCCGGTCGCCGCGGTCGACGTCGAGCAGACCGCGCCGCTCCAGCGAACCGATCACCGTCGTGTCCACCAACTCCAGCACCAGCCGCAGGCCGACCGGTTCGGCCATCGCGACCAGTTCCAGCGCCGCGCGTTCTGCCGCGCCGATCCCGGCCAGGCGCGCGTCGAGCAGTTCCGCCAGGCCGCCGGAGCGCGCCGTGACGCGTTCGAGCCGCCAAACGCCGTCGACGCGGCGCAGCGTGCCGGCCGACAACGCGTCCAGTACCAGCTCCCTGATAAAGAGCGGCACTCCGGCGCCCAGCCGAGCGATCTCCCGCAGCGCGGCGGGTGAGACCGCGTCGCCGAGCACCTTGGTCAGCAGCTGCGCCACGTCCGCGGCGCCGAGCGGGTCCAGGCTGATCCGCTCCAAGGTCCCGTCGGCGAGCAGCGCGCCGAGCATTTCCGGCAGGTCGGTGGCGGCCCGGACGGTGCCCAGCAGCCGGATCCGCCCCTCGGCGGCGTGCTGCCCAAGGATGAGCGCTGACATCTCGTCGAGCAGATCCGCGTCATCGAGCACGACGACACGCGGCGCGGCCGCGCCCGGCGCCACCAGCTCGCCGGGCCCGCCGATCGCGGCCAGCGCGCCGAGCGGGACGGAACGGTTCGTCTTCAGGCCGCGCACGTGCAGCGGCCGCGCGTCCACCGGTTGGGTCCGCGCCACCGCCTCCCGAACCAGGCGGGACTTGCCGATGCCTGTCTCTTATACACATCTCCGAGCCC
>JBKOWZ010000105.1:0-9793 GCA_046724665.1 Actinomycetota bacterium
CCTGTCTGCGGTGGGCGGGTAGCCGTGATGGCTCCGGGTCGCCGTACCGGAGTAGAGCGGTTCGTGTGCACGATGGTCCAGACCATTGCACGCGCTGTCAAGGCTATGGTCTGGACCAATTCCGTACCTGCCCGGCGCGCCCTAGTTGTTGTCGTGCAGGGCGACGCGGTCCTCGAACTGTTGGGCCTTGCGCCGGATATCCTGGGCGGTCGCGGGTAGGTCGGCCTCGATCTGGTCTGCCAGCTCGTGGAGCCGCTGCGCGTAGGTGAGGCTGCTGCGCCCTCGCGGTGTCCAGTCGGGGGAGTGCTCCTCCTGGGCCATGCTCGATCTCCTTTGATCGGTCAACGTCCCCCCTGGTCACTGCCTGGTTGTGCGGACTGCGGTCGAGCTCCCGCCGATCCGGCGGGCGGGCTTGATGAGCGCCCTCAAACAGAAGTCTGATACGTGGCGTCGCCCGAATACTTCTTCAAGGTGGCCTAGGCTCTGGAGGCCCTCGCTTCGCTCAGGGCTCGGCCTCGGTCTCGGGGATGGGGGAGGCGACGGCACCGTGCGTGACCGCGGTGTGCAACCTGTGCCGAGCCTGGTCCACCATGGCCAGCATGCTGTCGGTCTCGCTGTCACCACTCTGTGCGGCACGTCGGATGATCGCGGCGCACAGCTCGCGATATGTCTTATCCAATATGGTCACCGCTTGAGTCATCTACCCAGCGTACTGTCACACTTTTGCAGAAGCCTCTATAAAAGAACTGATGTGCGACGTCCTGAAGCACTCTCACGGCTCAGTAGTGCGCTTAGCGCATCGCAGACCAACCAGCGCGCCCCCTGTCACACTGGCCAGCACAGATGCCGACGAGCCTGCTTGCCCGTCCGGGGTACTGCGTGTGCGGGCGGGTTCGTTGTCACGGCGTCCATCAAGGGCCTGGTTCAGCCGGAAGCCGCGCCCCGCGGTTCGGGCACCATGCGCAGCGGGCCGGTGCCCAGGGAGGCGCGGGGCACCGCGGTGCCCGCTTTCGCGCCTGGCGCCCGGCGCAGCCGCCAGCGCGAGGCGATCGCGGCGAGCGTGAGCGTGATCTCGGTGACGCCGAACTGGTCGCCGACGCACTTCCGGTTGCCCGCCCCGAAGGGCAGCATCGCGCCGCGCGGCACCTCGTCGGCGCGCCGCGGCAGCCAGCGGTCCGGGTCGAAGCGTTCGGGATCAGCGTACGAATTCGGGTCGCGGCCCAGCAGGTAAGGGCTGTACATCACGATCGTGCCCGGTTTGAGCAAGCGCCCGGCCAGCTCGACGTCGCGGGTGACGGTGCGGGTCAGCAGCCACGCCGGCGGGTACATCCGCAGCGTCTCGTTGAGGATCCGGCGGGTGTAGTCGAGTGCGTGTACGTCCTCGAAGCCCGGCATTCGGCCGCCGAGAACGTGATCGACCTCCTCGTGCAGCCGCGCCTCGATATCGGGGTGTTCGGACAACACGCGCAGGGCCCAGGCCATCGCGTTTCCGGTGGTCTCGGTGCCGCCGATCAGCAGGGTCAGGACCTGGTCGTGGATCTCCTGGTCGCTCAGCCGCTCGCCGGTGTGCGGGTCGTGCTCGTTGATCAGGATCGAGAGCAGGTCGCCTTGGTCCGTGCCGGCCCCGCGGTGGTCGGCGACGGTCTCGGTGATGATCCGGTGCATCCGCGCGTGCGCGTCGTAGTAGCGATGCTTCTCCTTGGTGGGAAGCAGTTCCATCAGGCCGGTCGGCGCGACCATCCGCTTGTACACGCCGCGCATGATGACCGGCATGCAGTGAGCGACTTCGGGGACGACCTGTGCGCCGACTTCCGTGGAAAACAGGGTGCGTGCGGTGACGCGCAGCGTCAGCGCATGCATCGCCTCATTTATGTCTATGGTTTGACCAGCTTGCCAGGTCGCCAACTCGGCCGCGATCTCTTGACGCATCAACGCGGCGTAGCCGGGAATCCGGGCAGGGTGGAACGCCGGCTGCACGAGCCGACGCTGGTGCTTGTGCGTATCGAAGTCCGTGGCGACTAGGCCGTTGCCGATCAGCACCCTGGTCTTCTCGAACAGCGGCCCGCCCTTGTCGAAGGTGCGTGCCTCCAACAGCACGTGCAGCGCCAGTTCCGGGTGTGCGGCCAGGTACGCGCGGCGCGGGCCGAACCGCAGTTCGATCAGGTCGCCGCGCGACGGCAGCGACGTCAGGAAGTCCAAGGGGTTGCGCAACAGCGGCAACACGTGCCCGAGCACCGGAAGCGCGCCCGGCGCCGCGGCGAGTGAGTAAGAGCCTTGAGTCAAGGGGGCGGTGGTCATGGCGGCTCCTGTTCAGCCGACCGCGGCGGGCGGCGCTGGTAGGAAGCGGGCGATGGGCGCGGTGAGGCTCAGCCAGCCGGACGTGCTGCCGTCCCAGACCGAACCGTCGCCGAAGTAGCGCGGGGTGAGGTACTCGAACTCCTGGCTGCCGCCGATCAGGTGATCCAGGCCGTCGAGGTAGGCGTGCACGTCCGCACGCTCGCCGAGCGGGCCGTTCAGGACCCGGTCGCGCGCGGCGATGTACGACAGCTCGTGGAACTCGACCGCTTCGCACAGCCGGTCTACGGCCGCCTGGAGGCCGAGCCCGTCGTGCTCGCACAGAACGCGCACCACGGTCATCACGTCCCGCTGTGCGTACTCCTTGCGCCAGGACAACAGGTCGTTGACGATGATCATCTGGCGCCTGCAGTGATCGTGCACCTCGTCGAACGCGCCGGCCGACACCAGGTCGCTCAGGTCGATCCCGGCCGCGTATTCGGTCATCAGTTCGATGAAGTCGCAGCCGAAGCTGGAGATCCGCACGGCGATGCAGGTCTCGTAGTCGGGGATCCGGCCGGCCAGCTTCGCGCCGATCTCGGTGGCGCTCGCGGACAGGAACGCCTCCAGGCTCGCGGCGAATCGCGCGTGCTGGCGGGCGCTGAGCCCGGAGCCGATCCGCCGCCACAGGTCGCGGGCGGCCCGACCGTACCGGGAGACCGAGGCGGCCGAGGAGCCGGTGGGGTGCAGATGCGAGCCCTGATTTTCCACGCCGGGGCCGAACTCGGCCATGATGAGGGCGAACTCGCGTCTCGCCGCGTCGTCGCTGGCGCCGAGTGCGGCGTCGTCGGACGCGGAACTGTCGATGGCCGTGACGAACTGGTACCAGTCCGCGATGTCCCGCGCCCGCCGCGCGTCGGCCTTCGGCACGGTCAGCGGTCCGTAGATTCCGTTGCGCTGCCTCAGGAAGCGCAACAGGTCCTGTTCTGCGGCGAAGCACGCGCCGAGCATGGACCGCACCCAGCCGTTGGAGGCGATCTCGATCTGCGCGGCGTTGGGGTGGTAGGCGAAAGGCAGCAGGCGCGGTAGCTGCGGAAGGAAGAAGAATTCGGGAGCGGCGACGGTCTGGAGGGTGCTCTCAGACATGGAACAAATTTATCAGCATTCTTGCGCGCCGCCGAAATAATTCAGGCTCCAGTTCGCGCTACCGCAGGAGCCTGCCGGGTTTGCGCGCGACCGCACCGAGCAACGGCGACTCCAGGCTGGCGCTGCGCTCCGGGCGCGGCCACCACGCGTTGACCGGCACGACTCCCGGAGACAGGACCTCCAGGCCGGAGAGCCACGGCTCGACCTGGCGCGGCGTGCGCGCGACATAAGGGATGCCGGTACGTTCCTGATACGCACGTGAAGCCCGATCTTGCACATCCGGTCTGCCAATCGACACCCCATGCGACAGCGCCAGGAAACTGCCCGGGGCGACGGCGCCCATGTAGTGGTGCGCGATCGACGCGACGTCCGCATCGCCCGGGATGAAGTGCAGCACTGCGAACATCAATACCGCGACCGGTCGAGACAGGTCGAGAGTTTGTGTCACAAGCGGATCGGTCAGTACCCGCTCCGGGTGACGCAGATCGGCGTGTACCGCTTTGGCGCTGGGCGTATCGGCCAACAGGGTGCGGGCGTACTCGACGGCGACGGGATCGATGTCCACGTAGACGGTCCTCGCGTCGGCGTTGTCCGCCAATGCCACCTCGTGCACATTACCAACGGTAAGCACGCCCGAGCCGAGATCGAGAAACTGGGTGATGCCCCGTTCGGCGACCAGATAGCGCACCACGCGCCGCAGGAACTTCCGGTTCGCCCAGACCGCCGCCGGAACGCGCGGCACCAGGCCGGCGATATACCGCCCGAGGTCCCGGTCAACGGCACGGTGATGGGAGCCGCCCAACCAGAAGTCGTAAACCCGTGCCGGGCTCGCCTTCATCGGGTCGATGTCAGGCAGTGACGTGTCATCGGCAATCGGCACCATGCTCACAGTTTGCCAGTGGTCACGGCCGTACGGCATGGTCTCTGCCGCTACGATCACATCGCGATTTCGCACGTCAGGCCGTCGATCGCAAAGAAGCGGCAAAGCAGCGTGGCGGGTCAAGTGCGGCTCTGGGCCGCTGAGTATCGTGTAGCCCGGCACATCCAGCGACCAACCATGAGGACCTGCCGAAATGCCGTCTGGCGCAGTTACGAGCCCCTGGCCGACCGACGGACTCCAGGCCGTCCCGCAGTGCCCGCTGTGCGGCGGCGCCGAGCGGGAACTGGTCCACAAGGGCTTGACGGATCTGGTCTACTTCGACGCTCCCGGCGAGTGGGAGCTTTTCCGCTGCGCGCAGTGCGGCTCGGGCTACCTCGACCCGATGCCCACGCCGGAGACGCTGTGGATGGCGTACCGGCAGTACTACACGCACTCGACGGACGCTCCCGCGCGGGCTGGATTGCTGGCGACCCTGCGGCTGTCCGTCACCAACGGCTACCGGAACCTGCGCTTCGGTTCGAAGGACCACCCGGGGCTGCGCGTACTCGGCGCCCTCGTGCCGCCGCTGATGCCCGCGTGGGCGGCGACGATCGACTGGGAGTGCCGCCACCTGCCCAAGCCCGCGCCGGGCATGCGGCTGCTGGACGTCGGCGCCGGCAACGGCTACTTCCTCGACTTCGCCCGCAAGTGCGGCTGGAACGTCACCGGCATCGACCTGGACGAGAAGGCCGTCGCGGCGAGCCGGTCGAGGGGCCTTGACGTGCGCAGCGGCACGATCGAGGCGATCGGCGAGGACGAGCGGTTCGACGGCATCACCATGGGCCATGTGATCGAGCACGTACATGACCCGCACGCCGTACTCGAGGCCTGCTACAAGCGCCTCAAGCCCGGGGGCTGGATCTGGGTGGACACGCCCAACATGGACGCGCTCGGCCACGCCGAGTACGGACCCCACTGGGTCGGCGTGGACGCGCCGCGGCACCTGATCCTGTTCACGCCGGCTTCGCTGACGGAGGCGCTGAACAGGGCCGGATTCGTCAACCAGGAGCCGCTGCACGCCAAGCTGATCGCGACGTTCACCTGGGCGGCCAGCGCGGCGAAGGCCGCGGGCAGGGGCATGAACGGCGAGGACGAGTTCCGGGCTGCCGTCAAGAAGCGGGCCATGGACGCCGTCGCGCGCGAGACGGCCAACCCCGACGTCCGCGAGTTTCTGACGGTCAGGGCGTACCGGCCCGCGTAGCGGCCCTGTAAATCAGAGCCCTCAGGCAAACACGATGGACGCCCGGCCCTTGTCTGTTTTCTGACAGACCTTCGTTGTAGCCCGCGGACGCGCCGCCGCGGCCTAGTACAGTGCGGTCGTGAAAAGAGGGGTGGACGGCTTCGCGCCGGTGGTGGGGGCCTTCGAGGCGGGTTTGGCGGCCGATGCGCGTGCGGTCGATGTCGTGAGTGCGGCGGGTCGGGCGCTGGCTGAGGCGGTGCCGTCCTCGGTGTGGTGCGGGGTCCTGCTGGATCCCTCGACGCTGCTGGACACCGGCGGCGAACACGAGCACGGATTCCCGGCCGGGTCCATGTCGCGGCTGTTCGAGATCGAGCATGTCGAGCAGGACGACGTCGATAATGTTCGCGCCCTGGTACGTCGGCGGTCGGATGTCAGCCTGCTGAGCGCTTCGACCGGCGGGGAGTTGGAGGGCAGCAAGTACTACCGGGAGATCCTGCGGCCGATCGATCTCGCCGATGAGTTGCGCGTCGTGCTGCGTGACGGCGCCGGGGTGTGGGGGCTGCTGGTCTTCTGCCGGGACGGTGGCACGCGGCCCTATTCCTCGGACGATCTCGAGCTCGCCGCGCGCTTGGGCGCCAGTGCCGCGGGCGCGCTGCGGCGCTCGCTGCTGCTGGCGGGAGTGGACCGCGGCGACGTGCCGGACGCCCCCGGCCTGCTCACGCTCGACGCCGACCTGGGCGTGCAGTCGATTTCGGCGACCGCTGAGCAGCTGCTGTCGCACGTGCAGGAATCCGGCGCGACCCGGCCGTATCCCTACGCGGTCCAGGCGCTGGCCGTCCAGTCACGCGGGGCCGCGCCTGGAGCGGTGGTCCGGTCTCGGGTGCCGATCGCCAGCGGACGCTGGCTTACTCTGCACGCGTGGACCATCGACGGGCCGATGACCATCATCTCCGTCGCTCCCGCCGAACCCGGTGAACTGGCCGCTGTCATCCTCGATGTGTACGGACTGACGCCTCGCGAGCGGGAGGTTGCTCAGCAAGTGCTGCTCGGGCGCCCTACCACCGAGGCCGCCCGCGCACTCGGCATGTCTCCCTTCACCTTCCAGGACCATCTCAAGTCCGTGTTCCGCAAGACCGGAGTGCAGAGCCGGCAGGAGTTCACCGCGAACCTGTTCTTCCGGCAGTACCTGCCGCGGCTGGCCGCGCCGACGCTGTCCACGGACGGGCGTCTGCTCGCGGACGACTCCTGACCGCGAACTCACCTTCCGTCAGGCGGAGACGAGGCTGTAGTACAGGGCCTCGAAGGATTCGCGCACGGTCGCGGCGGCGCGCGCGACGGTGATGCGGTAGTCACCCTCCAGGCCACGCCACCGGCGGATACGCTCGTCGGCTGCTGCCACGGTGTCCGCTCTCGCCGCGTCGGGCGCGAGCCCGGCCCGCTCGGCGGGCGTGGCGCCGCGGACCAGGTCGAGCAGCTCCCGCTCGGCCCAGTTCGGCAGCCGCAGCCGTCCGGCGTCCAGATCGGTCAGCACCTCGGCGAGCCGTGCGCGGCTGAGCGCCGGCGCCATCCGCACCGACGCCAGTTCCGACCGCAGCACGGCGAGCGCCTGCCGCTCGGCGGCCGAGCCGCCGGTCCAGACGGCCTGGTCGAGCTCCGCCAGGGCCGCGCCGGCTCGCAACGCGTCGGCATCGGCGACGAAGCGGTTGCGGATGAACTCAAGCAGCGGGTCGATTCCCGACAGCCTGCGGTATTCGGCCAGCAGCCGCCCGGCCCCCATCGGGCCCTTGTCCAGCAGGGTCAGGCCCGCGCCGATCCCGTAGATGCCCAGCAGCCGCAGCAGTCTTGCCCGTGTCTGCGCGTCGATCGGCGCGTCGTCGGCCGCCAGCCACTCCTCCGGGCGATAGAGCAGCCGACCGCGTGACACCACGTCGGTGCGAGCCGCCACTTCCCGCAGCGACCGGGCGTCGGCCTCGGTAAAAGCGTCGCCGAGCGCCGTCTCGGCCAGCAGCCCGGCCACCGGGATGACATCGGCGAGCAGCGCGCGCAGCCGGCTCGCGTAGCGGGCGGACACCCGGTGCGCCTGATCCCACGGATCGCCCACGCCCTCGCCGAGTTGATCGACGCGGCTGAGCACGCCGACGGCGTTGGTCAGGCTCAGGCCGGAGGCGGCCATCGCCGCGCGGATCGCCTCAAGGGCCTGCTTCTCCTGCTGCCCGGGGTGCGGCATCACGAACACCAGCGCGTCGCACTCCCGCAGCGCCGCCAGCGAATCGGCGTCGAGGGCGCCCGCGGCGGTGAGCGTGTCCAGGCCAGGGGTGTCAACGACCGTGTGATGGCGCCGCAGGATGTCGTTGGACACCTCGACGGTGAGCCGGGCGATCTCGCCGCTCTCGCGGCCGAGATCGGCGGGGATGGTGCCGCCAGGCCCCGGCAGCACGCGATACGGGTCGCCGATGCGCGGTGTGATCAGGACACTGTTCTGGTGGCTGTAGCGGTACCAGGCCACCGTACGGGTGCACTCGGTCGCGTCGGTCGGGGCGAGGCTCTGCCCGAGGATGGCGTTCACCAGCGTCGATTTGCCGGCCTTCAGGCGTCCGCCGACCGCGATGCGCAGCGTGCGCTCGACCAGCCTGTCGGCGACCCGCTGGACGGTGCGGCGGACCGGGCCCGGGTCGAGCGCAGGCAGCGCGGCCTCGCAGTGACGCGCAATGGCGTCGCTCAGCGGGTTCACGCGGCGCTCTCGATTCTCAGCAGCTCGACCAGTGCCTGGCGGCCGCGCGAGATCTGCGACTTGACGGTGTCGATCGGGATGCCGCGGGCCTCGGCGATCTCCTGGTACGAAAGGCCCAGATATTCACGAAGCACCACGGCGGCGCGGAACTGCGGCGGGAGCCTGCGCATCGCCTGGTCCACGGTCAGCCGCCGCGCCACCCGGTCGGCGACCGGATCCTGAACGGCCGTCGGATCGACCGGTTCCTCCGCCGGGATGGGGCGGCGCTGCCGGCTGCGCACCTCGTCGATCGCCGCGTTGGTGGCGATCCGGTAGAGCCAGGTGCCGATCGCGGCGTTTCCCTGGAACGAGCCGATGTGCTGCCAGGCCTGGAGCAGCGCGTTCTGCAACGCGTCGAGCGCGTCGCTGTCGCTACAGGTGATCCGGCGGCAGATGGCGTACATCCGCTGCCGGTGCCTGGTGGCCAGCACATCGAAGGCGGTGCGGTCCCCGCTCGCGCACCGCGCGACCAGGTCTTCGTCGGTGACCTCGAAGAGCCGCTCGGTCACTGACTGCCGGGCGTTGCCGCCCCAGGGTCGATCACGACACCCCACCCTTCCCCCCACCGACAAGACCCAGCCGACACGACGCCCCTGGCGCGGATCGCCTGTACCACCAAGCTATTTCCGACCTGCCGCCACGAGGAACCCCCAGATTTCAGGGATGCCTTTCCGTCACGTCCGCTCCTGCGCGCCGGCCATGCCGCGCGCCGGTGCGAAGGGCCGCCGCCACAACGTCACGGCGACGGTCACCGCGGCGACCGCCCCCAGCAGCCAGACCAGCCGGATCGCGGAGTCGTAGTGCCGCAGGTGCCCCAGTTGGCCGCCCGGCAGCAACCACGAAAGGTAGTAGCGTCCGTACTCCCGGTGGTCGAGGCTCCACAGCACCGCCGTGATCAGGGCGTTGAATACCGTCGCCGTGCCGATCAGCCGCTTGGCCCGCGCCGTGCGCACGGCGCGCAGGCAGAACAGCGGAGCGGCGATCCCGGGCAGTGCGCCGAACGCGAAGGCGAGGCAGGTGATCCACCGCTCGTCACGCTCGGTGCCGTCGCGGCCGGCGAACCGGACGCCGGGTATTCTGAACGGCCGTCCGGCCGCTGCCCTGGCGGCCGCGACCAGGCACACGATCGCGTCGGCGACCAGGAGCAGCCTGGCCAGCCCCGCGAAGACGTCGAAACTCGAACTGCCCTCGTTGCCGAGCAGGCCGAGGATCATCGGGCCCGCGGCGAGCAGGAACAGGGCGCAGAGCACGACGGTGAGCTGGAGGTTCAGCATCGCGGTGGCCGCCCGCCGCGCCGCTTGGCGCGCCGGGCCGAACCTGGCCCTGGCCAGCGCGGGGACGGCCACGAGCGCGGCCAGCCCGGCAGCGCTCAGATACGCCCCGGACGACTGTTCGAAGTAACCGACGGGCCAGGGCAGGTCGTTGCCGAATGTGGCGGCGAGTATCACAGCACCGTCCAGAGGAAGTAGCCGAAAAGAACGGTCAGGCCGGTCAGGGCGTATAC
>JBKOWZ010000221.1:0-5338 GCA_046724665.1 Actinomycetota bacterium
TGTATAAGAGACAGGAGGAGGACCACGGCTCCGAGCGCGACCCGCGCAAGCGCCGCCGGCGCCGCGGCCGTGCCGACCAGCCGGCCGAGGCGGTCGCCGCGTCGGCCGAGTCCGCCGCCGATCAGTCCGCGGCGGACGACGAGGACGACTCCGACGCCGCGTCGGACCCCGGCGATCAGTCGGCCGACGGCTCGAGCCGCCGCCGGCGTCGGCGCCGCCGCCGTCAGGTCGCCGACGACCTGGTCGCGGGCGCGGACTCGGACGACCCGCCGAACACCGTGGTCAAGATCCGGGAGCCGCGCGAACGCCGCAGCGGCCGGGTCACTGAGCCGGACTCGGTACGCACCGGCGACGACGTGCTCGGCGTGCGCGGCTCAGTGCGCCTGGCCGCCAAGCAGCAGCGCCGCCGCGACGGCCGCTCCACCCGCTCCCGCCGCGCCCCGATCGTCAGCGAGGCCGAGTTCCTGGCCCGCCGCGAGTCGGTCGAGCGGGTCATGGTGGTGCGCCAGGCCGCCAACCGCACCCAGATCGGCGTGCTGGAGGACGGCGTCCTGGTCGAGCACTACGTGAACCGCGAGTCCTCGGTCTCGTACGTCGGCAACGTCTACCTCGGCAAGGTGCAGAACGTGCTGCCCTCGATGGAGGCGGCGTTCGTCGACATCAACAAGGGCCGCAACGCCGTGCTCTACGCCGGCGAGGTCGATTTCGCCGCCGCCGGGCTCGAGGGCCAGCCGAAGCGGATCGAGTCGGCGCTCAAGTCGGGCCAGCCGGTGCTCGTGCAGGTCACCAAGGACCCGATCGGGCACAAGGGCGCCCGGCTGACCAGCCAGATCTCGCTGCCCGGCCGCTTCCTGGTGTACGTGCCCGGCGGCTCGATGATGGGCATCAGCCGCAAGCTGCCGGACAACGAGCGCACCCGCCTCAAGCAGATCCTCAAGAAGGTCGTGCCCGAGGACGGCGGCGTGATCGTGCGCACCGCGGCCGAGGGCGCGAGCGAGGAGGAGCTGGCCCGCGACGTCGAGCGGCTGATCGCGCAGTGGGAGGAGATCGAGCGGCGCTCGCGCACCGCCAGCGCCCCCGCGCTGCTGTACGGCGAGCCGGACCTGACGGTGCGGGTGATCCGCGACATCTTCAACGAGGACTTCAGCAGGCTGATCATCTCCGGCGACGAGGCGTACAAGACGATCCACGAGTACCTCTCCGGCGTCGCCCCGGAGCTGGCCGAGCGGCTGGAGCACTGGACCAGCGACACCGACGTGTTCACCGTGTACCGCGTCGATGAGCAGCTGGCCAAGGGGCTCGACCGCAAGGTGTGGCTGCCCAGCGGCGGCTCGCTGGTGATCGACCGCACCGAGGCGATGGTCGTCATCGACGTGAACACCGGCAAGTTCACCGGCCAGGGCAGCAACTCGCTGGAGGAGACGGTCACCCGCAACAACCTCGAGGCGGCCGAGGAGATCGTGCGCCAGCTGCGGCTGCGCGACCTCGGCGGCATCATCGTGATCGACTTCATCGACATGGTGCTCGAGTCCAACCGCGAGCTGGTGCTGCGGCGGCTGCTCGAGTGCCTGGGCCGCGACCGCACCAAGCACCAGGTGGCCGAGGTCACCTCGCTCGGCCTGGTGCAGATGACCCGCAAGCGGGTCGGCCAGGGCCTGCTCGAGGCCTTCTCCGAGACCTGCGACCACTGCAACGGCCGCGGGATCCTCGTGCACATGGACCCGGTCGAGCCGCACGGCCGCAAGCAGGTCGAGCGCGTCGCGCCCGTGGTCGAGCACGTGGACCGCGCGGGCAGCCACGACGAGCACGCCGACGGCGAAGAGGACGGGCACGGTGCGCACCACGTCGGCGGCACCAGCGCCGCGGAGAGCCGCGCCAGCAGGCGCAGGCGGCGCAAGGGCAGGCACCACGACGGCGAGGACGTCGCGGGCACTCCGGACACGGAGACGACTGCGGCCCGGCCGCCGGTCGAGATCGCCCCGATCAACCTCAGGGCGCACGCGGACGACCCGGACGCGGCCGTGGCGGGTGACGAGCTCGGCGACGCGCTGCGTGACACCGGACGGCCGCGCAAGCGCCGCCGCGCGGCGAGCCGCCCGGCGGGCACTCCGCAGTCAACCGCGGCTGAGGCATCGTAGTCGCTGCCTCAGCCGGTCCAACACAGTCAGTTTGACCACGGCGGTACCGGGTCCGTACGCTTGCTTTTCGGCGTGTTCCCGACTCGCCCCCCGTCCCGCGGTACCCGTGCCGCGCCGGACCAGTCAATCAACAGTCTCAGCTTGTCGCGGCGACGAACGCTCGCTCTGCGCGCAGGCATGGGCAACCCGCAGGAGTAACGGTGTACGCGATCGTCCGCAGCGGCGGTAGGCAGCACAAGGTCGCCGTGGGCGACGTCGTCACGGTAGACCGGATCGTCGGCGAGCCGGGCACCCCGGTCGAGATGAAGGCGCTGCTCGTCGTGGACGGCGACTCGGTCACCTCCGACGCTTGGGTGCTCGAGGGCGTCAAGGTCCACGGCGAGATCGTCGCCGAGTTCAAGGACAAGAAGATCGACATCCTCAAGTACCGCAACAAGACCGGGTACCGGGTGCGCCAGGGCCACCGGCAGAAGTACACCAAGGTCAAGG
Organism: Actinomycetota bacterium; assembly: GCA_046724665.1. GTDB lineage: Bacteria > Actinomycetota > Actinomycetes > Streptomycetales > Catenulisporaceae > Actinocrinis. The sequence continues at coordinate 2,628 of JBKOWZ010000221.1, forward strand.
TCACCAGCATCGACACCGGGAAGAAGTAACCTGAGATGGCACACAAGAAGGGCGCCTCGTCCAGCCGCAACGGCCGGGACTCGAACGCGCAGCGGCTCGGTGTCAAGCGGTACGGCGGCCAGAAGGTGAACGCCGGCGAGATCATCCTGCGCCAGCGCGGCACGCACTTCCACCCGGGCGAGAACGTCGGCCGCGGCGGGGACGACACGCTGTTCGCGCTGACCGCCGGGGCGGTGCAGTTCGGCACCCGCCGGGGCCGCAGGGTCATCAACATCGTGACCGCGGACGCCTGACGGCCGAGGGCTGCTGGCACCGCTGACGAAACTTCGAGTACGCCGGGTCGGAGCGTTCGACCCGGCGTACTGCCATCTTCAACCGCGTTAAGAGACGGAACGGACAATGGCCACCTTCGTGGACCGCGTGGTGCTGCACGTCGCGGCCGGTAAGGGCGGCAACGGCTGCGCCTCGGTGCACCGCGAGAAGTTCAAGCCGCTCGGCGGCCCGGACGGGGCGAACGGAGGCCGGGGCGGCGACGTGATCCTCGAGGTGGACCCGGGCGTGACCTCGCTGATCGAGTACCACTACGCGCCGCACCGCACCGCCGGCAACGGCAAACCGGGCGCCGGGGACATGCGTCAGGGCGCCAACGGCGCGGACGTAGTGCTGCCGGTGCCGAGCGGCACCGTGGTCAAGTCCCGCGACGGCGAGCTGGTGACCGACCTGGTCGGCGCGGGCACCCGCTTCGTGCTGGCCAAGGGCGGCACCGGCGGGCTCGGCAACGCCGCGCTGGCCACCACGCGGCGCAAGGCCCCGGGCTTCGCGCTGCTCGGCGAGCCGGGCGACTCGGGCGAGTACGTGCTGGAACTCAAGTCGGTGGCGGACGTGGCGCTGATCGGCTACCCGAGCGCCGGCAAGTCCTCGCTGATCGCGGCGATGTCGGCGGCCAAGCCGAAGATCGCCGACTATCCGTTCACCACGCTGGTGCCCAACCTCGGCGTGGTCACCGCGGACAACCACGTCTTCACCATGGCCGACGTGCCCGGCCTGATCCCGGGCGCCAGCCAGGGCAAGGGCCTCGGCCACGAGTTCCTGCGGCACATCGAGCGCTGCGCGGTGCTCGTGCACGTCCTGGACTGCGCGACGCTGGATCCCGGCCGCGATCCGCTCAGCGACCTGGACGTCATCGAGGCCGAACTGGCCGCGTACGAGGATCTCGTCCCCGAGGACCAGCACGGCGACTACGGCAGGCTGTCCGAGCGTCCGCGGCTGGTCGTGCTGAACAAGACCGACATCCCCGAGGGCCGGGACCTGGCCGAACTGGTACGGCCCGACCTGGCGGCCCGCGGACTGCGGGTGTTCGAGGTCTCCGCGGTCAGCCGGGACGGCCTGCGGGAGCTGGCCTTCGCGCTCGCCGAGATCGTCGAGCAGGCGCGCGCCGCCCGCCCGGCCGAGGCGCCGAGCCGCCTGGTGATCCGGCCCAAGGCGGTGGACGAGGCGCCGTTCACGCTCGGCTTCGAAGACGGCCACTACGTGGTGCGCGGCGCGAAGCCGGAGCGCTGGGTGCGGCAGACCGACTTCTCCATCGACGAGGCCGTCGGCTACCTGGCCGACCGGCTCAACCGGCTCGGCGTCGAACAGGCACTGCTGGAGATGGGCGCGCACGAGGGCGACGAGGTGGTCATCGGCGACGGCGACGACGCGGTCATCTTCGACTGGCGCCCGACGCTCTCCGGCGAGGCCGAGCACTACGGGCCGCGCGGCTCGGACGACCGCCTCTACAGCTGACCGGCTCGGCGACCGGTCCGATCGCTGAAATGGTTGGACCCGCGCCGCGCCGCTGAGCTTATTCTGAGCCCGTGAGCGAGGCCGGGCAGAACAATGCGCGCGACGCCGTCACCGCGGCGCGGCGGATCGTGGTGAAGGTGGGCTCGTCCTCGCTGACGACCGCGGCGGGCGGCCTCGACGGCAGCCGCGTGGACGCGCTCGTGGACGCGCTGCACGAGGCCGCCCTGGCGCGCCCGGGCGGCGGCGCCGAGATCGTCGTGGTCTCCTCCGGCGCCATCGCGGCCGGCCTCGCCCCGCTGGGCCTGAGCAGGCGGCCGCGCGATCTGGCCATGCAGCAGGCGGCGGCGAGCGTCGGGCAGGGCCTGCTGATCGCCCGGTACGCGCAGTCCTTCGCGCGCCACGGCCGCGGCGTCGGCCAGGTCCTGCTCACCGCGGACGACATGACCCGCCGGTCGCACTACCGCAACGCCCTCCAGACGCTGAGCCGGCTGCTGGAGCTGGGCTTCGTCCCGATCGTGAACGAGAACGACACGGTCGCCACCCAGGAGATCCGGTTCGGCGACAACGACCGGCTGGCCGCGCTGGTCGCGCACCTGGTCAACGCGGACCTGCTGGTCCTGCTCTCCGACGTGGACGCGCTCTACACCGGCGACCCGCGCAAGCCGGAGAGCCGCCGCATCCCCGAGGTGCACGGCCCCGCGGACCTCGACGGCGTGACCATCGGCTCGATCGGCCGCGCGGGCGTCGGCACCGGCGGCATGGTCACCAAGGTCGAGGCGGCGCGTATCGCCACCGAGGCGGGCATCCCGGTCGTGCTCACCACGGCCGCGTACGCCGCGCGGGCGCTCGCCGGGGACGGCGTCGGCACGCTGTTCCACCGCACCGGCAAGCGGTCGGCCGCGCGCCTGCTGTGGCTGGCGCACGCC
>JBKOWZ010000189.1:0-4053 GCA_046724665.1 Actinomycetota bacterium
TCGCGCTATCCGACGACCGCCGCACCTGATACAACGACCCGCCATACGCCCCAAACAGGGCACGCGTCGTCGAATGCGCCGCCACACACGGCGTACCACCCGCCGCATAAATATCACACGGACCCTGACCAGCAGCCTGCGCCGGACCCGTCGTGACGGTCGCTCCGATGAGTGCGCCGAGGACGACCGCGGCCGCGGTCCCGAGCCTGGCGAGCCTCGTGCGTTGGGACACGCGTCCGCCGTCAGACGGCGACCGGCGCGTCGCTCCCCTTGACCATGCGCTTACGTTCATGCGGTCTCCTTGCTCCACGCTGAGCACGACTCATCAATTGTTAGCGCTAACATCCTCGGCCAACCGCAGGGCATTGCTACGGCAGGATGGGCCCGAGATGTTTCGGAATGCAGACGCTGCCTGACGCTCGGTGTCCTGTCAAGAACCCGGTGAATCGCCCCGGGCGGCGTTGAGCGGGCAAAGTGTTGGGTTACCATGCGCTCACACAAGGCGACTGTGCGGAGAGGGCCGCGAATGCAGGTACGACGCGAACGGGACGCGTCCAGGCATGTGAGCGCGCACAAATCGGCGGACGATGACATCAGTTTCGAACAATGAAGGGTTGTGGTTCCTTACAGTTTCAGGACGCTGCCTGGGTGACGCGCAGCACGGGGAGCGGACCGGCCGCGGCGTTCTCGGGCAGGCGCACGCTCAGGACGTGCGCGCCGTGCTCGAACTCGAGCGGGTCGGGATGGCCGAGCAGGTGTACGGCGCCGATCCGGTGGGGGTAGAGCGTCAGGTCACGGCCGAGCGAACGCACATCGACACGGCCGTCCGCCGCGCCGCCGAGCGCGATCACGTACAGGTGGCCGTCGCGGGTCGTGAAGCGCAGGTCGGCGGGGCCGTAGGTGGGCGCGGAGTTCTCGGTGAACTGCCCCTCGGACACTCGCGCGGGGCCTTCGCCGAAGACGGTCCAGGGGCGGCTGGCATAGATCGCCTCGCCGTTGACGGCGAGCCACGCGCCGATCTCGCGCAGCAGCCGGGCCTCCGGCTCCGGAATGATCCCGTCGGCGCGGGGGCCGACGTTGAGCAGCAGGCTGCCGTTCTTGCTGACCGTGTCCACGAGAACCGACAACAGTTCGGTAGAGCTCTTATAGTCGTGCTCTTCGATGTAGCCCCAGGACGTGCGCGAGACTGCGGTGTCCGCCTGCCACGGGTCGGCGCGCAGCGTGGCGCTCGCGCCACGCTCCACGTCATAGACCGCGGTGCCAGGGGCGAAGGCGTCGTGCTTGTACGCCACGACCGCCCCGCGCTGCCAGGCGGCGGCCCTGTTGTAGTAGTACGCCGCGAACCTGGGCAGGTAGGGCTTGAATGCCGGCTTGTGTATCCACCAGTCGAAATAGACGAGCTGTGGCTGGTAGCGCTCGACGAGTTCGGCGGTGTGCGCCAGCCACTCCTCGAGGAACTGCGCGCTCGGCGGCAGTTCCTGCGGCTGCGCGGGGCCGTAGAGGTCGGCGTGGTGCCCGGCGCGCACGTCCGAATCGAAGGCCATCCCGCCGTTCATGAACCACCAGTGCTCGGCGCGGTGCGAGGAGAGGCCGAAGACCATCGAGCGGGACCTGACGGCCGCGGCGAGCTGCCCGATCACGTCGCGCTGCGGGCCCATCGCGGCGGCGTTCCACCGATTGAGGGCACTGTCGTACATGGCGAACCCGTCGTGGTGCTCGGCCACCGGGACGACGTACTGCGCCCCCGCATCCCGGAAGAGCGAGGCCCAGCCGTCGGGGTCGAAGTGCTCGCCGGTCAGCTTCGGTACCAGATCCTTGTATCCGAACTGGTCCTGCGGGCCGTAGACGCGCCGGTGGTGCTCGAACTCCGGCTGTCCGGACACGTACATGTTGCGCGAGTACCACTCGTTGCCGAACGCGGGCACACAGTACGGACCCCAGTGCACGAATATGCCGAACTTCGCGTCCCGGAACCAGTCGGGAACCCGGTATCCGGCGAGTGAGTCCCAGGTGGCCTGGAACGGGCCCTGGGTTATCGTCTGGTTCAGGGTATTGAGGAAGTCGGCTGTGTTCGTCATTTGTCAGTTTCCCTGGACGTCATCGAACTCGTAGTCGCACCAGTCGAAGCGGACGGTGCCGGCAGCGGCGTACATGCCGATGACCCGGCCGGTGAAGCCACCGGCCACCTCGGTTGACAGGTAACGGCCGTCCAACTCGGCTAGCGCCGTGAACGTGCCGTCCAGGGCCTCGACGCCGAGCGACACGGTGTCGGGTCCGCTCCGCGCGTCCTGCCACTCCTGCGCGGTGGCGTTCGCCCGGACTGCGAGTATGGCCTGGCCGTCCGGTCCGGGTGCGTGCGTGGCGATCACTGATCGCAGTGGTCCGATACGAGCCAGGACTCGTATTTCAGCTGTGGATGCTTCGATCTCGTAGTGGTGCAGTTCGTCGAGGCGCACGGTCAGGCCGCCGCTGCCCTCCACGGTGTCGATCAGGGCACGTACTCGGCACGACAAGTGCTGCTGGCGGCGGCCGACGAGCGTGACGTCGAGGTCGTCGAGCGATTCGCCGCGGGCGCGCAGCGTGAGCCATCCGGGGCGCTCGGTCGTGTTGCAGTCCTGCGGCGGACGATGGCGCAGCGAGATCCAGTGCGGTTCCAGCGCTTCCGCGTCGAAGTCGTCGCGTACCGGAGCGGCCGCGGCGGGTTGCAGCGGCCAACCGAGTTCGGGCAGCACCGCGGGCAGTTCGACAACCGGCCAGTCGTCTACCCAGTCCACGCGCGCCAGGAAGGTCTCGCGGCCGAGCACGTGCCAGCCGGGGCTGCCGCCGCGCGGCCGCACGCCGAGCAGCACCATCCACCACGAGCCGTCGGGTGCCTGCACCAGGTCCGCGTGGCCGGTGTTCTGGACCGGGTGGTCGAAGCCGCGGTGCGTCAGGATCGGGTTGGCCGGGCAGGGCTCGAACGGGCCGGTCGGCGTAGTCCCCCGCGCGATCGACACGCTGTGGCCGCGTTCGGTTCCGCCCTCGGCGATGAGCAGGTACCAGTACTTGCCGATGTGGTACAGGTGCGGCGCCTCCGGGTACCTGGCGCCGGGCGTGCCGGACCAGCTTCGGCTCGGCGGGCCGAAGGTCTCGCCGGTGTGCGGGTCGATGCGCAGTTGCCAGGTTCCGGCGTACGTGCACCAGCACGTGCCGTCGTCGTCCCAGGCCAGGTCCGGGTCGATGCCCTCGACGCCGGGCAGCCGGATCGGCTCGGACCAGGGGCCGGCCGGGTCGGTCGCGCTGACCAGCAGGTTGCCCTCGCCGCGGGTCACGTTGGTGACGATCAGCCAGAACCGGCCGTCGTGGTGCCGCAGCGTCGGTGCGTAGATGCCGCCGGACGACGTGCCGTCGGGGTGCAGACGCAATTGGCTCGGCCGGTCTAGGGCGTTGCCGATCTGCGTCCAGTTCACCAGGTCGCGGCTGTGGAAAATCGGCACGCCCGGGAAGTACTCGAAACTGGAGCACGCCAGGTAGTAGTCCGCGCCGACACGGCAAATGCTCGGGTCGGGGTGGAAGCCCGCGACCACCGGATTTCCGGCCGCGCCGCGTGCTGTCGTCGAGTCCGCCATCTTCAAGCCCCTCGCGAAACTTTCTCCCGACCGGCTGCCGGTGATCTCGCCGGAACGCTAGCGAGGCCCGGCGCCCCGGGTCAACGGTTCGCGGGAAAGTTAATCGAAGCGCTTCGATGCTCGATCTGGACACCGGCCATCTGCCCGGTCTACCCTTCAGGGGTGACATCCGGACGGCCGGTTCGGATTCTACGTCGAAGCGCTTCGCCGAGAAACGGCGTCCACGATGGCAGCGGCGGTTTCGTCATCCGCTGTCCGCGCAGTCCGCGCCCGGGCACGTCCGGGACGGGGCCCTGGAGGACTTCATGGTGACGATTGCGGAGGTGGCCCGTTTGGCGGGGGTCTCGCCGTCCACGGTGTCCTACGTCCTGTCGCGCAAACGCTCGATCTCCCTGGAGACCCGCACCCGGGTCCAGGCCGCGATCGACACCCTCGGCTACCACCC
>JBKOWZ010000142.1:0-12371 GCA_046724665.1 Actinomycetota bacterium
TCGCGCTATCCGACGACCGCCGCACCTGATACAACGACCCGCCATACGCCCCAAACAGGGCACGCGTCGTCGAATGCGCCGCCACACACGGCGTACCACCCGCCGCATAAATATCACACGGACCCTGACCAGCAGCCTGCGACGTACCGCCCGCGACCAGCACGCCGCCGAGCGCGAACGCGGCGCTGGCACCGAGGGCCAGCAGCGTCCTTCGCAGAGATCGAGATGTTGCCCCGACAGTCAACGTGAACTCCTTTGTTCATCGTGGATGGGACTGCTATTCATCGTGGGTGAGACTGCGTCCGGCGGGCCGGAGCCCGGATCCGGCGCACGGCCGATCGCCGCGCGCCGGCATCCGCCGGACCGCGTTCATGAGGAGACGTATATGCGTGGCCGATCACCATGGCCATGGATTGTTAGCGCTAACATTCCACGGCCAAAGAGAATGCACGGAATCTTCGGGGTGGGTACGCGAGTTCGTGCGGCTCGACCGGCATCACTATGACTCCGGACAAGGGCCGCGTCAAGGCTCGGCGGGAAAAGATGTGAGCGCGAACAACCGGCGGTCAAGGCATGGGTGGCGTCCCGCGCCGGTCAGCCGTCAAAGACCCTTGACACGGACGCCCGGAAACCGAGAGATTGGCCGATTGGCAAACGACGTTTACAAATCCGTCACGGACGGACCGGAACCAGCGGGCGCCGCGTGAGCACGCCCAGGTCGCGGACACTGGGCTTGGCGAGACTCGGGGCTCCGTAAGGAGGGCGTGGCGCGTATGCGGGATGGCAACCGTCTGTCGGTAGCGGTGTCGAACGGCGCCTTCGTCCTGGTCGGCGTGAGCGCGGGCGTCGGCGGCGTGCTGTTGCCCGCGCAGATGACCGACTACGGGGTGGACCGGGCGAAGATCGGCATCACCTTCTTCGTGTTCTCCGCCGGCTTCATGCTCGCCGGGTCGGCCGTCGGCTGGCTGATCCATCGGTTCGGCATGCGCACCACCCTGGCCGCCGGCACCGCCCTGTTCGCGCTCTCGTCTCTGTACACCGCCATACGCCCGGCGTTCGCGGGCCTGCTGATCGTCCAGCTGTTCCTCGGCTGCGGAATCGGCGTGGTCGAGTCGGGTCTCAACACCCATCTCGCGCGCCTGCCGCACGCAGCGCAACGCGTCAACCGGCTGCATGCGTTCTTCGGCGTCGGCGCGCTGCTCGGGCCGCTGCTGGCGACGTGGATGCTGCGCTCGTGGCCGTGGCAGCGCGTGTGGCTGGTGATCGCCTTGGCGAACGCGGTGCTGCTCGCCGGAGTCCTGCTCCTCGTGCCCAAGGCGGGCTGGTCCGTCTCCGAGCACGAGGCGGATCCGGTCCAACGCACCTCCCTGCCCGCCGAGCCGGAACTCACGCCTGCACCGGAGCCCGAGCCGCAGACGCGCCCGGACGGCCGCGGCCTGCTCGCCGCGGCGGTACGCGAGCCCGCGGTCATGCTGGCGGCGGTGTTCCTCGCGGTCTACGTCGGCCTGGAGATCGGCGTCGGCAACTGGGCGTTCGGCTTCCTGGTCTCCGGGCGCGGCCAGTCGCAGCTGCTCGCCGGGTACGCGCTCAGCGGCTACTGGCTCGGTCTCACCGCGGGCCGTTTCGTGATCAGTCCCGCCGCGCTGCGCGCCGGGCTGAGCGAGATCGGCGTGAGCTTCCTGTGTCTTGGCGGGGTTCTGGCCTCGTGCGGGCTGCTCTGGCTCAGCTCCGGGCCGGCCGCCGCGGTGAGCCTCGCCCTGCTCGGCTTCTTCCTCGGGCCGCTCTTCCCGACCGCGATGGCGATCACGCCGCGCCTGGCCGAGCCGCGCGTCGTGCCCAGCGCCATCGGCTTCATCAACGGCGTGTCGGTCATCGGCGGCTCCGTGCTGCCCTGGCTGGCCGGGGTGCTCGCGCAGTCCGGCGGAACCGGCACGCTGCTGCCCTTCAGCGCCGTGCTGGCCGCGCTGCTCGTGGTGCTCTGGTGGCGGCTGGCCAGGCACGTGACGCAGGTCCGCGAACCGGAATCAGTACTCGACCACGCATGAGCGCCGCCCGGCGCCCGTCCGCCTACTGATAGGCCGGCGGCGGGGGCGCGGGCATCGGGCCGAGGCGGTTGCCGACCCAGTGCGCGTAGATCGCCGTCCATGTGCCGTCCGCCTTGATCCGCTCGAGCACGCCGTTCACGAACCTGACGAAGTCGTCCTCGCCCTTCGGGATGCCCAGGCCGTGCCGCTCGAAGGTCATCCGCGGCCCGACGATCTTCGTGTACGGGTCCTGCGCCTGGATGCCGAGCAGGATCAGGTCGGTGGTGGAGACGGCGTCCACCTCGCCCTGCTGGAGCATCACCAGGCAGTCGGCCCAGTTGGTCGCGCTGATCGGGACCAGAGCGTACTTCGGGTCCGCGAGTGTCTGGAGCGAGGTGGTCCCGCCGGCGGCGCACACCTTCCGGTGCGCGAGGTCCCGGATGTCGCGCACGCTCGAGGACTGGTTCACCAGGACGCGCTGCCCGGCGTCGAAGTAGTCGGCGCTGAAATCGACCTGCCGCTTGCGCTCGCAGTCCACGGTCATGATGTCGGCGACCAGGTCCACCGAGCCCTGCCGCAGGGAACTGAGCCGCTCGGCCTTGGTGATGGTCTTGTAGCGCACCCGGTCCGGCGAGCCGAAGATCGCCGCGGCGATCTCGCGGACGAAGTCGATGTCGAAGCCGATCAGCGGCTGCGCCGCCGGGTCGGGCGCGGGATTGCGATAGCCGAACAGGTAGCTGTCCTGATCGACTCCGGCGATCAGGTAGCCGCGCGCCTCGATCCTGGCCATGGTCGAACCCGCGGGCATCGCGCCCGGGGCCGGCAGGGAGCCGGACGGGCGCAGGCTGGCCTCGCAGCCGTTCACCGAGACGCCTCCGCTCGGGCCGGGCGACGCGGTCGCGACCCCGTTGGGCACCGGGACCGCGGCACGGATGTCGCCCGCCGGATACACCGGCGCGGGCGCCGACCCACAGGCGGCGGCCGTCGCCGTGAGCACCGCGGCCGTAGCGGCGGCCGCCATTCGACGCGCAGCCCGCCTCATCGAGACAGCCCGCCTCACAGAACCCGTAGACGCCCCGTCCCTCACCTCGGTCACGGCCTCACCTGTACTCCCGTAGCCGCTGGTTGGCGCCGTAGGCACCGGCCGCGAGGGCGGCCGGCGCGAGCACCGCGGCGCCGTTCGCCAGACCGTCCAGATCCGAGGCGGCCGCATCGACAGCGGCGAGATAGGCCGCCTCCTCGGCGGACACCGCGCCACGCAGGTCGCCGTCGACGCGGGTGAACTGCTTGCCGGTACCCGCCTGCGACCCGGTAACCTCGGCCAGCGCACGCAGGTTCGCCGTGTTGTCGGACTGCGGGCTGGTCTCCAGCTGTACCAGCGCACTGTGTTCGGTCATCCAGCCCTGATAGGCCGACCTCGCGTCCGCGATGCCCGGGCCCTGATCCGACGCGATCACCTTGCCGAGCCGGGCGCTGACCGCCTTGAAGTCCTTCTCGTACGTACCCACGTCCTCGCCGCGCGCCGCCAGGCTGAGCAACTCGTCGCCGTGGGCCTGGAGCACGAGCAGATCCGTGGCGATCAGCACATCCGCCGCCTGCCGGTGGCCGCCGGCCGCGCCGACGTCGTCCGACGCCGAGTCGGCGGCGGCCCAAGCCCAAGCACCCAGGACGAGCACCAGCAGCGTCGCGACCGCGATCCCGGGGTTGAGCAGCCGGTTCGTGCGGCGGGTCAGGAACGCCTGCGCCAGACCGAGGCCGACGAGCCCCAGCGCCGTGGCGGCGAGTTCCCACTGCGGCCCGCTGCCCGCGGTCGCGTCGTCGGCGGCCAGCCGGTCGGACTGCACCTGCAAGACCCGCTGCGCGGCGGGCAGCAGGTCGGAGCGCATCAGGGCAGAGGCCTCACGCAGGTACGCCGCGCCGACCGGCAGGTCCTGGCGGGCGTCGGCCTGCGCCGTACCGATCAGCCCGGTGTACTGCGGCAGGTCGGCCAGGATCCGGGCGACCGCGTCGCGCAGCGTCGGCGACGAGCCCGCGTGCGCACTGATCGCGGCGAGGCCGGCGGAAACGCGCCGGATGTCGGCGTCATAGCGCTGCGGCCCGCCGCTCTGGGCCTGCGCGCCGGACAGGAACACCGCGGCGGCCGTCGCGTCGGCGTCGGACAGGCCGCGGTAGATATCCTCGGCCGCGACGCTCAGCGGCTCGGCATTCGTCACAGCGTGCTGAATCGCGTCGTCACTACTCGCGGTGCTGAGATAGACCGTCAGGCCGAGGGCGAGTATGAGCCCGATGATCGCACCCGCACCGAGCCGCAGCCCGGTGCGGGTGCTCAGCCTCGACTGCGCCGCACGCCCCGCCGGCACAGCGGGCGCGGATCGGGCCGTGACCGTCATGCGCCGATGGTAGTGGCAGAGGACACCTACCGCAGAGTTCTACTACTGAGGCTGACTGCGCTGGCGCAGCTCGACCCGGTTGCCGTCGGGGTCGAGCGCCGTCAGGCGAACGCCGAAGGGATACGGCGTCGGCGCATCCTCCACGAAGGTGACGCCGCGCGCCCGCAGCGCCTCGAAGTCCTTCGCCAGATCGTCGGACTCGATGAAGATCGGGCCGGGCACGACGTCCGTCTGCGCCGTGTCGGGCGCCGGCTGCGGAATCGACGCGGTCGGCCACAGCAGGAGCTCGACCGACTCGTCGCCCGGCGCGACCGTCAGGAAGCGGCCGTTGAGGCCGGGGGCGTCGATGCGCTTTTGCAGCCCGAGCTTCTCGGTGTAGAACTCCAGCGCGCGGTCGAGGTCGCTCACGTAGACCGTCACGTACATCAGGTTCTTCAACATCCCGCTCTCCTCACTCGATTGTGCGGTACTCACTACCGACGACGAGTCGGGACGAGGAAGTGTGACAGCCGGGTGCACTACTGCATTCGGCTCCTTTTCCGCCGCTCTCCTCTCACCGGTCCACACCGCCGAGCACCGGGTCGAGCGAGGCGACGGCGGCGATCACGTCGGCGAGCAGGCCGCCCTCGACCAGCGCGGGCAGCGCCTGGAGGTTCGCGAAGGAAGGGTCGCGCAGGTGGACGCGGTAGGGCCGGGTGCCCTCGTCGGCGACCAGATGCGCGCCGAGCTCGCCGCGCGGGGACTCGACCGCCGTGTAGCACTGCCCGGCCGGGACGCGGAAACCCTCGGTGACCAGCTTGAAGTGGTAGATCAGCGCCTCCATCGACTCGGCCATGATGTGCCTGACCCGGTCCAGATCGATGCCCTGGCCGTCGCCGCCCAGCGAGAGCCGGGCCGGCCAGGCGATGTTCGGATCGTCGAGCATCACCGGTCCGGGCCGCAGCCGGTCGAGGCACTGCTCCACGATCCGCAGCGACTGCTCCATCTCGAGTACCCGCACCAGGTAGCGGCTGTACGAGTCGGCGCCGGTCTCGGTCACCACGTCGAAGTCGTACTGCTCGTAACCGCAGTACGGCTGCGCCTTGCGCAGGTCGAGCGGCAGCCCGGTGGCGCGCAGCACCGGGCCGGTCACGCCGAGCGCGATGCAGCCGGTGGTGTCCAGGGTGGCGACGCCGCGGGTGCGGCCCAGGAAGACGGGGTTGGCGTCGAGCAGCCGGTGGTAGTCCTCCAGCCTGCTGCGCAGCAGCGGGACCAGTTGCGCGATCCTGTCGGCGGCGTCCGGCGGCAGGTCGGCGACCAGGCCGCCGGGGCGGATGTAGGCGTGGTTCATCCGGTTGCCGGTGATCGCCTCCAGCATGTCCAGCACCAGCTCGCGCTCGCGGAAGCCGAAGGTCATCACGGTGATCGCGCCCAGCTCCATGCCCCCGGTGGCGATGGCGACCAGGTGCGAGGTGATCCGGTTCAGCTCCATCAGCAGCACCCGGACCACGGTGGCCCGCTCGGGCACCTGCTCCTCGGCGCCGAGCAGCTTCTCCACGCCGAGGCAGTAGGCGACCTCGTTGAAGATCGGGGCGAGGTAGTCGGCGCGGGTGACGAAGGTGACGCCCTGCGTCCAGGTGCGGTACTCGCAGTTCTTCTCGATCCCGGTGTGCAGGTAGCCGACGCCGCAGGTGGCGTGCACCACCGTCTCCCCCTCGAGCTCGAGGATCACCCGCAGCACGCCGTGCGTCGAGGGGTGCTGCGGCCCGAGGTTGACGACGAGGCGGTCCTCGCCGTGCTCCCGCACATGCGCCAGGATCTCGTCCCAATCCTGCTTCTCGCCTGCGACGACATAATGCTCATGAGCCGCGGTCATGGCCTGGCACCTCACGCGTGACGCCGGATGTACCGCACGGTTACCCCCTCGCGCCGATTCCAGCACCCGGCGGCGGCCGTTCGGCGCGCTACGCCGCCAAACGGGTGATCGGCGCGCCCTGGCGACCACAGAGTCTTGATTGACGGTTCCCGGTCGGCGCACCTAGCCTGTGCCTGTAGCCGATCAGGTACGCACCGTTAAGGAGGGGTTCGCGATGACCAGCCTGCTGGACGCCGATCACTCCTTCACCGGCGCCTCGTCGCCGTCCATCCTGCGCGCGATCCCGCGGCGCGGGCCCGCCGGCGCCGTGATAACCCTCAACGGCGAGATCGACATATCCAGTGCCGAGCAGATACGCGCGGCGGTGGCCGAGTGCCTGCGCAAGCCGCCGCCCGAGTCGCTGACCATCGACCTGAGCGCGGTGACCTTCTGCGACTGCTCCGGGATCGAGGTGCTGGAGTGGGCGCGGAGCCGGGCCCTGACCGGCCGGACGCACTTCGGTCTGAGCGGGGTCGGCACCCGGCTGCGGCGGATCTTCGCACTCGCCCAGGCGCGCGAGCTGTTGGACGCGTGCCGCTCGGCGCACAGCGCCAACTGACTCACCCGGTCACGGCCGTCGCCGCGTCGGGATTCGAAACCGCCTCGACGAGTACCGCCTCAATGCCGCGCAGCAGCGCCTCGATTTCGGCTTGCGGAAGATAGGCGGTATCCGCGCGGGCCTTCAAGAACACCGCGCCGGGCACGTCCTCGGCGTGGACGAAGAGCCGCTCGCCGCTCTGCTCCGGCTCCAGATCCCATCGCAGGGTACTTCGGCCCAACAGCCCAAGAACATCCCGCATGCTGGGAACAGCCTGCGCCGCAACCGCATCAGCCCTGCGCCGATCGTTGAAGAAGCAGGACAGGTCGATCTCCTCGCCGCGTTCCCGGCCGACCGCGGCGACCAGCTCGTCGCGGCGTACCGGGTCGTAGTACGCGTGCTTATAAGCGTTCATCGACGCGCGCGCCGCGCGTGCGACCGCCTCCGCGAAGCCGATGCCCGCCACGTCGATGACGCACAGTCCGGGGTGGTTCACGGTGCTCACCGAGTCGGCGAGCCCGGGGCGGAACCGGTTGCCCACCACGACGCGGGCCACGCTGGGGTTGCAGCCGGTGACGCGCGCCAGCGCCACGGCGTAGGCGGCGAGCAGGATCGGGGCGCTGCCGCTTCTCGTGCGCGCGGCGATCAGCGCGAGCGCCGCGCGCACCGCGGGCGAGGTGAAGTGCGCCTCCACATACCGTCCAGCCCCGGCGCCGCCGTACTCGGCGCCGTCACGGAAGCGTCGCGCCGGTATGGATCGCAGCATGCGTTCCCAATACCGCAGCGCCGTCTCGCTCTGCTGGCGCCCCGACGCAGTGCCCTGCTGCCGGGCCTGTTCCAGCGGCGGGAGGCCGGCCACCGGGCGTGTGGCGCGTCCGGTGTCAGGGTCGCGGTTCGCCAGGTCGGCCACGAGCGCGTCCAGCCCCGACTGGTCGAGCGCGAGATGGCAGTACACGGCGACCATGTGCGTGACCCCGCCCCGGTGCCGGATCAGCGCCGTCCGCAGCGGCCACTCGTTTTCATAGTCGAAGTTCGTTCCGGCGAGCCGCGCGAGAACCCCCTCGGCGACCTCGGCCGGATCGGTGCCGGAAGCGGCGTCCACGAGTTCCAGCTCCAGCTCGCCGCGCTCGGCGGCGACCTGGCGCGCGTGGCCGTTCCCGTCGAAGGCCAGTCGGGTGCGCAGCGATTGGTGGCGGCCGATGAGGTACCTCAGACCAGCCACGACGTCGTCCACGGTGGTCCCGTCGGGCAGTGCGACCACGCCGCTGAGGGCCAGGGAATTGCCGTACCGCCGGATGGCGCCCCAGATCTCCTGCTGACCCCAGCTCAGCTCGCCGACGCCGCAGCCCTCGCCGTCGAACCGGATCAGGACCCGACTCACACGACCTCACCTAACCGTCGAACAGTCGAACTGTCGAGTAATGTCATGGGGATGAGGACCACCGAAGCCGGCCGGCCCCTGTACACCGCAGAGCGGCTGAGCGTCGCGCGTGCGGCCGCCGCCCGCGCCGGACTCGACGCGCTGCTGGTCAGCCCGGGCGCGGACCTGCGCTACCTTACCGGCTACGAAGCGCAGCCGCTGGAGCGGCTGACCTGCCTGATCCTGCCGGCCGAGGGCGAGCCGGTCCTCCTGGTGCCGAGGCTGGAGCAGCCCGCGGCGCAGGTTTCCCCTGCCGGCGGCCTCGGCATCGAGATCTGCGCGTGGGACGAGACCGACGACCCCTATGCCCTCGCCGCCTCGCGCCTGCCCGCCGGGATCGCGTGCGTCGGCGTGGACAACCACATGTGGGCCGAGAAGGTCATGGCCTTCCGCGCCGCGCTGCCGAACGTGCGTCAGGAGCTTGCCGGAGGCGTGCTGGGCGCGCTGCGGATGCGTAAGACCCCGGCGGAGGTCGCGGCGCTAAGGCAGGCCGGCGCGGCGATCGACCGCGTGCACGAGCGGATGGCCGAATGGCTGCGCGCGGGCCGTACCGAGCGCGAGGTGGGCCGCGACATCGCGGAGGCCATCCTCGCCGAGGGTCACGTGCGTGCCGACTTCGTGATCGTCGGCTCTGGCCCCAACGGCGCCAGCCCGCACCACGAGGTGTCCGACCGCGTCATCGAGCCCGGCGACCCGGTAGTCGTGGACATCGGCGGCACCACGCAGGACGGTTACCGCTCCGACTCGACGCGTGTGTACGCCGTCGGTGAGCCGCCCGAGGAATTCCACCGGCTGTACGACGTGCTGCTCACCGCGCAGCGCGCGCAGACGGACGCGGTACGGCCGGGCATCACGGCCGAGCGCCTCGATGCCGTCGGCCGCGACATCATCGCGGAGGCGGGGTTCGGCGCGTATTTCATCCACCGCACCGGCCACGGGATCGGCCTCGAAGGGCACGAGGAACCGTACATCGTCGCCGGCAGTCCGCTGCCGCTGGAGCCGGGCATGGCGTTCTCCATCGAGCCCGGCATCTACCTGCCGGGACGGTACGGTGCGCGGATCGAGGACATCGTCGTCTGCACGCAGGACGGCGGCGAACGCCTCAACGTCACCACCCGGGAACTCGTCGTCCTCCCCTGACAAATCCCGACAAACCGGCCCGCCATGCTACGCCCCCGGCACCGATGTTCGTAGAATGCTCGGCATTCCGCGACAGCTCGGCGAGGGCGAGAGGACGAGACGGCACGTGGCTGATCCCCCATGGCGGCTCGGCGGGCGGTTCGACCTGCTCGACCAGCTGGGAGCGGGCGCGTCCGGCACGGTGTGGCGCTGCCGCGAGGCGTCGAGCGGTACCGAGCACGCGGTCAAGCTGCTGCGACCCGAACTGGTGGCCGACGAGGGTGCGGTCGCCGAGCTCTACGCGGCGCTGAACGCGGTGGCCGAGCTCGGCCATCCGGGAATCGTCGCGGTGGACGACGCCGTCGTGGCCGATGGCTGGCTCGCGCTGCGGTCGCCGCTGGTCCTCGGCGAAAGCCTGCGCAGCCAGCTGGCGCGCGACGGCATGATGCCGTCGGCACAAGTGGTGCCCCTGATCGCGCAGGTATGCGACGCCCTAGTCGCCGCGCATGCGGCCGGAATCGCGCACGGCAGCCTCCACGCCGCGAACGTGCTACTCACGCCGGGCCTCGACGGCTCCCCGCGTACCGCCGTACTGACCGATTTCGGGATGGCCGCCCTAGTCACCCGCGCCACTCAAGCCACCACGCCCGAACCGCAACCCACAACCGCACCCGCCGACGTATACGCAGTAGGCGCACTCCTGTACGAGTGCCTCACAGGACACTCCCCCTCCCCCACACACCCGCCCGCCTACTCCCCGCACCCACAGCCGATCGCCAATATCACCGACTCAATCTCTGACTCACTGTCACGCGCCATCGCCGCCTGCCTCGAAGAGGACCCGCGTTACCGGCCAACCGCTGCGCAACTCGCGACGACGTTACGCAACGAACTGTCCGGCGACTCCACCCAACTCCTGTCCGTAATCCCCGGCCTCTCCCTCCCCCTCTCCACCAACACGCCCGAACCCAGACCTCCCACCAACCACCCCAACAACAGCAACACCCGCATCCCCCTCCCCCGCTTCATCACCGACCACAAAACAGAAACCGGCATCGCCGCCGCCGTCGTGGTCGTCAGTGCCCTCATCGTCGCCGCGATGTCGATGACCGGCGGGTCAAGCGACACCACCACAGCCGCCGCTACGAAGTCCGCGTCCGCGCCCCCGACCGCCGTGACCAGCCCCACGCCGCTGGCCGTGGTGCTGCCCTCGGCGCCGCGCCCAACGGCGAGCCCGTCATCGAGCACATCCGCGCCGACCACCGGCGACATGGTCTTCGTCAATACACTGACCAACAAGTGCATGGACACCGCCGGGCGGATCTTCGCCGACGGCACGAACGAGGACATCTACGACTGCAACGGCACCCCAGCCCAGACGTGGACGGTCACGGCGACGGGGCAGCTGACCCAGAACGGCGGCGCGTACTGCCTCGACGACCTCGGCTTCGGCACGACGCCGGGCGCCAAGGTCGCGCTGTGGAGCTGCAACGGCGGGGCGAACCAGCAGTGGACGCTCCACCCGGACGGTTCGATCACCAGCAACTACGCGAACCTCTGCCTGGACGTGGCCGGCCAGGGCAGCGCGAACGGCACCGCGCTGGTCCTGTGGACCTGTGACGGCAGCCCCAGCCAGCAGTGGTCCCGGCACTGACCATCACCCGCCGTCGCCCGTCCGGCCCCTTGATCGGCCCGCGAAAGCATGCCCAAGACCGCCACACATGCTTTCCTGGTACCCGGCCCAACTCAAGGACAGATGATGAAGCTGCCGGTGATGCCCCCCGTCGAGCCGATGCTCTCCAAATCCGCGGCCGCGGTGCCGGTCGGCGACTATCTGTATGAGCCGAAATGGGACGGTTTCCGGTGCGTCGTGTTCCGCGACGGCCCGCAGATCGAGCTCGGCAGTCGCGGCGGCAAGTCGTTCACCCGCTACTTCCCCGAGCTCGTCGCCGCCCTCGACAAGGCGCTGCCGCCCCGCTGCGTGCTCGACGGCGAGGTGGTCGTGGTCGTCGGCGGCCGACTCGACTGGGATCGCCTCAGCGACCGCATCCATCCGGCGGAGTCACGAATCCGCCTGCTCTCCGAGCGCACCCCGGCGTCATTCGTCGCGTTCGACGTACTCGCGCTGGACGACGAGGACCTGACGTCGCGTCCGTTCGCCGACCGGCGCGCTACGCTGACCGGCTTATTCGGCAAGCACAAGCACGTACACGTCACCCGCGCGACGGACGACGCGGCGCTCGCGCGGACCTGGTTCGAACGCTTCGAGGGCGCGGGGCTCGACGGCGTGATCGCGAAGCCGCTGGACGGCACGTACCGGCCCGGCGAACGGGTGATGGTAAAGGTCAAGCACGAGCGCACGGCGGACGTGGTCGTCGCCGGCTACCGCCTGCACAAGAGCGGCCCCGTGGTCGGTTCGCTGATGCTCGGCCTGTACGGCGCGGACGGCGTACTCAACTACGTGGGCGGCGCCAGCGCGTTCACGATGGCCCGCCGCGCCGCATTGATCGACGAACTCGCGCCGCTGCGCCTAGCCGAAGGCGCCCCACATCCGTGGCTCGAGGCCGCCGAGGACGACGAGCACCGCAGGCCCGGCGCGCAGCACCGATGGAACGCCGGAAAGGACACGTCGTTCATCCCGCTGCACCCGCAGCTCGTGTGCGAGGTGCGTTACGACCAGTTGCAGGCCGACCGCTTCCGGCACAGCGCGCGGTTCGTCCGCTGGCGCCCGGACCGCGAGCCGCAGAGCTGCCGATACGACCAACTGGACGTCCCCGCCCCCTACGACCTAGCCGACGTACTCGACTAACTCCACCCAACGCCCCAACTCACCGCCACCGCAACTCACCGCAACCCAACGCGACTCACCCCCACAACCCCCCCCCCCCCCCCCCCCCCCCCCCCCCCCCCCCCCCCCCCCCCCCCCCCCCCCCCCCCCCCCCCCCCCCCCCCCCCCCCCCCCCCCCCCCCCCCCCCCCCCCCCCCC
>JBKOWZ010000035.1:0-19529 GCA_046724665.1 Actinomycetota bacterium
CGGCGGAGCCGCGCCGCAGTGCCCTGCCCTCCTCGAGCCGGCGGGCTCGGCTGCGCGCGGCGGCCAGCGCGGCGCGGGCGAGGTCGGGGCCGCGCAGGTCGCCACCGGAACGTTGGGCCGAGCCTTGTTCGTCGCTGGGAACGGTCAATCGGCACGCTCCGCGTCGTCGCCGTGCATAACGCCGTCGTCATGGACGGCCGCGTCGTCACGGACGACCTCGCCCTTGGTGACCGTGTACCGCACGCCGTCCAACTCTGCCGGGACGTCGGCCGCGACGGCGGCGGTGATCAGCACCTGTTCGGCCGCGGAGGCTACGGAGACGAGGTGCGCCCGACGCGAGGAGTCCAGCTCGGCGAAGACGTCGTCGAGCAGCAGCACCGGCTCGATTCCGTCGGACCGCAGCAGTTCGTAGGCGGCCAGCTTCGCCGACAGGGCGAAGGACCACGATTCGCCGTGGCTCGCGTAGCCCTTCGCCGGGAGCGGCCCGCTGCCGTGGTCGATCGCCAGCATCAAGTCGTCGCGGTGTGGGCCGACGAGGGTGACGCCGCGCTCCACTTCGTCCGGGCGGGACTGCGCCAGGGCGGCGGCGAGCGTGGCCTGGAGGTCGTCGGCGGAGACGGCGGATTCGAGCGGGCAGGACGGCCGGTACTCCAGGCTCGCGCCGGGGTGGCCGGCGATCGTGCCGTACGCCTTGTCCACCAGCGGCGCCAGCGCCCGCAGCAGCGTGAGCCGGGCGGCGAGCAGTTGGGCGCCGGCCTTGGCAAGGTGGGCGTCCCAGACGTCGAGGGTGCTCAAGTCAGCAGCCTGCCCTCCGCGCGCGCCGCGCCGCAGCATCGACGCGGACCGCAGCAGGGCGTTGCGTTGCTTGAGCGCGCGCTCGTAGTCGGCGCGCACCCCGGCGTAACGCGGCGCGCGGGCGACCAGGAGTTCGTCGATGAACCGGCGCCGCTCCGCCGGATCCCCCTTGACCAGCGCCAGGTCCTCCGGGGCGAACAGCACCGTGCGCAGGTATCCCAGCACGTCGCGGGGACGGTTCACCGGCGAGCGGTTGAGCCGCGCCCGGTTCGACCGGCCTGGATTGATCTCCAGTTCTATCAGCGCGGTGCGGTCCTCGTGCCATATCGCGCCGCGCACCACGGCGCGCTCGGCGCCCGCACGCACCAGCGGGGCGTCCTGCGCCACCCGGTGGCTGCCCTGGTTGGCGAGGTAACCGATCGCCTCGATGATGTTCGTCTTGCCCTGACCGTTCGGGCCGACGAGCACGCCCACGCCGGCCTCGAGGGGGAGCTCGAGGCCGGCGTATGACCGGAAATCGGCCAACGACAGGTGGCTAAGACGCACTGCTTTCCTGTTATCGCGTTCTTCGCGTGTTACCGCATGACCAGTGTTACCGCGTCGCGGCGCGATCAGGCGCCGGGAGCGCGGTGCTCGGCGGCCGACTTGCCATCGACGCCGGTGACCGCGTGCCCGCCGAACTGGTTGCGCAGCGCGGCGACCATCTTCATCGACGGCGAGTCCTCCTGGCGGGAGGTGAACCGGGCGAAGAGCGAGGCGGTGATCGCGGGCAGCGGCACGGCGTGGTCGATGGCCGCCTGCACCGTCCAGCGGCCCTCGCCGGAGTCCTCGGCGTATCCGCGCAGCTTCTCCAGGTGCTCGTCCTGGTCGAGGGCGGCCACGGCCAGATCCAGCAGCCAGGAGCGGATGACGGTGCCTTCCTTCCACGAGCGGAAGACCTCGCGCACGTCGGTGACCTCGGGCACCGCTTCGAGCAGCTCCCAGCCCTCGGCGTAGGCCTGCATGATCGCGTACTCGATGCCGTTGTGGACCATCTTGGAGAAGTGGCCCGCGCCGACCGCGCCGGCGTGCACGAACCCGAACTCGCCCTCCGGCTTGAGCGCGTCGAAGATCGGCTGCACCTTCGCGACGTTCTCGTCGGAGCCGCCGACCATCAGCCCGTAGCCGTTCTGTAGGCCCCACACGCCGCCGGACACGCCAGCGTCCACGAAGCCGATGCCCTTGGCGGCAAGGTGCTCGGCGTGCTTCTTGTCGTCGGTCCACCGTGAGTTGCCGCCATCGACGACCACGTCGCCCTCGGCGAGCAGTTCGCCGAGCTCTTCGATGGTCGAGTGGGTCGGCGCGCCGGCCGGGACCATGACCCAGACCACCCGGGGCGCCGAGAGCGCGCCGACCAGATCCTTGAGCGAGCCGGCGTCCGACAGGTCGGGGCTGCGGTCGTAGCCGACCACGGTGTGCCCCGCCCGGCGGATGCGCTCGCGCATGTTCCCGCCCATCTTGCCCAGACCGATGAGTCCGAGTTCCATGACGCCTTCCCTCTGTCCCTGCGCGCGGGACTGGTGCGTGGTCCGTCTGACCCCGTCGTCGCTTGTGGATTCAGTCGCTTACGGGTTCGACCGTATCGCCAGTGCCCGATGGCCGCACACCGCGCCCCGCCGTACTGCGCGCGGCTCAGCCGGAGAGACGGATCGGCATGATCAGGTAGCGGTACGCGGGGTCGTGTTCGGCGTCCACGGCCGGGCGGCCGGTGATCACCGCGGGCTTGGTGGAGGTCGTGTAGGACAGCTGCGCGTACGGCGCGTCGATCGCACCGAGGCCTTCGAGCAGGTAGCCCGGGTTGAAGGCGACCGAGATGTCGGCGTCGTCGAACACCGCGTCCATCGACTCCGAGGCCTGCGCCTCGTCGCCGGAGCCGGCCTCGAGGGTGACCTGTCCGGCGGAGAAGTTCAGCCGCACCGGCGTGTTGCGCTCGGCCACCAGCGCGACCCGCTTGACCGCCTCGATCAGCGGCGCGGTCTCGATCACCGCGGCGCCGGTGTACTCGGCAGGGAAGAGGGC
The DNA here is from genome assembly GCA_046724665.1 of Actinomycetota bacterium. Taxonomy (GTDB): domain Bacteria; phylum Actinomycetota; class Actinomycetes; order Streptomycetales; family Catenulisporaceae; genus Actinocrinis. Next base: position 2,854 of record JBKOWZ010000035.1, read on the forward strand.
GTTGTACTTGATGAACTCGCCCTCGAGCAGCCGCGTGGTGGTGTGGCGGCCGCCGGCCTCGAAGCCGATCAGCCCCTCGCCGGACTTGCCGTCCTCACCGGACAGCGCGATGGTGACCCACTCGCCTGAGGTGAGCGACTTAGCGATTTCGTGCAGCGTCTTGGCCGGGACCAGCGCGACGGCCTCGGCGTCCGCGCGCTCGGGCTTCCAGAGGATCTCGCGCACCGCGAGCCGGTAGCGGTCGGTCGCGGCGAGCCGCAGCGTGTCGCCGTTGATCTCGACCCGGACGCCGGTCAGGAACGGCAGCGTGTCGTCCTTGCCGGCGGCGACGGCGACCTGGGCCACGGCGGCGGCGAAGGTCGAGCCCGCGATGGCGCCGCTGGCTCCGGGCATGTCGGGCAGGGCGGGGTAGTCGTCCACCGGCATGGTCTGGAGGGTGAACCGCGAGGTGCCGCACACCAGGGTGACCTTGGAGCCTTCGGTCGCCAGTTCCACCGGGCGGTTGGGCAGCGAGCGGGTGATCTCGGCCAGCAGCTTGCCCGAGACCAGCGCGGTGCCGCTCTCCTCGATGTCGGTGGAGACCTCGGCGCGCGCCGAGACTTCGTAGTCGAACCCGGAGACGGTCAGTTGGCCGTCCTCGGCCCGCAACAGCAGCCCGGCGAGCACCGGGGCCGGCGGGCGGGCGGGCAGCGAGCGGGCGGTCCAGGCGACCGCGTCGGCAAGTACGTCACGTTCCACACGGAACTTCACCGGGTATCCGCCTCCTGACGGTCGGGGCCTCGCGCCGCGGCGCGCGGGACCGAGTAGGCAACCATCATGCCGCCTTCCGCCGACAGCGGGGGCGGCCGGGCCGAGATTCCTCCGGAGCGAAGGTTTTCCACAACGCTGTGGACGGAAGAAAGCCGTTGGGGCTCCGCGGCGGCCTTCGGTGCCACTGTAGCGGGATGCCGAGAGTTTGGACCTCTGACAACCGGCGAGGTTTTTCCACAGATTCGGCTCGACCCAGCTGCCGTTCTGGTTCCGGGCTTATATCTCTGTAGTCGTAGTAGTAGGCGCTGTGGAAATGTGGAAAAGCGCCCTTTTCCCAGTTCAGCAGTGGAATTTTCGTCCACAGGGGGTGTGGAGAAGCTGGGGATAAGTGAAGGTGTCCTGTGGATGACGAAAAGTTGTCCCCAGCGCGTCCACAGCTCGAACCAGGTTTTGCACAAGCTATCCCCAAAATGATCACCAGGCCTGGGGATAACCAGTTCACTCAAATCGGTGACACCGCGGGGACCTGCGGCGTTTATGCACAGAAGTTATCCCCAGGCGTCCACAGGGTGTGGGAAAACCGGCTCTGGCCTCAAAGATATGTCCGCTATGTCTCTTTTGAAGGTGTATATGCATCGCTGGGTCGATGCAGACATTAGTCGATTAATTCCAGGCTCGGGGGCATGACACACCGGCGTCCCGACGAAATGAACGCGGCGGGGTGACCGGGGAAGGGCGGAGAGGGTGGGGGTGGCTGGGAGCGAGCATCGGATCGACGGAACGCCGATGACCGAGGACCGTGATTGACAGACGACTGTGATGACGGTGGTGACGGCGGTGGTGCCGACAGGCGGATTGCGATGGCGGCAGCGGTGGCTAATGCACAGTGACCGGCACTGGTGGCGACAGATAGAACGCGATGGCTGACAGCGGTGACCGGCAGCTGTAGCTGAGAGCGGTGACCGGTAGCTGTAGCTGAGAGCGGTGGCTGACAGCGGTGACTGGTACTGGTGCCTATACACAGAACGCGGTGACTGGCAGCGGTGGCTGGTACTGGTGGCGATACACAGAACGCGGTGGCTGACGGTGGCTGGCAGCGATGGCTGACAGAGGTGACCGGTAGTGGTGACTGGCAAGGGCGTTGGGGAAGTTCGTCAGCCACCAAGGAGGAGTTCGAGGTGTCGGCCGACGTAGTCGTCTCGCGGTCGTCTCGTGGTCACCGTACGGTCGTTGTCTGGTCGTTATGCGGTCGTCGCGCGGGTCACCGTTCGGTTGCCGTGTGCCGGCCTCGGGAGCCTCGATGCGTCCGTTAGCTGCGAACGCCGCCTCGGCCTCGTACACGTGCCGCGGCGCGCCTCGGAGGCGTCCGTCAGCCGCGCATGGACTTGATGCGGTTGGTCAACTCGGTGACCTGGTTGTAGATCGACCGGCGCTCCGCCATCAGGGAGCGGATCTTCCGGTCGGCGTGCATCACCGTGGTGTGGTCGCGGCCGCCGAACTGCTGACCGATCTTGGGCAGCGACAGGTCGGTCAGCTCGCGGCACAGGTACATCGCGATCTGACGCGCGGTCACCAGCACCCGGCTGCGGGAGGTGCCGCAGAGGTCTTCCATGGACAGGCCGAAGTACGCGGCGGTCTGCGCCATGATGGTCGCGGTGGTGATCTCCGAGCCGCCGGTGTCCGGGATCAGGTCGCGCAGCACCGCCTCGGCGAGCGGGAAGTCCACCGGTGCGCGGTTGAGCGAGGCGAAGGCGGTGACCCGGATCAGCGCGCCCTCGAGCTCGCGGATGTTGGTGGAGATCTTGCTCGCGATGAACTCGAGCACCTCGGGCGGCGCGTTCAGGCCTTCCTGCGCGGCCTTCTTGCGCAGGATCGCGATGCGGGTCTCGAGTTCGGGCGGCTGGACGTCGGTGATCAGGCCCCACTCGAAGCGCGAGCGCAGCCGGTCCTCCAGGGTGGTCAGCTGCTTGGGTGGCCGGTCGCTGGAGATGACGATCTGCTTGTTGGAGTTGTGCAGCGCGTTGAAGGTGTGGAAGAACTCCTCCTGCGTGCCTTCCTTGTTCTCCAGGAACTGGATGTCGTCGATCATCAGGATGTCGATGTCGCGGTAACGGCGCCGCAGCAGGTCCTGCTTGCCGTCGCGGATCGCGTTGATGAAGTCGTTGGTGAACTCTTCGGTGCTGACGTAACGCACCTTGGTGCCCGGATACAGCGAGCGGGTGTAGTGGCCGATCGCGTGCAGCAGGTGTGTCTTACCGAGGCCGGAGTCCCCGTAGATGAACAGCGGGTTGTAGGCCTTCGCCGGTGCCTCGGCCACCGCGACCGCCGCCGCGTGCGCGAAGCGGTTGCTCGACCCGATGACGAAGGTCTCGAACAGGTACTTGGGGTTCAGGCGGGCGGGCTCGGCGTCCTTGCCGCCGGCTCCGGAGCTCCCGCTCTGCCGTCCGTGCGGTGCACCGTCGTGCCGACCTGGTACCGCGGACCCGGCCGCACCGGCGAGCGTGTCGGTGTCGCGGTCGCCGTTAACGAACTCGGGGCTGCGTGTCGGCGGTGGAATCGGGGCCGGAGACGTGCTCGGTCCGGTCGGCTCGTCGAGGTCGATCGACAGCCGCTCCCCCGGTCCCGGCGACGACGGCGATGAGAACGGCAGTCGCGGCGCGGTCTGGATCGGCGTCGGCTTGGCGGCGGAGACGGTGACCGCGATGCGGATCTCCTGGCCGAGGATGCGGCCGAGCCCCGAGGTGATCAGGTCGCGCAGCTTGGTCTCCAGAACCCCCTTGGAGAACTCGTCGCCCACGCTCAGCAGGGCGGTGTCGCCGACCAGCGCCATCGGCACGATCACGCCGAGGAAGGCCCGGTCCCCCGGGCTGATCGAGTCGGCGGCGTCCATCCCGGCCAGAAAGGTGGCCCACACCGAGGCGAAGTCGCCGGGCGGCGGGTCCGCGGCGGCGGAACGGTGGGTCTCGTCAGGCACGGCTACCACTCACGGGTCGGGTCTGGGCAGGGGTCGCGCCCGTCCACAAGTTTTCCACAAGTCCTGTGGAAAACCCGGCGTCATACACAGCGGGATCGCCGGTGTTTCCCCCGGGTCGGTTCCGGCGGCCCGGCCTCGTCCGCTGTGAGCACGAAGTGTGCAGCTCGGACATGGTGCGGACCTGAATTCGGACGACTCGACCGGCAATAGCGACTCGGATGACGGTAGCCATCCGGGGCACGGTGTTCAACTTGTTGTCCACAGGCTGTGCCTAAAGTTGCAACGCGCCGTGGCTGATCTGTGCCAACTTGCGCGGACCACCGCGTCGGGGCCGGTCACGGGTACCGGATGGGCACGAGTCGCGCGGTTTGACCCATCGGCGATCGGCCGCGTACCGTAATCAGGTCGGGATGCCGACTAGCGTTGTGTCATGCCTGTAGTCGGGACGCCTCTCGCGGGACGTTACAGGCCTCGGAGCAGCTAACGCTCCACGCAGCGCGGTAATGGCATCGCGGCCTCGAAGACCGACTCAGCATCTGTCTGGAGCCCCCAGTGAGCAAGCGCACCTTCCAGCCGAACAACCGGCGTCGTGCCAAGACCCACGGCTTCCGGCTGCGCATGCGCACGCGCGCCGGCCGGGCCATCATCTCCGCGCGCCGGGCCAAGGGCCGACGCAACCTGACTGCCTAGTCCAGGTGCTGCCCGCAGACCGCCGTGTGAAGCGGGGCGACGAGTTCGCCCGCGCGATCCGCGGCGGGCGCCGGGCCGGGCGGGCGACCCTGGTCGCGCACCTGTGGCCGGCCGAGCGGGACGCGGTCGATCCAAGCGTTGCCGAAGCCCGTACGGGTCCCGCCCGTGCGGGCTTCGTCGTAAGCAAGGCGGTCGGTTCGGCGGTGACCCGCAACCGGGTCAAGCGCCGCCTGCGGCACCTGGTGGCGGCCCGGCTCGACACGCTGCCGGAAGGCGCCGTGTTGGTGGTGCGGGCACTGCCGCCCGCGGCCGGCGCTCCGACAGGGGAACTGGCCCGTGACCTGGATTCCGCACTGCGCCGACTCGGACGGTAGCGACAGCGATGAAGTACTTGTTGATGGGCCTGATCCGGCTCTACCAGCTGACCATCTCGAAGATGCTGGGGCCGGTGTGCCGCTACTACCCGAGCTGCTCGCACTACGGGTACGAGGCCATGGCGGTCCACGGATCGGTGAAGGGCACCATCCTGACGACATGGCGGATCCTGCGGTGCAACCCGTGGAGTGCGGGAGGCGTTGATCCGGTGCCTCCACGCGGCCGGTGGCGGATAGTGGAAGAAGTGGATGGGGACGCTGCTTCGGCGCGCCGTTCCGTATGAGGTTTTCGTGGGTCTGAGTCGAGCCGAGGAGCCTGACCGTGCAGTGGTATGACAAGTTACTGGGCCCGCTGATCTGGGGCGTCAGCTGGATAATCGTACAATTCCATAGGCTCTTCAGCACGATCTTCCTCCCCAACAGCGGCTGGTCCTGGGGCCTGTCGATCGTCTTCCTCACCCTGGTCATCCGCGCCGCGCTGATCCCGCTGTTCGTCAAGCAGATCAAGTCGATGCGGGCGATGCAGGTCGTGCAGCCCGAGATGAAGAAGCTCCAGGACAAGTACAAGAAGGAGCTTGAGCGGGCGCGGCTCGACCCGGTCAAGAAGCGCGAGATCCAGCAGCGCCAGCAGCGCGAGACGATGGCGCTCTACAAGGAGCACGGGACCAACCCGTTCGCCAGCTGTCTGCCGCTGCTGGTGCAGATGCCGTTCTTCACCGCGCTCTACCGGCTGCTCTACAACGTCGCCAGCGGCACCAGCCTGTTCTTCATGTCCAAGGAGCTGGTCCAGAGCGCCAAGCAGGCGCACATCTTCGGCGCGCCGATCTCGGCCCACTTCAACACCCCGGCGGCGCAGCTGGCCGGCGCCAGCGTGAACAGCGTCAAGATCGTGATCCTGGTGATGACGGCGGTCTACGTGGTGACGCAGTTCATCACGCAGCGCCAGATGATCCTGAAGAACAGCGCGCCGGACAACCCGATGGTGCAGCAGCAGAAGGCGATGCTCTACATCATGCCGGTGATGATGGCGTTCTTCTGCTTCATCGCCCCGGTCGGTGTGCTCATCTACCTGCTGACGACGAACTTCTGGACCATGGGCCAGCAGTTCTACGTGCTGCATAACAGCCCGCTGCCCGGTTCGAAGGCGCACGAGGCGCACCTGGCCCGGCAGGCGGCCAAGGCGGCGAAGCGGGCCGAGAAGCGCGGCGAGCCGGTTGACGCGGTCGTGGTCGCTTCGGGTGCCAAGGACGGCGCGGGCAAGGCCGTGGGCAAGACCACCGCCGGCAAGAACGCGGGCGCGAAGCCGTCGGCGAACGGCAGCGCCGCCAAGGTGGCGGCCGGTGCGCAGGCGGGGAATGCGCAGGTGGAGGATGCGCGGCCGAAGCAGCAACGCAACCAACCGGTGCGGACGACGCGCAGCGGGCGTAAGAAATAGCTTTCGCGGGGGCAGCCCCGAGGCAGGGCCCGGCGGAAGCGGGGCCAGGAGAAATCTAGGGAGTACACGGTGACGGATTCGGCTGTCGATGCGGCGCAGGCGGTTTCCGCACAGGAGGAGCAGGACGAGCTGACCCGGCTCGAGGAGGAGGGCGAGATCGCGGCCGACTATCTCGAGGGGTTGCTCGACATCGCGGACCTGGACGGCGACATCGACATGGACGTCGAGGGCGACCGCGCGGCCGTCTCGATCGTCGGAACCGGGCTCGACCAGCTGATCGGGTCGCAGGGCGAGGTGCTCGAGGCGCTCCAGGAGCTGACCCGGCTGGCGGTGGCGCGCGAGACCGGCGAGCGCACCCGGCTGATGCTCGACGTCGGCGGGCACCGGGCGGCCCGGCGGGCGGAGCTGGAGCGGCTCGGCGTCGAGACGGCGAAGAAGGTGAGGGAGACCGGCCAGGCGGTGAAGCTGGCACCGATGAGTCCCTTCGAACGCAAGATGGTGCACGACGCGGTGGCCGCTGCCGGAGTGCGTAGCGAGTCCGAGGGCGAGGAGCCCAACCGCCGAGTGGTCGTGCTACCGGTGTAGGCAAGCAAGCCGGCACTCCCGGGCGTTGATCTGACGCAGCCAGAGCGGCCCCGTCTCGCGTGAGACGGGGCCGCTTCTTTGTCGCACGCCGTATAGGCACGCTCATGGGACACGTCCGGGCGATACCCACGGGCTGATATGTAACGCAGCTCGGCTCTTTGCCAAGATGGACGCAGTACGCAGCGTTCGCTGCGTAACGGTTCCACGTGAAACTGGGAATGCTGATGCTCGATGCAAGCCTGCCCGCTCCGCCCGAGGCGGCTGTCGCCCTGTTCGGCCCGGCGCTGCCGTTGATCCGGCGGTATGGCGCGCTGCTGGCCGGGCCGGGAGTGGAGCGCGGACTGATCGGACCCCGCGAGGTCGATCGGCTCTGGGAGCGCCACCTGATGAACTGCGCGGCGGTCGCCGAGGTGATCCCGGAGGGCTCGCATGTCGTGGATGTCGGCTCCGGGGCCGGGCTGCCCGGGATCGTGCTCGCCGCGACGCGGGACGATCTGCGGGTGACGCTGCTGGAGCCGCTGCTTCGCCGCACCGTGTTTCTGGACGAGTGTCTCGACGCCCTGGAGCTGGACAACGCGGAGGTACTCCGGGGCCGCGCCGAAGAGTGGGCCGGGAGGATGGGTGCGGACGTGGTGACCGCACGCGCGGTCGCCCCGATGGAACGGCTCGTCGGCTGGTGTCTTCCACTGCTGCGACGCGGGGGCCGGATGCTCGCGCTTAAGGGTGATTCCGCGGTAGAGGAACTTGACTCGGTCGAGCCGACCTTGTCAAAGCTCGGCGCTTCGTCCTGGGGCGTGGTGGATGTCGGTGAGCAGCTGGGTAACGCGGCGACGCGGGTCATCCGCATCGACCTCGGCGCTACCGGATTCAGGACTGCGCAACCCGAGCGACGCTCTAGGCGTGGCTCGCATGGTTAAATGTGTCACCGCCTCTCCACGCGCACGTGTCAGGTGGACCGCTCTGCCTTAGGGCGCCCCGCTGCCCTAAGGGCGCCGAGGGTTTCACGTGAAACGTAATCCCAATGAGTGAGTTGCCTGGGAAACGCGCCGCGACTGCTCCTGAGTTTCTCCAACCGAGGCGGCGAGGGGACATGATGGTCGCGCACGGTCAGTACAGTGCTTATACGGGGGACGATCCCGAACGCGGTGAGTCGCCCCCGCAGACAGGTCACGCGGAATCGACCGGAGAGCTGCTTCCGCGCGGATGGCGGCTCGACGAGTCTCGGGAACTGCCGTCGCCGCCCGACGGCTTCAGTTGGTCCTGGCAGCTCGACCAGAGGGCCGTGGACGCCGAACGAGCCGTCGTTTCGGCGACGGAGGAAGAGAGTTGGCCGATGCCCTACGACCAGCCGCCGACGGCCGGACGGCCGAACATCGAGTCGGTGCATCCCGAGGTGGACACCGATCGACTGCACGGCGGTCGCGGACGTACCGATGACACCCCGATCGCCCGCGAGGCGGAGGCGGCGCTGGCCGCGCTGTCCCGCAGCATCCAGGAGTTCCCGAAGCCGAACCGGACGCGAACCTTCGTGGTGGCCAACCAGAAGGGCGGGGTCGGCAAGACCACGACGACGGTGAACATCGCCGCGTCGCTGGCCCAGGGCGGGTCGAAGGTGCTCGTGGTGGACCTCGATCCGCAGGGCAACGCGTCAACGGCACTGAACGTGGACCACCACTCGGAGATCCCCTCGATCTACGACGTGCTGATCGAGCGGTACTCGATGGAGGAGATCGTGCAGCCGGTCTCCGATATCGAAGGGCTCTACTGCGCCCCGGCGACCATCGACCTGGCCGGCGCCGAGATCGAGCTGGTCTCGATGGTGGCGCGGGAGAGCCGGCTCCAGCGGGCGCTGTCGGTCTACCACAACGCCATGGACTACATCCTGATCGACTGCCCGCCCTCGCTCGGCCTGCTCACGGTCAACGCGATGGTCGCGGGCGACGAGGTGCTCATCCCGATCCAGTGCGAGTACTACGCGCTGGAGGGTCTGGGGCAGCTGCTGCGGAACATCGAACTGGTGCGGGCCCACCTGAATCCGAACCTGCACGTCTCGACGATCCTGCTGACGATGTACGACGCGCGCACCCGGCTGGCCTCGCAGGTCGCCGACGAGGTGCGCACGCACTTCCCGGAGCAGGTGCTGCGCACCTCGATCCCCCGCTCGGTCCGCATCTCCGAGGCGCCGAGCTACATGCAGACGGTCATGACCTACGACCCCGCATCCACCGGAGCGCTGGCTTACCGGGAGTCGGCGCGGGAGATTGCCGAGCGGTGGGCGGCCCGGGAGAAGGTCGGCCGCATCCCCGTGCAGCAGGACAGCAAGAACACGCACATCGGGATGGACGCTGAGGTGAAGCGATGAACGACCGCCGACGGGGACTCGGCCGCGGGCTCGGGGCATTGATCCCGACGATGCCGGCGGAGGGTACCGAGGGCACCGCGGCGCTGACCGCGCCGGCACCGTCCGTGCCGCAGCGGCGGCTGCCGCTCGGCGAGATCTACCGGGCGGACGCCGAAGAGCCCGAGCCGGTCGGCCCGGTGTTCGTCGCGGACTCGATCGTGGCCGACGAGGTTCCCGGGGCGCACTTCGCCGAACTGCCGCTGGACTTGATCGTGCCCAACGCCAAGCAGCCGCGCGACCACTTCGACGAGACCGCGATGGACGAACTCGTCCACTCGATCCGCGAGGTCGGCCTGCTGCAACCGATCGTGGTGCGGCCGGAGAGCCCCGGCAGCCGCAGGTACGAGCTCATCATGGGCGAGCGCCGGTGGCGCGCCGCCCAGCGGGCCGGACTCGAGCGGATTCCCGCGATCGTGCGGGAGACCGAGGACGAGCGGATGCTGCTCGACGCCCTCCTCGAGAACCTGCACCGCTCCCAGCTGAACCCGCTGGAAGAGGCGGCGGCCTACGACCAGTTGCTCAAGGACTTCTCCTGCACGCACGAGGAGCTGGCCGACCGGATCGGACGCTCACGTCCGCAGGTGTCGAACACGCTGCGACTGCTGAAGCTGCCGCCGAAAGTGCAGCTGCGTGTGGCTAGCGGTCTGCTCAGCGCCGGACACGCCAGGGCGCTGCTCGGTCTGGACAGCTCCGACGAACAGCAGCACCTCGCCGAGCGCATCATCGCCGAGGGGTTGTCGGTGCGCACGGTCGAGGAGATCGTGGCCGTAGGCGACCCCGAGAACGGTCGGCCGCGGCCGCCGCGCAAGGTACGCGCGGGCAGCCGTGTCTCGTCGGAGCTGACCGAGCTGGCTGGGCGGCTCTCCGATCGGCTGGAGACCCGGGTCCGGGTGGATCTGGGCACGCGGCGCGGAAAGATCGTGGTGGAGTTCGCGTCGGTGGAGGACCTGGAGCGCATCATCGCCACGTTGGTGCCTGGCGAGCGGGTGCGTGCACGGTCTGGCGGCGGGGACCTAGGCGAGGCCGCGTAACGCTCAGCCGCGATACGTAAGCACGACCCACTGCGGGATAATTCATCGAACGGCCCCCGTGTTTCACGTGGAACACGGGGGCCGTTGAGCGGTCGATGCGGCCGGAATAGGCACGCCTCGGTATCCGTTCGACTCCATGCCAGCCAGACGACGAGGAAGGTCAGCCAGCCGTGCCGCAGAACCAGGGAGAGCGAACCAGTGAGGTCCGCGACGTCATCGTCATCGGTTCGGGCCCGGCGGGGTACACCGCTGCGATCTACACAGCGCGCGCGGGACTCAAGCCGCTCGTCTTCGAGGGGGCGGTGACCGCGGGCGGTGCGCTGATGAACACCACCGAGGTGGAGAACTTCCCCGGCTTCCCCGACGGGGTCATGGGCCCGGAGCTGATGGACAGCCTGCGCAAGCAGGCCGAGCGGTTCGGCGCCGAGCTGATGGCCGAGGACGTCATCGAGGTCGAGCTGGCCGGCGAGGTCAAGCGGGTGGTGGACGGCGCGGGCGAGGCCCATCTGTCGCGCACGGTCATCATCGCCACCGGCTCGGGCTACCGCGAGCTCGGCCTGCCGGATGAGAAGCGGCTGTCCGGCCACGGCGTCTCGTGGTGCGCCACCTGTGACGGCTTCTTCTTCCGCGACCAGGACATCGTGGTGGTCGGCGGCGGCGACACCGCGATGGAGGAGGCCACCTTCCTGACCCGCTTCGCCCGGTCGGTGACCGTGGTGCACCGGCGCGACCAGCTGCGTGCCAGCAAGATCATGCAGAACCGGGCGTTTACGAATCCGAAGATCTCCTTCGCCTGGAACAGCGAGGTGTCCGGGATCGAGGGGGAGGACCGGGTAAGCGCGGTCCGGCTGCGCGACACGGTGACCGGCGATGAGCGCACGCTCCCTGCGACCGGCCTGTTCATCGCGATCGGGCACGAGCCGCGCAGCGACCTGTTCCGCAGCCAGATTGACGTCGATGACGAGGGCTACATCCGCGTCGAGGCGCCGAGCACCCGCACCAACCTGCCGGGCGTCTTCGCCAGCGGCGATGTGGTGGACCACGTGTACCGGCAGGCGATCACCGCGGCCGGGACGGGCTGCGCCGCCGCGCTGGACGCCGAGCGGTACCTTTCCGCGCTGGCGGACGGCGCGCAGTCGCAGTGACCGCACCGCAGCCCTTCTCAGACCAGTAGCACGTACGAAGCAGAGAACTCCGGGAGACGAGCAACCATGGCAGACATCAAGCACGCGACCGACGCGTCCTTCAAGCGGGACGTGCTGGAGAACGACAAGCCGGTCCTGGTGGACTTCTGGGCGCCGTGGTGCGCCCCGTGCCGGATGATCGCGCCGATCCTGGAGCAGATCGCGGTCGAGCATGCCGACTCGATCGAGATCGTCAAGGTCAACGTCGATGAGAATCCGCAGATCGCGTCGACATACGGGGTGCTGAACATCCCGATGCTGAACGTCTACGTCAAGGGCGAGGTCGCGAAGACCATCATCGGCGCCAAGCCGAAGCGCGCGCTGCTCGGCGACCTGAAGGAGTTCATCGCCGCCTGACGGCAGCGAGAGAAGAAAAGCGTGGGGCCGCCTCGATCGGGCGGCCCCACGCTTTTCTTCTGCGGCTGAACTACATGGAGGACGCCGCAGCTGAGCTAGGAGGAAGGCGCGGCTGAACTACCTGGCCACCAAGCCCCGTTCCAGCACGCGGTAGTTCGTCGCGGTGCAGGGCGCCGCATAGACCACGGCGAGCACCATCGAGGGATCGCTCGGGTTCGCGTAGACGACGAGCATCGACGCGGCGCCGTCATAGCTGCCGCTCGCCGTGGCCAGTTGCTGACGGCCGCTGTACGCGGGGTCGGACGGACACGACGAGGCGAGCGGCGCCACCATGTTGTGACTCGACGCCAGGACCTGCCTGGTCCACTGCGCGAGCGGCGCCGGTGCGGCCAGATCCGGCGCGCGCACCGCGCCCTGGCCGCCCGAGCTCAGTTCGTTCGGACCCGCCTTGGGCTGGTCTGAAGTCCCGGCGCTGCTCGCGGTGGTGCCGGTCGGCGCGTTCGGCGAGGCGAGGTCGAGGGCGAGCCCGACGCCGCCCGCCACCAACACGAGGGATGCGAGCGCCCAGGCGAGTGCGCGTGCGGGAAGTCGGCGTCGGCGGGGCGAACGGCTGGCGGCGGCGCTGCTCGGCGCGGCGGCATGTGCGGTCGGCGCGGTATCCCCCGACGTCTGGGCACGTGCGGCGGACTCGCGGGCGAGCGCGGCGTCGATCCGGATCGCCACCTCCTGTGGAATCGCCGGCGCGTCCCACTGCTCGAACTGGGCCAGCAGCTCCGAGACCGCCTCGACCTCGCCCCGGCAGGCGGCGCACGCCAGAAGATGCTCGCCGGCGTCCGCAGCGCTCGGCTGAGCGCCTTCCGCAAGCGCCGAGACGTCATCGACCGACAGGTGAGTGCCCGGTCCTCTACGGGGCTCGTGTGCCGTTGTCACCGCACACCTCGTTCCATCGGTTCCGGGCTGTCGCCGACGCCGGACCGGGGTGCCTCACCAGGCGGCGTCTGCGATTGGACGGGTGTGGCGGCCGGGCGGTTCCGCAGATCGGCCAGCAGCACGGCCAGTTTCGCCCGACCCCTCGCACAGCGGCTCTTGACCGTGCCGGGCGCGACACCGAGCGCCTGCGACGCCTCTTCGACCGAGAGTCCCTGGATGTCCACCGCCACGATCGCCGCGCGCTGCTCCAGCGGCAGGCTCGCCAGGGCGTTCTCCAGCACGATCCGCAGCTCGCGGTTCTCGGCCATGTCGGACGGGTCGCGCACCGCGCGCTGCCAGGCCGGGGACTGCTCGTCGGGGTATCGGACCGTCGGCCGCGCCGCTTGGCGCCGTGCGCGGTCGATGCAGGCGTTGATCACGATGCGGTACAGCCACGTCCCCACCGCCGCCTCGGACCGGAACGCCCCCGCCGCGCGGAACGCGGAGACCGCCGCGTCCTGCAACGCGTCCGCCGCCTCTTCCGGATCGCCGGTCGTACGCAGGGCCACGGCCCAGAGTCGGTCGCGGTGGCGGTTGAACAGCTCGCTGAACGCGTCGGGATCGCCGTCGATGTGGCGGGCGATCAGGGCGCGGTCGGCAGCGTCGTCCAACGCCCGCTGTTCGTCGCTGCGCCGTGACCGCATCCGCTCCTTCTCCCGCGACTTGCCTGCTACGAGAAGATCTTGACGTTCGCCAGGCTGTCGCGATAGCCCTCGATCTCGTACTGCCCGGCGGCCTGGTGCGGCAGCACGGTGAACCAGATCATCACGTACCGCGTGGTCACCGGGGACAGGAAGGAGACCTCGACCTGGCCGCCGCCGACCCCCGCCTTCGTGGACCGCTTGGTGAAGCCGGGCGGGGCCGAGTTGGCCACGGCGGGCACCGAGGACAGCCCGGAGTCCGCGGTCCAGACCTCGACCGTCGCGCCGGGGACGCCGACCGTGAACGTCACCTTGCCGACCTTCTGCGCCGAGCCGAGGTCGAAGATGATGCCGGTGCCCTTGCGGTACGAAGTTATGTCGGGGCCGTCCTTGTACGTCGAGGTGACCCAGCCCTCCGTAGAGCCGTTGTACGACTGCTGAAGCTTCGCGATGTCGTCCTGGCCCTTGTCGGAGTCCCATATCGACGCCTGAGCGATCGTCAGCTGCCGCGACGTGCCCGACGCTGACGAAGACGACGTCACGCCGGGGCTGTTCGGCGGCGTGGTCGCGGAACCGTTGTTTCCGCCGCCGAGTTGGAACGCGGCGACCGCGCCGACCACGACCACCACGCCGAGGATCACCGCGAGCAGGCCGCGCGGCACCCGGCCTACGCCGCCCGGCGCGTTGAGCCGCTGCGTTCCGGCAGACATGTGGACCGCGGTCGGCGCGGCCACCGGGTAGACCGGAGGGCGGTGCTGCTGAACGGAGCGCGGCGGCATCGGGCGCGGCAGGACGTCGGTGGCCTCCGGCTCGTCGCGCAGCCTCGGCAGCCCGGCGATGGCACCGGCGAGCGACTTGGCGCTGTCGATCGCCGGGATCTCGCTGCCGGCGGACTGCAAGGCCTCGTTGACGAGCTGGTCCACCGCCTTCGGGATCGCCGCGCGGATCTGCGCCGGGGTGAACGGCTTGCCGTGCGCGCGCGGCGCCTCGGTCAGCCCGAAGGCCGATTCCTCGCCCGGCCAGCGGCCGGTCAGCGCGGCGTACCAGATCTCCCCGATCGCCTTGACGTCGTCCAGCGGCGTCACCGAACCGGTCTCGGCGCCCGACATCGCCGCATCCAGGCACAGGCCGAGGATTTTCACCTGGTTCGTACTGGTCAGCAACACCTTGTCGGGGTCGAGCGCGCCGTGCGTCATTTCCCACGAATGCGCTTCCGTCATCGCCACGGCCAGCTCGCGCGCCATGCGCGTCGCGACCGCGACCGACAGCGGTCCCCTGGCCAGCCGGTGCGTCAGATCCGCGGCGTCGGCGACCCATTCGGTGACGACGTAGACGAGTCCGTTCTCGTCGGCCACATCGAGTACCTGAACGAAGCGCACGTCCGGCACCGTCGCGGCGTTACGCGCGGCGGCCTCGACCGCCTGCGCACGCGGATGGCCTGAGACGACCAGGTCGATGCCCACCTCGCGGTTGAGCACCTCGTCGAAGCCCACCCAGGCCTGCGGCGGCGACTGCCCGTCGCCGGGGTAGCGCCGCAGCTCCCGCTCCAGCCGATAGCGGCCCGCCAACCGCGCGCCGACCCGGACGAGGTCGTCGAAACGGGCGCGGTCGAAGTTCTCGCTGTCACCGGCGGGCTTTTCGGCCAGGGAAGCCACGGCCCTCCCTCATGTGCATCGCTGCGTCGTAAGGCTCCCACGCGCCTGGAAACAAGCGCGCTCGCTCTCATGCTAGTGCCCGGTTCTCAACCGTCGAACCGAGCGCGAGGGCGCGCCGTACCGGCCGTACCGCAGTAAAGACGCCGGGAAGCGCGTTTTCGTTTCAGTGGCCGCTCACCGGCCGAAACGAGAGCGCACCGTGCCGAGCAGCGCATCGACTTCCTCGATACGCATCCGCCGCGAGGCCAACAGGAACAGCCCGGCGAACAGGCCGCCGCCGATCAGCAGGCCGGAGCCGGCGCCCGTCAGCCCGCCGTGCAGCTTGCTGGTGATTTCGAATCCGATCGGGCCGCCGATCACCGCGGCCAGCGCGGAAGCGGCGCCCAGTTTGGCGTGCGTACGCACGATGCGAGCGGTGTCGAGACCGCGCAGCCTGCGGCTGAGCCGTGCGCCGGTCATCACCATGCCGATCGTGTAAGCGATGACATAGCCCACGCACATGCCCGCGACGGCCCATTTCGTGGTGTGCAGCAATTCGAACGAGATGTACGCGAGGCCGCCGTTGAACGCGGCGATCCAGGACGTGACGATGAACGGCGTCTTGGTGTCCTCGTACGCGTAAAAGCCACGCAGCATCAGATACTGCGCGGAGAACGGGATAAGGCCCAAACCGAACGCCATCAACATGTAGCCGAGATTGCGCGCCATCGTCGCGTTCGTCGCGCCGTGCTGGAACAGGATCGCCGAGATCTGCTGGCCGAACGCCACGAAGGCGAACGCACAGGGCACGATCGCGACCGCGCTCACCCGCAGGCCGTACGAGATCGAGTCGCGCACCGCGGCGCGGTCGCCCGCGTGCGCGGCGCGGCTCATGCGAGGCAGCAGGGCCGTGATGATCGAGACGGTGATGACGGCCTGCGGCAGGATCCAGATGGTCAGCGCATTGGAGTACGCGACGTAGCCGACGCCCTCGGTCTGGTGCTTGCCGCTGGTGTCCATCGCGCTGCTCAGCCGGGTGACGATCGTGGTGGCCACCTGGCCGACCAGCACCATGCCCATCGTCCACTTGGCCAGCGTCATCGACTGGCCCAGGCCGACGCCGCGCCAGTCGAACCGCGGCCGGAATCCGACCCCGGCGGCGCGCAGATAAGGCACCAGCGTCACGGTCTGCAGCACGATGCCGAGCGTGGTGCCGATGCCGAGCAGCGCCAGCTCGTTCGGGGTGATGTTCTCGGTGCTCTGCACGTATCCGGCGATCCACAGATACGCGCCGAGGGTGGCGATCTGGATGACGTTCGCCAGCACCGGCGTCCACATCATCGGGCCGAACTTGTCCTTGGCGTTGAGGATCTGACCGAGCATCACGAACATGCCGTAGAAGAAGATCTGCGGGAGCATGTAACGCGCGAAGATGATGGTTACCTCGCGGTTCGCCCCGGTCGCCTTCGGGTAGAAGACGCTGACGATCTCGGGGGCGAGCAGCACGCACACCAGCGTGAGCACCGCCATGATGACCAGGGTGATGGTCAGCAGCCGGTCCATGAACGCCTGGCCGCCGTCGGGATCGTCCTTCATCGCGCGCACCAGCTGCGGCACGAAGATGGAGTTCACCGCGCCGCCGATCACCAGC
>JBKOWZ010000129.1:0-29098 GCA_046724665.1 Actinomycetota bacterium
GCCGGTGGCCGCGCGCGGCGAGCTGCCGCGCGAGCGCCTCGCCGATGCCGGACGACGCGCCGGTCACCACCGCCCAGCCGGTGTGCCGCGCCCGGCGCGACGGCAGGGCCATCACGAGGCCACCCCGCCGTGTCCGGAGAGGTAGTCGGCCAGCTTGGCGCCCGCCTCGTTGCCGGAGCGGGTGCAGGCCTCGATGTTGACCCCGCGCAGGTAGTCGCCGGACAGTTCGAGCCCGGGCAGCGAGCCGGCCGCGCTGCGCACGTCCGCCAGGAACTCGCCGTGGTACGGCAGGTAGGCGCTGTACGCGGCGGGCCAGCTCTTGCCCACCGAACGCAGCGGCTTGGCCCGGCTCGCGCTCAGGTACCTGGTCAGCCGCCGCTCGGCCTGGCCGACCCACTCCTCGAGCTGCTCCGGCGAGAGCTCGGCGCCGCGCGCCCCGCGGCCGCTGAAGGTGTACCGCACGATGTGCCGGTCGTTCATCCCGTAGGAGCCCGCGTTGCTGCATGGTCCGCCGTCGTGGATGGCGAGCGCGCGCACCTCGCTGTTGAACACCGGCCGGTCGTACTCGACGAGCATGACGCTCGACGGGAAGTACCGGACCTCGGACAGCCGCTTGCTCAGGCCGGGCAGCTCGTCGCGGACGATCTCCGCGGCCGCATACGCGGGCGCCGCGACGACCACTGCGGCGTACCCGAGTTCTTCGGTGGGACCGCCGTCCCGCGAGACCGATAGGCCGGCGATCCTCCCGTCGCGCACGATCAGGCCCTGCACCGTGGTGTTCAGACGCACGTTCACCCGCCGCGAGAACGCCTCCAGCGCCGGCTGGATGCCGTGCACGAGCTGGTCGTAGTGGTCCAGCATCAGCGACAGGTTGGTGCCGAAGGTGCCGAGGTACACCTCGTCCGGCTCGGCGCCGTTCATCCGGACCGTCATCGGCCGCAGCAGGGTGTTGACGAGCTTCTCGCCGAAGTGGGCGCTGAGCGGCTCGTGGTCGTAGCGCTCGGACAGCTGGGTGAAGTACTTGGCACCGAGGAACTTGTTCGACTCGTCGAGCCGGATGCGCGCCACCATCGCGGCCAGCCGGGCGAGGTCGCGGGCCGAGCCCATCTTGCGGATGTTGGCCAGCGAGCGGCCGCGGCGGGTGCTGTCGAGCGTGAGCACCTCGTCGTCCGTCATGAACGAGGTGTTGATGCCGAACGACTCCCACTCGTAGCTGCCGAGGGTGTCGAGGAAGCGGCGGAATGCGGTGTAGTGCCGCCCGATGTTCTTGCCGCCCATCATCACCGGGCGATCGCCCAGGTTGCCGACGCCGAAGCGGCCGCCCAACCTGTCGTCGCGCTCGATCACGTCAACGTCGTATCCGGCGCGTTCCAGATGGAGCGCCGCGGACAGGCCGGAGATACCGCTGCCGACCACCGCGACGCGTCCGCCGTCACTGAAGGACCGTCCCAGCAAGGTGCACCATCCTCATTAATAAGCTGATAAACGGGTGTCGTTCACGGCCGAGCCGCCTCGAACTGCGCCGCCGCGCCGCGCTCCGCCTCGATCTCGGCGTTGACCGCGCCCGAGCGCCAGGCCGGCAGCCGGTCGTCGGCGAAGGCCGCCGCGCCGCGCAGGCCGCGCTGGTAGGCGCGCACGTCGTCCAGGTACCGGCGCAGCACCGCCTGCGTGGACTTGCGGCTGGCCAGCGCCAGGAACCTGGAGCGCTCCATGCCGAGCCCCCGGGCCAGCCGGCCTGAGCCGCCGTCATAGACGGCCTGCTTGACCGCGCGCACCGAGCCGGGCGCCCGGCGGGCCAGCCGGGTCGCCGTCGCGAGCGCCTGCTCGTACACCTCGTCCTGGTCCACGACGCGGTGCACGAGCCCCGCTTCGGCCGCTTCGTGCGGGCGCAGCAGCCGGCCCTCCAGCAACAGTTCGGCGGCCCGGCCGGCGCCGAGGACGCGGGCGAGCTGCTGGCTGCCGCCGCCGCCGGGCGGCAGCCCGAAGGCGATCTCCATCAGCCCGACCTCGTACGGCCCGTCGCCGATGATCCGGATGTCGCAGGCCAGCGCCAGCTCGAAGCCGCCGCCGAGGGCGAGCCCGTCGATGGCGGCGACGAAGACCTTGTCGCTGTTCTGGATGCGCCGCACCAGCGCGTGGAAGCCGAGCAGCGCGCGCATGCCGGCCAGCGGCGAGCGGTCGAGCAGCGCGCCGACTCCCGGAATCCGGCCGAGCGCGCCGACCAGGCCGAGCGGTGCCGGGGCAAGCCGCGCGGAGACCTCCACGCCGCCGGTCTCGGCCCCGGCCAGCAGCTCCTCGATGTCGTAGTGGCCGATGAAGACCCCCGGCACCGCGCTGGCCAGGATCACCGCGCGCACCGTGGGGTCCCGCTCGGCGCGCGCCAGCGCGTCGGACAGCTCGGTCGTCACCGCGCCGTCGAGGAAGTTCCATGGCTCGTTGCGCACGCGTACGGTCAGGACCGCACCGTGCCGTTCGGTTTTCAGCAGGCTCATATCGGCTGTCCTTCCGAACCGTCGGGGGAGCGCGGCGCGTCGCCGCCGGGCTCAAGCGGGCTGTTGCACACCTGTCGCGAGGGCGGCCAGCACCTCGGCGGCCGCGCGCTCGCCGGAGGCCACGGCGCCCTCCATGCCTCCGTAGTCCTTGAGGACGGTCTCCGAGCCGGCCCAGTGCACCGGCCCCAGCGGTTCGCCCAGCTCGCGCACCGACCGGGTCATCGCCCCGATCGCCGGCAGCCCGAAGTAGCCTCCGCGCGACCACGGGTCCGCCGACCAGTCCTTCTCGAAGTACGCGTCGGGCGCCGCGGCGTCCTGGCCGAACAGCCGCACCAGCGCGTCGAGCACCGCACCGCGCCGCTCGCCCTCGGTGCGTCCGGCCAGCTCCCGCGCGCGGGCGCCCGGCACGAACGTGACCAGCAGTCCGGGCACGTCCTGGCCGGGCGGGGAGTTGTCGAAGACCGCGGTGACCGGCCCGCGGGCCGTCAGGGCCTTGCCGCTCAGGCCGCGCTCGCGCCAGAACGGCCGGGCGTACACCGCGCAGGCCTTGATGACCGAGCCCATCGGCAGCTCGCGCAGCGCGGTCGCCCGCGCATGCGGCAGCGCCGGCTCGAACCGGATCTCGGCGGCCAGTTGCGGCGGCACCGCCACCACGACCCGGCGTGCGCGCACCGTGCCGCGCGCGGACCGCACCTCGACTCCCGAGTGCCCGGTGCTGATCGCGGAGACCGGCGACTCAAGCAGAACCCGCTCGCCGAGCCGCGCTGCCAGCCGGTGCGCGATGCGGGCCGCGCCGCCGGTGATCCGGTCCTGGATCTTCGTGGTCGCCAGGTTGTCGAAGCGTCCGGTGCTGCCGATGTACGCCAGCGCGTGCAGCAGGTTGAGGTCGCCCGGCTCCCCGCCCCACATGGTGGTGAACGCGAGGTCCAGCAGCGTGCGCCCCTCCTTGCTGCGCACGTGCCGGTCCAGCCAGTCGGCCACGCTCATGCCGTCCAGCTGCTCGGCGTGCGGCGCGCGCCAGGGGCTGCACACGGGCACCGAGCCGACCAGCCGGTCCAGCCGTCCGCGTGCGATGGCCACGTCGATCAGGGCCAGCGGGCGTAGCGGCGGCACCTTGCCGCGCTGCTTGCGGATCGACCCGGAGATTTCGACGAGATCGGCGCCCTCGGCATAGTTCTGATACAGCGGCGCACCCGCCTCGGCGGCGAGTTCGCCCATCCGGCGATTGCCCTCGGCCAGCCACTGCCCGCCGAGCTCGACCACCACGCCGTCGCCGATCGGCTCGCTCAACGTGCGCCCGCCGACCCGGTCGCGCGCCTCGAGCACGACGGGTTCCAGCCCGGCCCGCAGCAGTTCGCAGGCCGCTGACAAACCGGCCAGCCCCGCGCCCACCACGACCACGTCGGCCTCCCGCGGAGCATCCGCCGCGGACCGCCGCGCCGCCGACAGCTCAGTATCCGAATTCGTCACGTTCGCCTCCGTCATGGATCAGGCCGCCTGTCTCGCGTCCGCGGCGAAGTCGTAGTGCACTCCCGTGGCGGACGCGGACACCTCCCAGAGCCGGGCGGCGGTGTCAGGGTCCTGCGTTCGCGGGTGCGGCTCGACCACCGCGGGAGAGCCGCGATAGCCGCCGAGGCCGCGCGGCCCGACCAGGACCCCGCCGGGCAGAGCGGGCAGCGTCGCCGCGCACAGCGTCGGCAGTGCGCCGGTACTCGCGCTGGTCGCGAACAGCGCGTTGCTCACGGTCATGGCGGCACGCATGAGCGGGCTCCGGCCGGTCAGCTGGAGGTTGGTCGAGGCGTAGCCGGGATGCGCCGCGTACGCGCGCACGCGGCTGCCGACCGCCGTCAGACGGCGGTTCAGTTCGCCGGTGAACAGCAGGTTCGCCAGCTTCGACTGCGCGTACGCGCCGATCGGCCGGTAGCGCCGCTCACTGTGTAAGTCGTCGAAGTCGATCCGCCCGAAGGCGTGGAACGTGCTCGTCACCGTCACGACCCTGGCCGCCGGGGCGGCCGCCAGCGCCGGCAGCAGCAGCCCGGTGAGCGCGAAGTGCCCGAGGTGGTTCGTGCCGATCTGGAGTTCGAAGCCGTCCGCGGTGCTGCCGCGCCGCGGCGGGGCCATCACGCCGGCATTGTTGACCAGCAGATCGAGGCCGTGGTGGGTGTCGGCGAACCGCTTGGCGAAGTCCCGGACCGACTCGCCGTCGGCCAGGTCGAGGCGGCACACGTCCAGCTGCGCCTCGGGATTGTCCGAGCAGATGTTCACCGCGGCCGCCCGGCCCTTGCTCGTGGACCGGACCGCGAGTATCACGCGCGCTCCGGCCTTCGCGAGGGCGCGCACCGTGGCCAGTCCAAGTCCGCTGCTCGCGCCGGTGACCACGGCGAGCCGGCCGGTCAGGTCGGGAATCCGGTCGGCGCTCCAGCCCCGGGGGATCTCGTGTGCCTCGAAGAGGCGTGCGGGTGTGCTGACGCGCGGCATTCGGGCCTCCGGGATTGGGCCGCCCTGGGCGGTACCTCGGTTGCTGGCGGTTTCGCGGCGTTCGCGGCGGCCGCCGCGCGGCGCGCTCGCGGTCGGCCCGCGTCGGCGTCATCGGGGCGCCGCGACCCGTGCGACCCCATGCGGGTCCCCGGAGTGCGCGGCGCAAGGCACGCGCGTCCCCGTCAGGTCAGTGGAACGTGATCCCCGTCTGCCGGCGTCGGTCACGCCAGGAGTTAGTAGTCGTATTCAGGGCGAGTGGTGACAGAGTCACACAGCGCTGAAAGCCGGTCAAGTGCTTTCACACACGAAAGTGACTGGTCCGGTACGCATAGTTGTCTTATGCGAGCCACTTGTCAGCGATAGCATGAAGATCATGCCAATTCACTCGTTCAGCCGGGTGATCTGGGCGGTCCGCAGAACGGGCAAGGCCGTCCAAGCGGTCAAGGAGCTGCAACTTCGCCCGCTCGACCTGGCCGCCGCCCACTACGCCCTGCTCTCCGCCATCTCGCTCACCTCGGGCGCCACGGTGGCGGAGCTCGCCCGCGCCCTCGGCGTCACGCCGCAGAATGTCGCGGGCCTCACCAGCCGCCTTGAGCAGCGCGGATTGGTGACCCGTCAGGCACATCCGCGGCACAAGCACGTCATGGAGTTGCTGATCACGCCGGAGGGCGGGCAGCTGCTGCGCGCGGCGGACGCATCGATGGTCGATCTGGAGGCCAGCATCGGCGAGATCCTCGGCGAGGACGGCGCGGAGACGCTGCGCTCGCTGCTGGAGAAGCTGTGTACCGAGCTGGAGGAACGGCTCGCCCAGGCGAAGGCGGGGGAGTGACGCAGCCAGGAACCTGATACGAAGGGGCGGCGACAGGGCCCTGTTTCGCGTGTGATACCTGCGGTCCGGCCAACAGACCTTTGCCCGACGTTAAGTCACCGGCCTGCGTGGAGGCCCCGCTGAGGGGTTCTTGACGCAGGGTTCGTGGTTGGCAGAATGGCTTGCGCGCGGGGCCGACGAACAGGCTCCGCGGCTGACGGCGGACGCCCTCGGGGCGCCGTGGTTCCCATCACCGTGTTGCTGTCAGAACCATGCCGTCGCCAGAGCCGCGTTGTTGTCAGCCCTCTACACTGCGCTGTTCTCGGCACGGCGCACTCGAACCATGCTGCGTGATCGTCCATCAGGTCCCGCCTGCCATCCGAGCGCCGGCTCGCGGCCGCCTTCGAACATCCTGGGGAAGGTTCCATGACGGACTTGTCGCAAACACCCGCGCCGACCGGGCTGGATCCGGTCGTCGGCGTCGTGCCCGCCGCGGTGGCCGTGCACGTCAACGGCGAAGCCGAGGAATTGCTCATCGACACGCGCACCACGCTGCTCGACGCCCTGCGCGACGGTCTCGGACTCACCGGCACGAAGAAGGGCTGCGACCGGGGACAGTGCGGCGCGTGCACGGTGCACGTCGAAGGCCGCAGAGTGCTCTCGTGCCTGACCCTCGCGGTCGCCGTGCACGGCAAGCGGATCACGACCATCGAGGGACTCGGCGAGGGCGACGCGCTGCATCCCGTGCAGCAGGCCTTCCTCGACCATGACGGCTTCCAGTGCGGCTTCTGCACCCCCGGCCAGATCATGTCCGCGGTGTGCGTGATCGCCGACGGCGAGGCGGGTTCCGACGCCGCGGTCCGCGAGGCGATGTCCGGCAACATCTGCCGCTGCGGCGCGTACGAGGGCATCCTGCGTGCCGTGCGCAGCGCCGCGCAGCAGACCGCTCCGGCCGAAGGCGCCGCGTGATGCGCCCCTTCGCCTTCGCCGCGCCTCCCACTCTGGACGAGGCGCTGGACGGCTTCGACGCCGACTGCGCCTACCTGGCCGGCGGCACCTCGCTGGTGGACCTCATGAAACTCGACGTGGCCCGGCCGCGCCGGGTCATCGACATCAACGCACTGCCGCTGCGCGGCATCACCGCCGACGGCCGTGAGTTGCGCGTCGGCGCGCTGGAGCGGCTCAGCGACATCGTCCGGCATCCGGCCGTCGCATCCAGCTACCCGGTGCTGCGCCAAGCGGTGTTGACCAGCGCCTCTCCGCAGCTGCGGAACATGGCCACCATCGGCGGCAACATTCTGCAACGCACCCGGTGCGGCTACTTCCGCGACACGGCGACGCCGTGCAACAAGCGCGAGCCCGGCAGCGGCTGCTCGGCGCTCGCCGGCGACAACCGCAACCACGCGCTGTTCGGCGGCAGCCAGTCCTGCGTCGCGGTGCACCCGAGCGATCCGGCGGTCGCGCTGATCGCCCTCGGCGCCGCAGTCGAGCTGCACGGCCCCGGCGGGACGCGCACCGTCCTGCTCGACGACTTCTACCGACTGCCCGGCGACACGCCCGAGATCGAGACGGTCCTGCGGCCCGGCGAGCTGATCACCGGCGTCACCATCGCGCACCTGCCCTGGGCGGCCAAGTCGATCTACGTCAAGGTGCGTGATCGGCAGGCGTACGAGTTCGCGCTGGTCTCCGCCGCCGTGGCGGTGGACCTCGCCGACGGGGTCGTGCGGGACGTGCGCATCGCGCTCGGCGGAGTCGGCACCAAGCCGTGGCGGGCGACCGGGATCGAGGAGGCGCTGCGTGGCAGAGAGCTGACTCTATCCGCCGCCGCTGCCGCCGCGCACGCCGCCGACGGTGCCAGGCCGCTGAGCGGCAACGCGTTCAAGGTCGAGCTGCTGCGACGGACCGTCACGTACGCGCTCACCCGATTGGGGCGCTGACCGTGGCCGAATCCATCATCGGTAAGCCGGTCAACCGCGTCGACGGCATCGCCAAGGTCACCGGCCGCGCCACTTACGCCGCCGACAACACCGAACCCGGCCTCGCGCACGGCTATCTGCTGCTGAGCACCGTCAGCCGCGGCTCGGTGCTCAGCCTGGACACGACCGCGGCTGAGCGGGCCGGCGGCGTGCTGGCGATCTACTCGCCGTTCAACCCGCTCAAGCTCCAGCACGTCTCGGCCAGCCCGGACCTGTGCTTCGTCGGCCAGTTCTGGCTGCCGCTCCAGGACCGCGAGGTACGCCACTACGGTCAGATCATCGGCCTGGTGGTCGCCGAATCCCACGAGCAGGCCCGGCACGCCGCCTCGCTGGTCACCGTCGAGTACGAGACCCGGCCCGCCAAGACCTCCTTCGCCGAAGGCATCGCGAACGCGGTACGCCCGCCCATCCCGGTCAACTACGAGTACTCCGAGGTGGACATCATCGCCGAAGGCGTCGAGTCGGTGGACCACGCGCTGCGCGGCGGCGAGGTTCGGGTCACCGGCACGTATTCGCAGCCCCCTGCGGTACCGCTGGCGCTGGAGCCGCACGCCGTGCTGGCCTCCTGGGACAACGGCGTGCTGACGCTGCGGCTCGGCTCCCAGAGCCCGTTCGGCGCCGCGATGGCCACCGCCGAGGCGCTCGGCATCGGCCTGGACCAGGTCAGGGCGCTGAGCCAGTACGTCGGCGGCGCCTTCGGCGGAAAACTGTACATCTGGCCTCCGCCGCTGCTGACCGCGGTCGCCGCGCGGGAGCTTGGCCGACCGGTGCGCACGGTGCTGACGCAGGAGCAGGTCTTCACCACGGTCGGGCACCGTTCCAGCGTCTCGCAGACCCTGTCGCTGAGCGCGCGACGCGACGGCACGCTGGTGGCGCTCAAGCACGACGCCGTCTCCAGCCTGTCGCTGTCCGGCGTCATCTACGAGACCGCGGCGCACACCACCTCGCGCTACACGTACAAGAGCCCGAACATCCACGTCGGCCAGAGGATCGTGCCGCTGGACAGCCCGCCGACGACGTGGGTGCGCGCGCCGGGGGAGGCGCCGGGAGCGTACGCGCTGGAGAGCGCGATGGACGAGCTGGCCACCGCCCTGCGGCTCGACCCGATCGAGCTGCGGATGCGCAACTACGCGACCGTCTTCCCGGGGCGCGGCGTGCGCTGGTCCAGCAAGCATCTGGACGAGTGCTACCGGGTCGGCGCCGAGCGCTTCGGCTGGCAGCCGCGCACCGCGGCCCGGTCGGCGCAGACGCAGGACGGCGACTGGCTGACCGGCACCGGGATGGCCGGCGCCACGTACCCCGGCCAGCTGTTCCCGATGACGCTTGCCAGCGTACGGCTGCTGCCTGACGGCACGGCAGTCGCCGCGACCGCCGCGTCTGATCCCGGCACCGGCATGCGTACCGTGCTGACCATGGTGTGCGCCGACGAACTCGGCATTCCGATCGGCCGAGTCGAGGCGGCGTTGGGAGATTCCGCGCTGCCGTTCAACTTCGGCGTGTTCGCCTCGATGGGCACCGCCAGCTCGGCAGGCGCGGTGAAGTCCGCGGTCGGCGCGGTCAAGGCGGCCCTGCTCGAACTCGCCGTCACCGACGAGCGCTCGCCGTTCCACGGCATGGCGCCCGGCGAGGTGGCATACGAGGAGGGGCTGCTTTCCGGAGGCGGGCGCAGCATCGGCTTCGGCGAGCTGCTCACCGCCACCGGCCGGCCGTTCCTCGAGTCGCCCGGCGCCTCGGCGGCCGGCGCCGAACGGGTCAGGTACGCCGTGCACTCGTTCGGCGCGCACTTCTGCGAGCTCGGGGTGAGCCGCTGGACCAGGGAGATCCGGCTGCGCCGGTGGACCACCGTGATCGACGCGGGCACCGTGATCAACCGCAAGACCGCGCGCGGCCAGATCATCGGCGGCATCCTGTTCGGCATCGGCCAGGCGCTGCTGGAGGGGCTGCGCGGCGAGGCCGGCACCGGCCGCTTCGTCAACGCCAACCTGGCCGACTACCTGGTGCCGGTGCACGCCGACATGCCGGAGTTCGACGTGCACTTCCTGGACTACCCCGACCACGACTTCAGCCTGCTCGGCGCTCGCGGCCTCGGCGAACTCGGCACGGTCGGCACCGCCGCCGCCATCGCCAACGCCGTCTACAACGCGACCGGGCAGCGGATCCGCGATCTGCCGATCACCGCCGACAAACTGCTCTGACAACGCCGGCAATGCTTGAGGCGCCGGCCGTGAACATTCGCGGCCGGCGCCTCAAGCGTCTGCGTGTCAGCCCTCGTGCACGTCAGTCGTCGTACCGGATGATGTTCTCCATCGCCCGCTCCGCGAGCGCCGCGATGAGCAGCGACGGGTTCGCCCCGCCCGCGTTGCCCGGCACGAGCGATCCGTCCACGGCGTAGAGGTTGCGGTACCCCTTGACCCGGCCGTAGGCGTCGGTCGCCCGGCCGATCGGGCAGCCGCCGAGCGGATGCGCCGTCCCGCCGGTCGGCGGCAGGATCGGCGCGGGTCCGGCCAGGCCGCCGGCCACGATCATCTGGCTGAAGCTGACGGCGGCGCGCTCGGGGCCGACGTTCTTCTCCGGCCCCCAGTCCAGCATCCTGACCTCGTCGTTCGCCCGGTCGTACGTCCAGGTGCCGCGATTGTCCATGTCCACCGCGACAGAGAACTGCGACAGGTAGGGCTGGCCGTTGAAGGCGAGCGCGTACCAGTTCTCCACCCGGATCGGCATCCCGAAACCCTCGTGTACGAAGGTTGACGACGCGCATGGAGCACCCTGACTCGCTCCGGTCGGCCCGTCGAAGCGGCGGTAGACGAAGGTGTCGCCGTTGCCGCCCCAGCCGGTGCCCACGTACTCGTTCAGCTCGGGCAGCTCCCCGGTGTCGCGCGCCCGCACCAGCAGCCGGGTCGTGTTGATCGAGCCGGCGGCCAGGAAGAGCAGATCGCAGGTCAGCTCGCGGGACGCGGCCACGCCGCCCTCGCTTGCGTGCCGGCGCACGCGCACGACGTAGCCGCGCTCGCCGGGCCGCTGCCCGATCGAGACCACCTCGGTCAGCGGGCTGATGTGCACGTTGCCGGTGGCGACCGCGGCGGGCAGATAGTTCTGCGTCAGGTCGTTCTTCGCGCCGTTGCTGTTGCCGAAGGACGACTCGCCGACCACCGCCGAGGGCCGCAGCCGCCCGTCGAGTTCGGCGCGCACCCGGTCCCAGCTGAAGGTGGTGCGGATGGGCTGGGTCGGGAACCCGGCCTGCTTCATCTGCGCGTCGAAGGCGCGCGAGTGCGTGAACGGGTCCGACATGTACACGTCGTGCGGCATGCACGAGGCGGACAGCTTGCGCCGCACCCGCGGGAAGTAGACGCGCTCCAGCTCGTCATAGGAGACGTCGGCGGGGAAGAGCGCCTCGAAGTAACGGCGCACCGGCTCCACGGTCACGCCCGCGTAGACGACCGAGCCGCCGCCGACGCAGGCCGGCACGCCGACCTGGATCCCGCCGGCCGAGACCACCTCCATCAGGCCGGGCACCGGGTCGATGAGCGTGGGCTGCATGGTCAGCCAGGTGGCGAAGTTCTGCTGCCAGAACATCTGGCTGGCCGGGTGCAGCTCGTCGCCGAACACCGCCTGGTGCGGGCTGTACCGCCAGGCCTGGCCGCGCTCCAGTACGAGGGTGCGCACCCCGGCCCGGCCAAGGCGCAGCGCGGCGACGGCCCCGCCGAAGCCGGAGCCGATCACGATCGCGCGATGGTGCCGCGGCAGGTCGTCGATCCCGGCGTCCGCGTCGAGGCGTAGTACACCCTCCATGTCCGACACGGCCATATGCACCCCTCATAGATAAGGTTTTCCCTGTGATACAGCTAACCAGAACTCGACATATACGGCCATCAATTCTTGATTCAGCACGACCAGGCGCGGTGACTTAATACGCGCTAAGTTCGCAAGCCATGGCTGCCTGCGTAAACACCCCAGTTCACGTGTGTCGTTAAGTCAATTCGCGCGCGGAGTCCGGCCATTTACATGCTTGATCGGCGGTCGCGATCAAGTTATTTTTGACTCGATATCCAGTGCGCATGGCGGCGAGAGGACGCAACCGTGCTTGAAATTGCCGCCGAACTGACTGAATGGTGCGCGCAGGCCCGTGATTTCGCCGTCGCGACGCTCGTCCGCGCCCGGGGGAGCGCACCCCGGCAGCCCGGCGCCGCTCTCGCCGTAGACGCTGAGGGCAACGCGGTCGGCAGCGTCTCAGGCGGCTGCGTCGAAGGCGCGCTCTACGAGCTGTGCCGTGAGGCGGTGAGGACCGGCGAGTCGGCGCTCGTCACCTTCGGCCCGGACGACGACGATCCGTTCGTCACGCATCTGACCTGCGGTGGCGTGATCGAAGTACTGATCACGCCGGTCCTGGCCGCCACCCGGCCGGTGATCACCGCCGCGCTGTCCCGCGCCGTCGCCGGTCACCCGGTGGCGCTAGTGCGCGTCGTGCAGGGGCAGCCGGCGACACTCGGCCTACCGCTGATGGTCGGGCCGGACGGCTCCACGCAGGGCACGCTCGGGTACCTGCCCGAACTGGACCGCGCCGCGGCCGACGAAGCCCGCGCCGCGCTGGAGGCCGGGCACCGCGCGGCACGCATCACGCTCGGATCTGACCTCGGGCGGCTCGGCGAGAGCGTCACGCTGTTCGCCGAGGCGAGCCTGACGCCGCCGCGGATGCTCGTGTTCGGCGCGATCGACTTCGCGGCCGCGCTCTCGCGCGCCGGGGCGTTCCTCGGCTACCGGGTGACGGTCTGCGACGCGCGTGCGGTGTTCGCGACCCCGGCTCGGTTCCCCGACGCCGACGAGGTCGTCGTCGACTGGCCGCACCGCTACCTGAAATCCACGGACACCGATACCCGCACCGTCATCTGTGTCCTGACGCACGACCCCAAGTTCGATCTTCCGCTGCTGGAGGCCGCCCTGGCGCTGCCGGTGGCCTACGTCGGCGCGATGGGCAGCCGGCGCACCGACGCGCAGCGCCGCGAACGGCTGCTCGCCCGCGGTGTGACGCAGGCTCAGCTCGCCCGGCTGCACGGCCCGATCGGCCTCGATCTCGGCGCGTGCACCCCGCCGGAGACCGCACTGTCCATCGCCGCCGAGATCGTCGCCGCCGTGCGCGGCGGCAGCGGTCTGCCGCTGACCGGCGGCGGCATCCCCATCCACCGGGACGCCGCGCGGCGGGTGCCCGCCGCCGCATCCCGCTGACCGACGAGAAGCGACGGGAGCAGACGATGTTCGAGCAGCTCAGAGACGTGATCAGCAAGACGCTTAAGGTCGATCCCGACCAGATCACCGAGGCCACCACCTTCAAGGACCTGGACGTGGACTCGCTCGCCCTGGTCGAGCTGGCCATGGAGCTGGAGGACGCGTTCGGCGTGCCGATCGGCGACACGGAGATGCAGGGCCTCGGCTTGGTCGGCGACGTGCTGAGCCTGGTGCGCCAGCGAAGCGTGGCGAGCGGCTGATGCCCGGCCTCGACATCGCGGTCTGCGGCCTTGGCCTGGTCACCCCCGGCGGGGTCGGCGTCGAGGCGAGCTGGTCCGCCGTCAAGCGCGGCCGCTCGCTCGCGGCGCACGACCCGCGGCTGGCGGGCGGCGGCGTGCCGATCTCCTGCCGGGTGCCCGGCTTCGACGCCGACGCGCTGTTCGGCGCGCGCCGCGCGCACCGGCTCGACCGCTATGTCCAGCTGGCGCTCGTCGCGGCCCGCGAAGCCCTGGGCGACTCGGGCATCGACCTCCAGGCGCTCGATCCGGCGCGGGTCGCGGTGGTGATCGGCACCGCCAGCGGCGGCGGGGCCACCTTCGAGGCGCAACACAAGGCCCTGATGGACCGGGGCTCCGGCCGGGTGTCGCCGCTGCTGCTGCCCATGCACCTGCCGAACATGGTCGCGGGGCAGATCGCGATGGAGTTCGGCGTGCACGGCCCCAACCTCGTCGCCTCGACCGCGTGCGCCTCGGGGGCCACCGCGATCGGCATCGGCTGCGACCTGCTCAACGCGGGCCGCTGCGACCTGGTGATCGCCGGCGGCACCGAGGCGATGCTCAACCCGCTGCCGATGGCCGGATTCGCCCAGATGGGCGCGGTGTCCAAGCGGACCGACCCGGACGGCGCGAGCCGGCCGTTCGACATCGACCGCGACGGATTCGTGCCCGGCGAGGGCGCCGGAGTGCTGATACTCCAGCGAGCAGCGGACGCGCGCGCGTCCGGCGTGCGCGTTCGCGGCCGCATCGTCGGCTACGGCGCCAGCGCCGACGCGTACCACATCACGACGCCCGACCCGGAGGGCAAGGGCATCGCGACGGCCATCAACTCAGCCCTCGCCGATGCGGGTGCGACGGCGGCCGACGTCGAGCACGTCAACGCGCACGGCACCTCCACTCCGCTCAACGATCTGGTCGAGGCGCAGGTCCTGGCCGAACTGCTGCCCACGCTGCCGCTGGTGACCTCGACCAAGGGCGTCACCGGTCACCTGATCGGCGCAGCCGGTGCGGTGGAGGCGGCGTTCTGCGTCCTGTCGGTCGAGCAGAGCCTCGTGCCACCGACCGCGAACCTGACCGAGCTGGACCCGCGGATGGAGATCGAGGTCGCGGCGGTGAGCACCCCGCGCAAGATCGGGCTCGCGCTGACCAATTCGTTCGGCTTCGGCGGCCAGAACGCCGTGCTCGCCGTCGCGCCCGCATGAGCACGCGCGCGGCCGACGGTTTACCGGCACCTGGAACAAGGGGGTTGATCATGAGGGGTGTGCCTGCGAGGGGTGCCGCTGTGGCGGGGGTGGGCGCGTGCCTGCCGGACCGGCTGGTGACGAACGACGATCTCGCGGCCCGGATGGACACCTCGGACGAGTGGATACGAACCCGTACGGGCATCCGCACCCGGCGCTGGGTGAGCGACGGCGAATCGACCTCTGACCTGGCCGTCGAGGCGGGCCGACGTGCGATGGCCGGCGCCGGACTGAGCCGGGTGGACGCGGTGATCGTCGCGACCACGACGCCGGACCGGCACTGCCCCGCGACCGCGCCGGAAGTGGCCGCCCGCCTCGGCATGGCCGGCGTCGCAGCACACGACGTCGCCGCGGTCTGCACCGGATTCTTGTACGGACTCGCCGACGCGGTCGGGCTGATCGCCAGCGGCAGCGCCGAGTCGGTGCTGCTGATCGGCGCCGATACCTTCTCCACCATCCTCAATCCGGACGACCGAGCGACCCGCGTGGTCTTCGGCGACGGCGCGGGCGCCGTGGTCGTCGTCGCCGCGGACCCGACCGGACCTGGTGCGATCGGACCGAGCGCGCTCGGCAGCGACGGCAGCCTGTACCACCTCATCCAGATCCCGGCCGGCGGCTCGCGTCGGCGCTCCGGCGGAGACGACGTGCCTGCGGCGGACTTCTACTTCCAGATGGCGGGCAAGGAGGTCTTCCGGCACGCGGTGGAACGGATGTCGTCCGTGGCGCTGGAGGCGCTCGCGCGCGCGGGCCTGACGCCCGGCGAGATCGACTACGTGATACCGCACCAGGCCAACTCCCGCATCGCGGACGCGGTCGGCAAGCGGCTGGGCATCGAGCCGGGGCGGATGCTCTCCAACGTCGAGACCGTGGGCAACACCGCGGCGGCCTCCATTCCGCTGCTGCTGGCCGCGGCGAACGCCGACGGCAGGATCAAGGCGGGCGACCGCCTGCTGCTGGTGGCCTTCGGCGGCGGGCTGACCTGGGGCGCGACGACGCTGTCGTGGCCGGATCTCGCCCCGTGACCGGGCCGCTCCAGGCGAAGCCGCCCAAGACGCGACCGGCCCAGAGCGAATCGTCCCGCGCGGATCGGTGGATCCGCCGATTCGCTCCCGCCCCCGACGCGCCCGCCACGCTGGTGTGCTTCCCGCACGCCGGAGGCTCGGCAAGCTTCTACGCGCCGCTGGCCCGCGCGCTGACCCCGGACTTCGACGTGTTGACGCTCAACTATCCGGGCCGCGAGGCCCGCAGAGCCGAACCGGTCATCGACGACATCGCGCAACTCGCCGACCTGATCGCCGAGGTACTGCCCCCGTTCATCAGCGATCGCACATACGCCTTCTTCGGCCACAGCATGGGAGCGGTAGTAGCGTTCGAAGTAGCCCGCCGGCTTGAGCGCGCACAGGGAACCTCGCCGGCCATGCTGTGGGCCTCGGCCCGCCGCGCGCCCTCGATTCCCGACGGAACAAGCGTCCACCTGCTCGACGACGACGGCCTCGTCGCGGTGATGAAGCGGCTGAGCGGAACCCCGGCCACGCTGTTCGACGAGGAAGAGCTCATCCGCTGGGCGCTGCCGGCGGTCCGCGGCGACTACCGCGCGATCGAGACCTACCGCTGCGTCCCCGGCGCAACGGTCAGCTGTCCGATCTCGGTCCTCGTCGGCGACGACGATCCGATCACGTCGGTCGAGCAGGCCGCCGCCTGGCAGCGGCACACGGCAGGCGAGTTCGCGCTGTGCGTACTTCCCGGCGGCCATTTCTACCTCGCCGACCACGGCGAACTCGTCGTCGCCCGCATCCGTGCGGTTGTCTAAAACTCCTGGCTAGTTATCACGAACCCGCCGACCACGGGTCCGGCCGGTAGACCGCCCAGGTCTTCGGGGTCTCGCAGACCTTCACGGCGGTCAGTTCCGGGTAGCGGTCGATCCAGGTCTCGTAGATCCACATCGCCAGGTTCTCCGCCGACGGCGACATCTCCATCGCCTCGTTGAGGTGTCGGTGGTCGAGGGTGTTGTCCACCCACTTCTTGAACTCGTCCAGGTCGGCGTAGTCGCGGACGAACCCGGCCTCGGTCAGGTTCTCGGTCGACGCCGACAGCTCCAGGACCACGACATAGTTGTGGCCGTGCATCCGGGCGCACTTGTGCCAGGCGGGCAGCAGGTCAAGGACGTGGCTGGCCGAGAAGTGGAACTCCTTGCCGATCGTCAGCACGCGGGGCGACCTCCCTCCTGGCGGCGGGCGGTTCGCCCGGTTCTCGCAATCTACTGCGGCTCATGCGGGTGGGCGGCGGCTGCCGAGCTGAGGATCGCCCGGTTCAGCGCAACCTGTTCGAGGAAGCCGCGCCGCAGCCGGGCATCGCCGATGCGGTCGGCCTTGCCGCGCACGACGGCCCTGGCACGCTCCAGCATCTCGTCCGCCGCTTCGTGCGCACCAGTCGCACGCATCGCTTCGGCCGCGTGGAACAGCACTTCCTCGGTGCGCAGCGCGGGCATGTCGCCGACCTCCTCGAGGATCCGCACCGCCTGGAGGGCCGAGGACCGCGCGGCCGCCGCATCGCCGCGTAGCAGGCTGATCCGGCCGCGCAGCGAGAAGGCCGCGATCTCACTGCGGACCATGCCGGTGCGCTGGCTCTCGACACAGGTATCGACCGCGAGCCGTTCCGCCTGGTCCAGCAGCTCTGGCCGCCGCGTTGCGGCCGCCAGTGACACCTCGGCGTAAAGGTTGCGCACGATCGGCACCAGGTTGACCAGCCAGGTCCGTTCGGTCTCCAACCAGCCGGCCTCGGCCAGGTCGAGCGCCGTGTCCAGGCGTTCGGGATCGGGATCGGGATCGGAATCGGCCGAGAGCACCACGGCGAGCAGCGCGGTGTTGTACGCGTGCCATCCGCTGTCCCCGCCGCGCTCGGCTTCGAGCGCGAGCGCCTCGGTCAGCGCCGCTTCGGCCTCCTGCCGCGCGCCGAGCGCGAGATGGACCTGGGCCAGGTAGTTGAGCGCTATCGGCAGTTCCGTGTTCAGCCGTTCCCCGCGCAGCCGCCGGGTGCACCGTTCCAGGCGCGCCAATGCCTCGCCGAGGCGCCCGGAATCGAAGAGGGTGACGCCCAGCTGCATCTCGCCGAGATTTCGCGCGTGCTGTATGACCGGATCGTTCCCCTCGCCGAGCGCCGGTTCCGACGCGTACATCCGTTCGGCTTCGAGCAGCTGGGCCAGGCCTTCGGCCAGATTGCGCTTCGACGCCTGGCGGCCGTACTCGACCGTCGCGACGAACAGCGCGATCGGATCGCCGAGCTCCCGGGCCCGCTCGACCGCCTCGCGCAGCTTCCGCAGCGACGGATCGAGCCCGCGAGTCGCCATCAGCGTCTTCCCCCGCAACAGCGTGGTGCGGGCGACCAGCGACGGCGAACCGCATCGCGCCGCGGCCTCCTCCGCCTCGGCGGCGAGCGCGTCGATGTCCGGCCCGCCCGCGGGGCGGTGCTGGCCGCGCCACCGCACCTCGGTCAGGGACAGCAGCAGCTCGATCGCCTCCACGAGGCGCCGGTCCCGGCCGTCCCGGTCCGGCGGGATCGCGCGGGCCGCCGCGATGGCCACCTCGCAATGCCGCTCGGCCTCGGCGAAGGACAGTCCGTCGGTCGCGGCCGACCGCGCCAGCGAGTAATGCGCCTCGGCGCTCGCCTCCGCGCACGGCGGCCCGCCGCGCTCCAGGTGCCGGGCGATCTCCAACCGCCGCTCCAGCGCCGACAGGCTCCACTCACCCGCCGTCAGCGCCGCGGCGACGAGCGCGTGCCGCGAGCGGCGCTGCTCGGCGGTCTGCAACTCGTACACCACCTCGCTGAGCGCCGGATGCTCGAACCGGTAGCAGTCCGAGGCCTCATCCCGCGCCCAGGCCGGAAGCTGCTGCGCGACGATCAGCCGCTGCTCCCGTGCGATCCGGCGAAGCTGTTCGATGACCAGGTCGTGCGGTTCTCCGGCCGCTTCGGCGACGACGCGGGACATGAAGGTCGTGCCCTGTACCGCGGCCGTCTCGATCACGCGCCGGTCTCGGTCCTCAAGCGAGCGCAGCCGTTCCTCGACGAACTCGGCCAGGCTTTCCGGCAGCGCTATCTCGGTCCCCGCCTCCGGGGCCCACTCGTCCAGGCAGAGCGAGACGAAGAGCGGATGCCCGCCCGTCATCCCGGCCAGCCGCGCCGACAGCCCGGCAGGCGCCACCGGGTGACGGCGGCGAACCAGCTCGGCGACCGCGTCCCCGGGCAGTCCCGACAGCCATCGCCGGCGCAGCAGCCTGTCCGCCGTCCATCGGCGCAGCAGTTCATCGACCGTCGCGGCCTGGCCGTCCGGGGCGCCGCCGGTCGCGCGGCTGAGCACCAGCGCCAACGGCTCCGCCGCGATCCGCTTGAGCAGCATGTCCACGACGAGCAGGCTGCTGGGGTCCATGTACTGGACGTCATCGACGATCACCAGCGCGGGCGGGCCTGAGCGGGCCAGCGTGAGCAGCGCCTCCACGATTCGTACGGCCGCGGCCTGTTGAAACGGCAGCAGGCTGTCGAACGGCATCGACCCGGAACTGAGCGCGGCCTCGGTGGCCTCCCGCCCCGCCGTCCACACCGCTCCGAGCCCTGGCACGATCGCCGAGAGCACGTCGGGCGCCGAACGCACAGCCCCGCGGCCCGCGCCCGCGAGCACCCGCCGCAGCCGCAACGAGTGCGACACCGTCGCGCTCTCCCGCAAAGCGAGCAGGACGTCCACCACGGGACCGTACGCCAGTCCGGCTCCGATGCCGGGCAGGCAGCGGACGAGCGCCACGCGTGGCCCGGTCCGACCGGGCTCCTGCGCGAGCTGCCGGGCGAAGTGGGCGAGCAGCGAGGACTTGCCGATGCCGGGCAGTCCCTCGACGAGGAGCGCCGCACCCCTGCCTTCGGTCAGCGCGTCCGCGATCGCCTGGAGCTCGGCGATGTCCTCGACGCGGTCAACGAAATCAGTAAGCATCAAACCCCGCTCGCGATAGGAGCCCGGCACCCGGGTACCGCAAATCACCGAACGTTACAGTACCCTGCGACGAAGTGCGCCGTCGGCGCGGTCGGCGGGCCGCACTGCGGTGAGTTCGGCCCCGTGCACAGCGGCGCCAGTCCAAGGTACCGGCTGACGGTGCGCACGCACGGCTGGCTCGGTGATCGGCGGGTCATGTCGGCCGCCGGACTCTGGAGCGCCGCGGCTCGGCGCAAAACGGCGTGAGCCGTATTTTCCGCCACGATCGGCGATCAGCCGTAGGCTCGATCCATGAGCAATCTGAACTCAGTGATCAATCGCCATGACGAAGCGCTCACGGAGCTTGGCGTCAAGCAGCGACGGCTCGCCGATGTCCTGCGACAGGCAGAGAATCAGCCGGACCGTGAGAATAGGACGCGCTCCGCCGAGCATGCCGCCGCGGACCGGGCGATGCGCGACGCCTGCCATGAATGGTTGCAGGCCAGTGACCAATACATCGGCGCGTTGCCCACGATCCGGCACCACTGGCGCACGGAGAACTCCATAGCCGGGAACGAGAACTGATCGTCTGATCATATGATCGCGGCCGATCGGCCGCGCCGCGTCGCCGGCGTGCCCGCGGGAGAAAGAATCGGAACTGACGATCACGAATCGTGACCATCGGCATGTAGAGTGAAAGCCACGCCTCATCGTGTGGCGCAGCAGTCTCGCCCGTGCGAGAAGATCGGCGGTCCTCATGGACGCCCTCCCATCAGCAGTCGATGCCCATCCAAGTCAGAGCGGCAGCGGGCTGCGGCACGGTGGATCCGGGTCCGCTCACCCATCGACTGCTCATGAACGGTCAGCCGAGAGCCGTGATCAACTCGTCGCGCGGCGCCGAGCGGCCCAGCGCGCGTGGCGCCGTGCGTGCGAGCGTACGGAACGGGCCACGCAGTACCTTCGCGCCGCGCTGAACGCGCCAGTCTCCTCCTCCGCCGTCACGGCCAGTGAATGCCTGGAGCATGCGCAGCGCGGGGAGCGGCGGGCGCGCACCTCCTACTACCGCGTGGCCGAGGAGACCGGAGCGCTGCTGGGCAGACTCGAGCGCACGGACGCCGGGGTCGTCTGACCTGCGGGCTCGCTTCGTTCGGCGCGTTGCCTGTGAAACGGGCTGACCGTCGCTGCCAGGTGTGCGGCAAGCGCCATGCACCCGCCGCGACCGCGCAGAACGTCGCCGGATCGGCCACGGGGCCGAAGTCTGAGACCACTTCACAGCGGATGCTCGGTATCAAGGATCCCCACGAAGGAGATGGTCGGGTTGGGACGCAATAGCGGTCGGCTGCGCAGGGCATGGACCGGCGGCGGCCCGGTGGGTGACACCACTCGGGGCCTGTCGGCTGAACGAGTCCAGGTCGATTACTACTGCGCCCGAGGCCACCGCTACAAGCCGAGTTTCGCCGTCCAGGCGGCGATACCGGAGGTCTGGGCCTGTCCGCACTGTGGCCTGCTTGCGGGACGCGACCGGGACAACCCCCCGGTCGAAGAGACCGTCGCGCCTTACAAGACGCACCTGGCCTGTGTCCGGGAACGCCGCAGCGACACGGAGGCCGAGACCCTGCTCAACGAGGCCTTGGCCAGGTTACGCGGCTCCTAGACGCCGGTCGGCGAGGGCTTCGCCGCCCGGACGTCCGCGGGTAAATCACACGGCCGGCTTTCCAAGCAGGGCTGTCCAGCTAGAGGCCGCAGACTCGGCGGTCCGAGTCCCGGCCGTCCGTCCACGCACCTTGAGGTCAGCATCAGTGGTCGAATACGCGTTCTTGAGCGCATTTCCGCCGACGGAGTCCGGGGGCGCCGCGTTCTACGCGGCGCTGATGAACCACCTGGAAGACCCGGCAGCGGGTGAACACTGCGGCGTTGTTCCCGTGGTTGACGGTCCCTTCCCGCGCACCCAACACGACCGGGCTGTGCGCTTGATCAACGGCCAACCGTTCGGCGCGCTGCGCGTGGCGAGCGCGCTCAACCGGTTCGACGTCGCGGTCGTGCAGGTAGACGAAGGGCTCTACGGCGGTCTGGACGGCGACGACCTGCTGCGCGTGCTCGACGGCGTCACCGTCCCGGTGATCGCGGTTCTGCACACGGTGGCGACGGCTCCGACGCCGCATCGGCGCTTCGTGGTGCAACGGATCATGGACGCGGCGGCGGCTGTGGTGGTGCTCTCGCATAGCGCCGCCCGCGCACTGCTCGATGTCTACCCGGTGGGCGCGGAGCGTGTCGCCGTGATCCCGCACGGCGCCGTCATGGGCGAGATAGCGCGCCCGGCGGGCGCGGGTGCGGGGCCGCCCACGATCCTGACCTGGGGACTGCTCGGCCCGCGCAAGGGGATCGAGTGGGCCATCGCCGCGCTCGCTCAGCTGCGTGACCTGCGCCCCCTGCCCCGATACCGCGTCGTCGGGCGCACCGATCCGCGGATAGCGGCGCAGTACGGGGAGTCCTACCGCGGCTTTCTGTACGAGCGGGTCCGCTCCTCGGGAACGGCCGACGTCGTGGAGTTCGATCCCGCATACCGGGAGTCCGGCCCGCTGGTTTCCATGGTGCACGGCGCGGACCTGGTGCTGCTGCCCTACGACAGTCCGCAGCAGTTGGTCTCCGGCGTACTGAGCGAGGCGGTCGCGGCGCGCCGCCCGGTGGTCGCCACCGATTTCCCGCATGCACGGGAACTGCTCGCCGGGGGAGCCGGCCTGGTGGTTCCGCGACGCGACCCTGAGGCGATGGCGCGTGCGGTGCGCCGTGTCCTGACCGAGCCGGGTCTGGCCGAGGCGTTGACGGCACGCTGCGGCGACCTCGCGCGGGCGCTCGACTGGCGCGCCGTCGCCGACAGCTACCGGGCGCTGGCCATGGATGTTCTCAGCACGCCGCCGGAATACCGCGGCCGCACAGGCGGCCCGGACCTGCGTCGCTGAAGGCGATCGGCCCCGAGCCGGATCACGCGGCCGATGCGATGGGGCGCGCGGACAGGCGAGTCATCCGCTCCGTCCCGATGCGGCAGTACTCCAAGATCTCTTGAGCGCCGAGGCCGCTCGGGTGGATGGACATCGCGAGTGCGGTCATGGCGGGTCGCGCGCCGACCTGCGGTGGAATGACCAGCAGTTGTAGGCGCTCATGGTGGCTGACCATGACGACGATCACGTGGCTGACGTCCGTGTACCGCTCGACACGTACCACGTGTCCGGCCATCGTGATTTGGTGCGGCAAATCCTCCCAAGCCGGTTCGCTGACGGCTAGGCGCAGGATCGTGCCATAGCGTGCGTTCAATCCGGTGATCAGGTCGGGCAGCTGTGTCCGGGCGTTGCGCGAGCGCGGCCACCACCCGCCGTCCAGACCGTCGTGGCCGGCGCCACGGCGATTCAGAACCAGCCGTGCCTGCTGGTCTGAGAAGGGGAGGATATGCACTGGATCAGTGGAGTGGGCCATCGCGGGATTTGCCCTGCCGTGTCTTAGGTTGCGCGCCTGTCCCCGCTCACGCACTGGAACGTGTCTCCAGCAGGGTGAGATTGGCCGCGAAGGGGCGCTCCCCGTCCTGGGCGAGGTCGAAGGAGACGCGGGCACCGTCCGTGAGCGAGGTGAGGTTGGCCGCCTCCAGGGCCGACATGTGCAGGAAGACATCCCGGCCGCCTGCGTCCGGGGCGATGAATCCGTAGTGTTTGGAAGCGTTGAACCACATGACCGTGCCAGTTGCCATTGCCATCCTTGTCTGCCTGTATTACCGCTGCTCGATGTGAGACGTGTTCCCGGAGGCCGGTCCGCTCGGCGACGGCTTCTCGGGGGTCTGGCTGGGAGGCGCCTCGTCGCGTAGTGCTCGCAGGCTGCCCTCGTCCCAGTGCCGCGATGCCGCTGTGCCGCGGGCACGGCGACGCGGCCGCAGTGCGGCGAGCACGGATCGGATCGGTGTCACTGCTCGACGGGATCGCCGGTGGTACGCGTCCTGAACGCCGCGGCGCGTGTTCGGGCCGCTCGTGCGCTGCGCGCCAGCGGTCGGCCGAGCGCGGTCGGCAATCCGGTCAGCGGCCGCTTCCAGCCACCGGTGAACAGGTCGTGCAGGGTGGGCTTGGTGGAGACGATGGTCGGCTGCGCCTGAGGCGGGTCTGCCAGGGGGGTGGGGGAAGGATTTCGGTCCGCAGTCATCGGACGCCTGTCTCCGGACCGATGAATGGCCCGGGTCCTTGCTTCGCCCACGGCGACAGGGGCTTGAGTGCCCGTATACGAAATGCCGCGAGTGCTTTGAGCATACACCTGCGGTCGGCCGCGTGTGCGGTGTTGGCCTGTTGGTTTGCCCTCAGCGGCCCGCTCATGCGGTGCCGTGATCTGCCGTGCCGTGGCGCGGGCTGCGCATGCGGTCGAGCAAATGAGGAATCGAAACCGTCGCGAAGGCGATCGCGGTGTCGCTGGTGCCGTAGGGGATGACGAGGGCGTCCTGGTGGCGCATCGCCCCGCAGGAGTAGACCACGTTGGGTACATAGCCGTCGCGCTCTCGCGCGGTGGCCGTGATCAGCGGCTCGGGCAGGCTCGCCAGGACCCGGGCGGGGTGGTCGAGGTCCAGCAGGATGGCGCCGATGCTGTAGGTGCGCATCGGGCCGACGCCGTGGGTCAGCACGAGCCATCCCGCCTCGGTCTCGATAGGGGAGCCGCAGTTGCCGACCTGGGTCAGCTCCCAGACTCGGCCCGGGGCGTGTACGGTCTCGCCGATGCTCCAGGTCTGGTTGTCCGGGGAGGTGGCGAGGCTGATGCTCTCCCGATCCCAGCGCGAGAGCGCCAGGTAGCTGCCGCCGACTTGGCGAGGGAACAGCGCCATGCCCTTGTTCGACGCGGCCGGGCCGGTCAGCTGCGTGATCTGGAAGGTGCGGAATTCCGTGGTGTGCAGGCGCTGCGGGGTGACCGAGGCGCCGTCGAACGCGGTGTACGTCGCGCAGTACGAGGCAGCGCCATGCTCGTCGGTGAAGCGCACGAACCGGGCGTCCTCCATGCCGCGGCGCTCGGT
The DNA here is from genome assembly GCA_046724665.1 of Actinomycetota bacterium. Taxonomy (GTDB): domain Bacteria; phylum Actinomycetota; class Actinomycetes; order Streptomycetales; family Catenulisporaceae; genus Actinocrinis. Next base: position 24,480 of record JBKOWZ010000129.1, read on the forward strand.
CGGCGCGTTGGGCCACAGGACGCGTTCGCTGATCGCGGTATCGCGCTGGAATCCGAGGTCGTAGCTTGATGCGGCGATCCAGCGGATGCGCTCGATGGTGCGGTGGGTTGCCTGACGCGCGGTCAGACGTGCGGGCAGTCTCTCCAGTGTTTGTCCGAGTTGAACCGCGTCGAACCGGCGGGGCAGGTGCCGGTGCAGGAACGCGGCGACCTCGTCGTCGTCACCGGTCGCGGACAGCATGGCCTCGAACTGCTGCGATTCGTAGTGGGGCGAGCGTACGCGGCCGGTCCCCGCGTACGGGCCGGGCGGTTGCAGGTCGATGCGCCCGTCCGGGCCGGCCACCCCGGTGCGGAACTCGATGCAGGACATGTGCCCCTCGCCGATGCCGCGGGCGCTGAGCACGAAGCGGGTCTCGCCGGGGGCCAGGCCGCTTTGGTCGGGGTGGGCGACCATGGACGGGTTGCACAGCGCGGCGCCTTCGATCGCGTACTCGTGGGTGAAGTAGGAGCCGATCAGCAGGCGGCGCGGTCCGGAGAGCGGTGTGGCGCGGGGGATGCGGTGCGCGATGGTCTCGAAGTGGTCCGCGAAGGTGCCGCGCAGGTCGCGGTGGCGCGCGGTGAAGGCCGCGAGAGCCGCGGACAGGGCCGCGTCCACCTCGGCATCGCTGAGGGCCAGCACGCGCGAAACGACCAGCGCGGTGCGCGACTCGTGCTCCGGCAGTTCCTCGCCGGGAACGAACAGCTTCGCGATCACCCGGCCCGGGTCGGGTGCGAGGCGTTGAGCCGAGCGGGTGACCAGGCCGTGGGTCGCGACAGCGGGTGAGGTTGTGGACCGTTCGGTCATCGGAGCCTCGCGATCCTGATGCCTTGCTGGAGAGTGGAGATCAGCGCCAGCGTCGATTCGGCGCCCTGGTTGAGGCTGTGGCCCTGTGGGTGCAGGCCGTCGTAGCCGCCTCCGCTGCCCGGGTCGTGCAGCGCGACCTGCCGGTCGTTCTCGCCGAGGAACCAGCTGACCGCTTGCTCGACTCCCGCGATCCACCGCGTGTCCCTGCTCACTTCGAACGCCCTGGCGCACGCGTCGGCGAGGGCCGCGGCTTCGAGGGGTTGCTGATCGAAGCCGGGTCGCGGCAGGCCCGCGTGCCAGCCCTGGGACCCGGTGGGCGACAGGTGCCCCGGACCGCTTTCGGTGGCCAACAGCCACTCGAGCAACTCGAGGCCGTGATGACCGGTCTCGGCGTCGAGCAGCAGTTGTCCCGCGGCGATGAGCACCTCGGGCAGGACGGCGTTCGCGTAGCCGAGCCGGTCCTCGGGCCACGGCCAGGCCGAGCCGGGTTCGGGCCGCTGGATCGTCTTCGCCGCGTCGGTGAGCAGGTCGATCGCGCGCTGGTGCCCTGGGTGCGCGGCCAGGATCTCGGCGGCGCCCAGTGCCGCGAAGGCCATCGAACGCGGCCAGGGCGAGCGTTGCCCGACGCTGGAGTCGAACGCGTCCATGGCGCGTTCACGCACCCAGACCAGCGGCGAGCGGACCGCAGCGGTGCCCAGCGCCCACAGCGCCCGGCCCCACCAGTCGCCGAGTCCGGGTTCGTCCTGCCAGCGCCGGTCGAACCCGAGTCGGTTGTGAAAGCGGCCGTCGGGGCTCTGAGCGTGCACCACGAACGCCAGGTACCGTTCGGCGAGCGGGTCCGAGGGCCCCGCCAGGTGCCAGGGGAGCGGCTGGCGACACAGCACGACCAGACCGCGGGCGACATCGTCGAGACAGTAGCCGTGCTCACGCCGCGGCGTGGCGTGGCGGGCATGCTCGAACAGGCCGGTGTCGTCGCTGAGCCTGGCCAGGTGGGTGAACGCGGCCTCCAGCAGGACTCCTGCCGACTCCGTCATGAGGCGACTCTTCATGAGGCGACCTTGGCCGGTGCGGCCAGCAGTGATTTCGCCAGGGCGCGATAGCGGTCGGCGACGGCGGTCCATTTCAGGGCCGGGGTCAGTTCGGCGCAGCGAGCCGTCATCGTCTCGGCCAGGCCCGGCTCGGTCAGGACCCGGCGGATCGCGTCGGCCATGGCCTGCGGATCGCGGTGCGCCACTACGATCCCGGCGCCGCCGGCGAGCAGCTCGCGGGCGTGCGGGAACCCGGTCGCGACCACCGGGCGCTGCGCCGCCACCGCCTCGATGAGCACCCCCGAGGTGACCTGCTGGTCCGAGTCGTAGGGCAACAGCACGACGTCGGCCTGGCGCACCATGTCCATCAACGGTCCGACTTCGCGGTACGTCGGATCGAACTCGACCAGGTCGAGGACGCCCTCGGCCCGCGCCTGGTAGCGCAGCGCGTCGCGGTAGGCCTCGCCCTGGTCGGCGAGCACCTTGGGATGGGTCTGGCCGGCCACCAGGTAGCGGGGAGCCGGCCGCAGGTCGCGCAGATGGCTGAGCGCTGTGATCGCCCATTCGATGCCCTTGCCGGGTCCGATCAGCCCCCACGTCAGGATCGTCGGCCTGCGGTGGCCGTTCGCCGAGTCCTGCGGTCGTTGCCTCATTGCCGGGGCGCCGTGCGGAATGACGCTCACACGGCCCTCATCGACCAGATAGCCGGTCTTGAGGATGGTGGCAGCGCTCTGAGACAGGACGACGACGGCGTCCGAAGCGTCGATGACGCGTTGCAGCACCAGCCGCTGATGCGGCGTGGGGAAAGCCAGCACCGTGTGCAGCACGGCGATCACCGGGACATCGACGCGATCGAGCACGTCGAGCACGTCCTCACCGTCCAGGCCACCGTAGATGCCGTATTCGTGCTGGAGGATCAGCACGTCATATCGGTCGAGCACCTCGGCCGCGCGGCTAGCGCTGATCGGGCGCACGGTCGTCAGCTCTGCGGCCGGCTCGTATCGCATGGTCCGGTAGGTCCCGTCGACCACCTGCACGACACCGCACCGGCTGCCCGCCACCGGGTTCGAAAGATGGCGAAGCAGGGACGCGCAGAACGTGGCCAGCCCGCATTGAGTCGGCGGGAAAGTACTCAGGAAGCCGTAGTTGACCATCAGCGGTACGCCTCACATCGCATCGAGGTCGGTCGGTCGGAGACTCGACGACGCGAGTGGCCGGCCTCACGCGGACCAGACCCTCCTTGTGAACCCGACCGCGTGGCCTGTCGGTGACGCACGAGCGCCAGGAAGGCGAACCAGAAAGAGCCGTACACGTGACGCGAGAGATCCGCACCCCGAGGCGGGGTTCGTCGGATTCGGAACGGGACGCACAGCGTCCGCCGAGAAGAAGGCGTCACCGCAAGACGTGCCGGTCAGCCCACACTAGCATCCCGCTCGGTGTGGGACGCGGCGTCGAAATTTCTCAGCATGCTGGGATCAACGGGTGTCCAGCGTCCCCGGTTCGACAAAGTCGGTGCGCATCGGGCTTGCCGGGCTCGGCGGCGGGCCGGCAGAGGTCGTCGGTCATCGTGCGACACCTGTCCCGAACCGAGGTCCCGAGCGGGTGTCGCCGCGGTCGCGTAGAGTCGCAGTGTCGCTCTGGACCCTGGTGACATCCCTCTCGTGCGGTGGACCGGAGCAGACCATGATGGCTCGGCGATCGACTCAGACGCCGGATTCGAGTCCGAAGCGGCCGGACGCCCTCGAGCCCGCGGGCTGGCACCCGACGCGGCCGGACGGACCGGCGTGGCTGCGGGTGGATGTGGACACGCGGGCGGATCTGGCGGTCGTCACCGTGGCCGGCGAGGTGGACATCGGCTGCACCACGGCCCTCGGACGGGACCTGTTCGCCCTGTTGGATCAGGGGTGCGTGCGGATCGTGCTCGAACTCTCCGGGGTGGTGTTCTGCGACGCCCACGGGTTTGGGCTGATGGCAAGCGTGTCGCGGCGGGCAGTGCAGCGTGGCGGTTGGTTGAGGATAGCGGGTGCGCGACCGCACGTCGCCCGGGTGATCGGCATCGTGCGCTTGACGCGGACGCTGCCCACGTACCGCACCGTCTCGGACGCGCTGGGGGACCGTGCGCTGTCGTGAATACGACGCGCGAGGCTCAGATTGCTGAGATCTTCGTCGAACTCGCGGATGCGCTGGCGGAAATCCCGGTCAATGCGGCTCTCGCGAGGCTACGCGACTCGTGCGGGGCGAACTCCGGCTCAGTATCGCGACCGCCGGCCGGGCGGCAGCGCCTCGACGTGGTAGTCGCGGGCGTCTCCGCCCGCCGCGAGTTCGGCGATCTTGGCGCTGGCTTGCTCGCGGGACGAGTAGCGGTAGGCGTTCGCCCTGACGAAGGTGACTCCGTCCGCGCCCCACGACCTGCCCCAGTAGCTTCCCGTGTCGGTCGCGATGATCCAGTTTCCGGAGTCCATGCTTGTCAGACTATGCAGTTCACAGAGCGTTCACAACGATTCGCGACCCTTGATCGGGCCGTTCACGGCCGCGCAGCTGCCTGGGCCGACGCTCTGGGGTCGTCCGCCGGGGCTGTTGAGGCTATGCTGAAGTCAGCAGTGTGTTCGGTCTTCCGACCGGCGGCTGTGGCTCCCCGCAAAATCGGCTTTCCGTGCGCGGGTTGAGCGGATTGGAACTGACGAGCCCGCGCCCGCGGAAGCATTTTCCGTGGGCGCGGGCTCGTCGTTAGCCAGGTTCGGATCCTGA
>JBKOWZ010000240.1:0-14385 GCA_046724665.1 Actinomycetota bacterium
GGGCAGCACCGAGCGGGCGCGCCGCGCGGCGGCCTTCTGCGCGCCGCGCGGCGGGGAACCGACCGCTTCCTTCGCCGGCTGCGGCGCCACCCGGGGTTTGCGAAGGTCGCGCCGGGTCAGCGGGGGCAGCCGGACCGCGCCGTACTCGGCCAGCAGCGGCTCGGGGTCGAGACCGACCGCCCGGGCGTAGGCGCGGATGTGCCCGCGGGCGTAGACGTCGCCGCCGCACTGGTCGAACTGGCCGTCCTCGATCCGGTGCAGCACCTCGGCGGTGATCCGGGTGCGCTCGGTCACCTGGCGCGCGGTCAGCCCGGCGGCCAGCCGCGCGCGTTGCAGCCGCTCGCCGATCCGACGATGCGGATCCCGCTGCTCGCCCTGGTCCTGCTGCGCCACTTGGAACCCCGCCTTTCACGCTTCCGCCGGCCTCACGCATCTCGGGAGACCCTTGCCCGGAGGGAGCGCGCGCCTCCCCTCAGGCCGCCCGCAATCGCCCGATTGGCTTTCGTTCGTCCGGCCTAACGCACGATCAAGCGAAGCGTCACACGGCGCCGGTCCTCCTCCTCGGAGCCGACCGGAGCCCCGATCTTCGAGGAGCTAGGCGGAACGCAGCGAATCGACCAGCTCTTGCAGATCATCGGGGCGGATCAGCACGTCACGGGCCTTGGCGCCCTCCGAGGGACCGACCACGCCGCGGGACTCGAGCAGGTCCATCAGCCGGCCGGCCTTGGCGAAGCCGACCCGCAGCTTGCGCTGGAGCATCGAGGTCGAGCCGAACTGGGTGGAGACCACCAGCTCGGCGGCTTGCAGCAGCAGTTCGAGATCGTCGCCGATCTCCTCGTCGATCTCGCGCTTCTTCTCGGCCGATTCGGTCACGTCCGGCCGGTACTCGGGCTTGAGCTGCTCCTTGCAGTGCTTGACGACCGCCTCGATCTCCCGGTCGGCCAGGTACGCGCCCTGCAGCCGGATCGGCTTCGAGGCGCCCATCGGCAGGAACAGCGCGTCGCCCTTGCCGACCAGCTTCTCCGCGCCGGGCTGGTCCAGGATGACCCGCGAGTCGGCCAGCGAGGAGGTGGCGAAGGCGAGCCGGGAGGGCACGTTGGCCTTGATCAGGCCGGTGACGACGTCCACGCTCGGCCGCTGCGTGGCCAGCACCAGGTGGATGCCGGCGGCGCGGGCCAGCTGGGTGATCCGGACGATGGAGTCCTCGACGTCGCGCGGCGCGACCATCATCAGGTCGGCCAGCTCGTCCACGATCACCAGCAGGTACGGGTACGGCCGGTACTCGCGCTCGCTGCCCGGCAGCGGCTTGAGCTTGCCGGAGCGCACCGCCTTGTTGAAGTCGTCCACGTGCCGGAAGCCGGAGGCGGCCAGGTCGTCGTAGCGCAGGTCCATCTCGCGCACGACCCACTGGAGCGCCTCGGCGGCCTTCTTCGGCGAGGTGATGATCGGGGTGATCAGGTGCGGGATGCCCTCGTACGAGGTCAGCTCGACCCGCTTGGGGTCCACCAGCACCAGCCGCACCTCGTCCGGGGTGGCCCGGCACAGCACCGAGGTGATGAGGGTGTTGATGCAGGTGGACTTGCCGGCGCCGGTGGCCCCGGCGACCAGGATGTGCGGCATCTTGGTCAGGTTGGCGGTGATGTCCCGGCCCTCGACGTCCTTGCCGAGGGCGACCAGCATCGGGTGGTGGTCGGCGACGGCGCCCGGCGAGCGCAGGATGTCGCCGAGCGCGACCATCTCCCGGTCCATGTTCGGGATCTCGATGCCGATCGCCTGCTTGCCCGGGATCGGCGAGAGGATCCGCACGTCGGCCGAGGCGACCGCGTAGGCGATGTTCTTCGACAGGGCGGTGATGCGCTCGACCTTGACCGCCTGGCCGAGCTCGACCTCGTACCTGGTCACCGTCGGGCCGCGGGTGAAGCCGGTGACCTGTGCGTCCACCGCGAACTGCTCGAAGACGCTGGTGAGCTGCTCGACCACCTGGTCGTTGGCCTTCGAGCGCACCCGCAGCGGGGTGCCCCTGGCCAGCAGGTCGGCCGAGGGCAGCTCGTACACGACGTCGCCGGAGAGGGTCAGCTGCTCGACCCGCGGCACCGTCGGCACCTGCTCGGCGGGCTGGGCCCGGCCGGAACCGCCGCTCGCGGAGCCGGCCGGGACCTCGCGCGGCGGCTTGCGCTGCTGCGCCTGCGCCGGGAACGGCAGGAAGACGGTCGGCTCGGCCTCACCGGGATCCGGTTCGGCACCGGGATCCGGGTCGCCGAGCGGCAGTCCCTCGGCCGGGTCGAGCGGCGGCCGTGGGGTACGGCGGCGCGCGGGCCGCGGCTGCGGCCGCGACGGCAGCTCGGTCGGGTCGGTCGTGTCGTCCTGGAACTCGGCCGGCAGCTGCTGCGGGGGCGGCGTGCCGTGCAGCGCCCGGTACAGCAGCGAGTCGGCCTTGGCGCGCAGCGAGCGCAGCCGGTCCGGGATCCGGTAGACCGGCGTGGCGGTCGTCACCAGCAGGCCGAAGAACACCACGAGCAGCAGCAGCGGCACCGCGAGCCACTGGCTGAGCACCGCGGACAGCGGCGCGGAGGCCAGGTAGCCGAGCCAGCCGCCGCCGTGCCGCATCGCGTGCGGGCCCATCGGCGGCGTCGGCGCGCCCTGGCCGATGTGCACGATGCCGACGACGCCGAGCGTCAGCGCGGCCAGGCCGATGGCGATGCGCCCGGCGTCCTCGGAGGTCTCCTCGGGGTGCCGCATGACCCTGGCGGCGAGGCCGACCAGCAGCAGCGGGACCAGCTTGTCGAGCACCCCGACGCCGCCGGTGACCACGGTGGTCAGCGCGCCGCCGACCGGTCCGGGCAGCTGGTGCCAGACCGCGGCGCCGACGATCAGCGCGGCGGCCAGCAGGGCGAGGCCGATGCCGTCGCGGCGGTGGTCCGGGTGCAGGTTGCGGGCGCCGGAGCCGGCCCGCCGGAACAGGTGCCCGGCGCCGCGGGCCAGACCCATCCAGACCAGGGATATGGCGAGCACGATGCCCTGGGAGACCAGGTCGAGCGGACCCTTGGTGACCGGCCGCGACGGATTGGCCCGGCGGGCGCGCCGCGCGGCGGCCGTCGAGCGGCCGGAGGCCGCAGACGCCTGAGACGAGCCGCCGGAGCGGCGCGCGGCGTTGCCCGAGGCCGCATTCCCTCTGGCGGCGGTGCTGCCCTTGGTACCAGTGCTCTTGGTACCGCCGCCCTTGGCCGCAGGCGCGCCCGAGGCCGCGTTCTTCTGACGCGGCGGGGGCGTTCGGGCAGAGGTCGCCATACTCCGAAGGCTAACGGAAGATCATCGTGTGCTGCCGCTGCCACGCCGTGCCGCGCACTGACGCGGCGTCAGCCGCCGTATCGACACCGCATATCGACACGGCGTCATATCCAGACCGCGTCATATCAACACCGCGTCATAATCCACACAACGTCAGGCGAGTGCGTCTATGGCCGAGCGCAGCCGGGCGAGCCGGGTTCCCAGCACGTCCACCGTCGCCGCCAGCTCCTCGCGCGGCACCGACTCGCGCAGGTCGTCCCCGGCGAGCTTCTCCAGCGTGCGGGTGTGCTCCTCGACCGCGGCCAGCCGCGCGGACAGCTCCGCGACCAGCTGCGAGCCGGACTGCCGGCCGTCACTGTGGGCGCCCTCGGCCAGCCGCTGCGCCAGCAGCGCGGCCTGCTCCCTGAGCAGCTGGTTCTTGCGGTGCAGCTCGACGAACACCGAGACCTTGGCGCGCAGGATCCACGGGTCGAAGGGCTTGGACAGGTAGTCCACCGCGCCGGCCGCGTAGCCGCGGAAGGTGTGGTGCGGGCCGTTGGAGACGGCGGTCAGGAAGATGATCGGGATGTCCTTGGTCCGTTCGCGCCGCTTGATGTGCGCGGCGGTCTCGAAGCCGTCGAGCCCGGGCATCTGCACGTCCAGCAGGATCACCGCGAAATCGTCGGTGAGCAGCGCCTTCAGTGCCTCCTCGCCGGAGTTCGCGCGCACCAGCGTCTGGTCGAGCGCGCCGAGAACGGCCTCCAGGGCCACCAGGTTCTCCGGCCGGTCGTCGACCAACAGGATCTTCGCGCGGTCTGCCACCCGTCGCCTTCCGTCAGCGGCGGCCGAGGTCTCCCACGGCCGCCTGTCCGTCTCCGCGGTCGGTCTACCGTACCGGTCGGCCGTCCTCATCGGCATTGAGCCAACCCCTGATCAGGCTCAGCAGCTGATCTATGTCTACCGGTTTCGTCACATATTCGGACGCGCCCGCGTCCAGCGCCTTCTCCCGGTCGCCGTGCATCGCCTTCGCGGTCAGCGCGATGATCGGCAGCTCGGCGAACCGGTCCATCCGCCGGATCGCGGCCATCGTGGCATATCCGTCCATCTCCGGCATCATGATGTCCATCAGTACCAGGTCGATGTGATCTGCGCGTTCGAGCACGTCGATGCCTTCGCGGCCGTTCTCCGCGTACCGCACCGACAGCCCTCGCTGTTCCAAGACACTTGTGAGGGCGAAAACGTTGCGTACGTCATCGTCAACGATCAGTACCGTCTCACCGTTGAAGCGGCCGGTGAACCGCGGCGCGTCCTCGCGTGCCGCCTCCTTGCCGAGGAACATCTGGCCGTTGGCCCGCCCGCCGCGGTCGCGGTCGGCGCGGTCGCCGGCCGAGGCGATCGCCTTCTCCAGGCTCTGCGCCTCGATGACGCCGCGCTGCTCGGGCACCCGCGGGCCGCCGGACCGGCCGGCCGGCTCGGCAGTGTGCTCCAGCGGCAGGTAGAGGGTGAAGACCGAGCCGCGGCCCAGCGTGGAGCCGACGGTGATGCCGCCGCCGAGCAGGTGCGCGATCTCCCGGCTGATCGACAGGCCGAGGCCGGTGCCGCCGTGCTTGCGGCTGATCGTCCCGTCGGCCTGCTGGAACGCCTCGAAGATGATGCGCAGCTTCTCCTCGGCGATGCCGATGCCGGTGTCGGCCACCGCGAACGCGATCGCCCGGCTCGGCCCGGACGTGCCGGGCTCGCCCTCGCCGGCCGAGCCGAACGGGACGCCGTCCTCGACCGTGACGCGCAGCTCCACCGAGCCGGACTCGGTGAACTTGACCGCGTTCGAGAGCAGGTTGCGCAGGATCTGCTGGAGCCGCTGCTCGTCGGTGTGCAGCTCGGCGGGCACCTTCGGGTCGAGCCGGATGTTGAAGTCCAGGCCCTTCTCCACGGTCAGCGGGCGGAAGGTGGCCTCGACGTACTCGACCAGGGTGCTCACGGCTATCGGCGCGGCCTGCACGTCCATCCGGCCGGCCTCGATCTTCGACAGGTCCAGGATGTCGCTGATCAGCCCGAGCAGGTCGGATCCGGCCGAGTGGATGGTCTCGGCGAAGTCCACCTGCTTGGCCGTCAGGTTCCCGTCGTTGTTGTCGGCCAGCAGCCTGGCCAGGATCAGCAGGCTGTTGAGCGGGGTGCGCAGCTCGTGCGACATGTTCGCCAGGAACTCGGACTTGTACTTCGAGGCCAGCGCCAGCTGGTCGGCCCGTTCCTCGAGCGCCTGGCGGGCCTGCTCGATCTCCGAGTTCTTGACCTCGATGTCCTTGTTCTGCCTGGCCAGCAGCGCCGCCTTGTCCTCGAGCTCGGCGTTGGAGCGGCGCAGCTCCTCCTGCTGGCGCTGGAGCTCCTCGGAGCGGTCCTCCAGCTGCGCGGTCAGCTGCTGGGACTTGATCAGCAGGTCCTCGGTGACGCTGTTGGCCATGATGGTGTTCACCGTCACGCCGATGGTCTCCACGATCTGGTCGAGGAAGGCCAGCTGGGTCTCGGTGAACCGGTGGAACGAGGCGAACTCGATCACCGCGAGCACCTGCGACTCGAACAGCACCGGCAGCACGATCAGCGAGGCCGGGTCGGCCGCGCCGAGGCCGGTGGACACCGGCAGGTACCCGGGCGGCACCTGCTCGACCAGGATCGGGCCGCGCTGGTCGGCGGCCTGGCCGACCAGCCCCTCGCCGATGCGGAACCTGACCGGGACCGAGGCGCCGTCCCGCCCCGGGGTCTCGGTGAGCCGGCCGTAGCCGGCCAGCATCCGCAGCGAGTCGGACTCGCGCAGGTAGAAGGCGCCCTGCTGGGCGCTGACCACCGGGGTCAGCTCGGCCATGATCAGCTGCGCCACGGCCAGCAGGTCCCGCTTGCCCTGCATCAGGCCGCTGATGCGGGCCAGGTTGCCCTTGAGCCAGTCCTGGTCCTGGTTGCGCCGGGTGGTCTCGCGCAGGTTGGCGATCATCTGGTTGATGTTGTCCTTGAGCTCGGCCACCTCCCCGGACGCGTCCACGTCGATCTGCTGGGTCAGGTCGCCGCGGGTCACCGCGGTGGCCACCTCGGCGATCGCGCGCACCTGCGTGGTCAGGTTCCCGGCCAGCTGGTTCACGCTCTCGGTCAGGCCCTGCCAGGTGCCGCCGACGCCGGGCACCCGCGCCTGACCGCCCAGCTCGCCCTCGGTACCCACCTCGCGGGCGACACGGGTGACCTCCGCGGCGAACGCGGAGAGCTGGTCCACCATCGTGTTGATCGTCGTCTTCAGCTCCAGGATCTCGCCGGAGGCGTCCACGTCGATCTTCTTGGTCAGGTCGCCGCGCGCCACCGCCGTCGTGACCAGCGCGATGTTACGCACCTGACTGGTCAGGGAGTTAGCCATCCCGTTAACGTTGTCGGTCAGGTCCTTCCAGGTGCCGCCGACGCCGGGCACCCGCGCCTGGCCGCCCAGCTTGCCCTCGGTGCCCACCTCGCGGGCGATACGCGTCACCTCGTCGGCGAACGCGGAGAGCTGGTCCACCATCGTGTTGATGGTGTTCTTCAGCTCCAGCACCTCGCCGCGCGCGTCCACCTCGATCTTCTCGGTCAGGTCGCCGCGGGCCACCGCCGAGGCGACCTGCGAGATCTCGCGCACCTGGCTGGTGAGGTTGTTCGCCATGAAGTTGACGTTGTCGGTCAGGTCCTTCCAGGTCCCCGCCACACCGCGCACCCTGGCCTGTCCGCCGAGCCGGCCCTCGGTGCCCACCTCGCGCGCCACGCGCGTGACCTCGTCGGCGAACCCGGAGAGCTGATCGACCATCGTGTTGATGGTCTCCTTCAGCTGGAGGATCTCGCCGCGCGCGTCCACGGTGATCTTCTGCGACAGGTCGCCGCGGGCCACCGCCGTGGTCACCTGCGCGATGTTGCGCACCTGGTTGGTCAGGTTGTTCGCCATCAGGTTCACCGAGCTGGTCAGGTCCTGCCAGGTGCCCGCGACCCCGGGCACCTTCGCCTGGCCGCCGAGCTGGCCCTCGGTACCGACCTCGCGGGCCACCCGCGTGACCTCGTCGGCGAAGCCGGAGAGCTGATCGACCATCGCGTTGATGGTGTTCTTCAGCTCCAGCACCTCGCCGCGCGCGTCCACCTCGATCTTCTCGGAGAGATCGCCGCGCGCGACGGCCGTGGTCACCTGCGCGATGTTGCGCACCTGGTTGGTCAGGTTGTTCGCCATGAAGTTGACGTTGTCGGTCAGGTCCTTCCAGGTCCCCGCGACTCCCGGCACCTGCGCCTGGCCGCCGAGCTTGCCGTCCGTGCCGACCTCGCGCGCCACGCGGGTGACCTCGTCGGCGAACCCGGAGAGCTGATCGACCATCGTGTTGATGGTCTCCTTCAGCTCCAGCATCTCGCCGGCGACCTCGACCGTGATCTTCTGCGACAGGTCGCCCTGCGCCACCGCGGTGGTCACCCCGGCTATGTCGCGGACCTGCGCGGTCAAGTTCGAGGCCATCGAGTTGACCGACTCGGTCAGGTCGAGCCAGATCCCGGCCGCCCCGGACACCCGGGCCTGGCCGCCGAGCCGGCCCTCGGTGCCCAGCTCGCGGGTGACCCGGATCACCTCGGAGGAGAAGTCGGAGAGCTGGTCCACCATGTCGTTGATGGTGGTCTTGAGCCCGGCCATCGCCCCCGAGGCCGGGCCCTGCACCTTGCGGGACAGGTCGCCGTCCGCCACCGCCGAGGTGACCTGGAGGATCTCCTGGATCTGCCCGCCGAGCCTGCTCCACGAGTGGTCCATCGCGCCGATCAGCTCGGACCATTCGCCGGGCATCCGGTCGGGCCGGAACGGCGTCGCGGCCGGGTTGTCCGACAGCGCGATCTCGCCGCCGATGGTCGCGGCGAGCCAGCCGATCGCGTCGTGCACCTCCTTGAGGTGGGTGGCCAGCCGGTTGACCGCGCGGGCCTTGCGCAGCACGTCGCCGCGCAGCGTGCGGCCCTCCGGGGCGAGGTCCGCCGGGTGCGCCACCGCCTCGGCCAGCTCGCCGTCGGCCAGCGCCTCGAGCACCCGGTCGATCTCGGCGATCGGCCCGGCGATGCCGTCCAGCATCCCGTTGACCGACTGCGCGGCCTGCTCCCAGGCCCCGCGCCCGGCGGCCGGCGGGATCCGCTCGGTCAGCCGGCCGTCCCGGCGCACCGAGCCGGCCACCCGGTCGATCTCCGCGCAGAACACCTGCTGGCGGTCCACGATCTCGTTGAACAGCGCCGCGGCCTCGGCCAGCGGCGTGCCGGGCACCACCTCGAGGCGCACCCGCAGATCGCCGTCCCGGACCGCTCGCAGCACCTTGACGAGCCCGCTGAGATCGAGTCCGTCGTCGAGCTCCAGCCTGACCGCGGCTCCAGGCCGCTCGGTCGCCGTGCCTGACCGCTGCGCCATGGGGTTCTCTCCTCGGGTTGCTGCGGATCACAGAGCGTCCCGCGGCAATCACAGAACGCTTGTCCGGCTGTACACACCTGAGCCAGTCTCGCACCGTATCAGCCGTACAGGGAAGAAAAGCAGAAGTCCGCCCACGGATCGGGACGATACGACCACATAAGAGCGCACACACCTTCCTTCACATCGCCGTCCCGGTGGATACGATCGACGGGTGAGCAAGGCGGATGACGATGCGTTGACCGAGCTGAGCACAGCGCTGTTCGGCCCCGATCCGTCGGCGGTCGGGCCCGCCCGCGCATTCGTCCGCGAGACCGTCGGCAAGTGGGGCGACGAGGCGGTCGTCGATGACGCGGTGCTCATCGCGAGCGAACTGGTCACCAACGCGATCGTGCACGCCGGAACGCCCGCCGAGGTCTCCTGCGCGCTGCTGCGCGACCGGCGCGGCGCGGCGTCGGCGGTGCGCGTCGCCGTGGCGGACCGGCATCCGGGCCGGATCGTGCCGACGCCACACCTCGGCCCGCACGAGGAGATCGGGCAGGCGGAGGAGGGCCGCGGCCTGTACCTGTCGGCGCGGCTCGCGTCGTCCTGGGGCGTGCAGTACACGCGCGCGATGAAGCAGGTCTGGTTCGTGCTCGACCTGGACCCCGCCGCCGACCACGGCCCGGCCGACCCGCCGTACACTCCGCCGCAGACTGCCGAGTCGAGTGAATCCGAGAGCACGGTCGGCCGCCCCGCGGGGCAGCGCTCCTCCGTCGAAGACCTCGACGACTACCTCACCCTCACCGCCGAGAAGATCAAGGCCCTGCTGAACGCGGACGGGGCGTTCGTCCTGCTCGCCGACGACAGCGGCCTGGACGGCGGCCTGCGGCTGCGTGCCGAGGCCGGCCTGCCGCCCGGCATGCCCCGTGTCACGGTCCCGCCGAGCGCGGCCGGACGGATCGGTCTGACCGGCCTGCCCGCCGTGTATCCAGACCTGGTCGGCCCGTCCGACCACGGGACGCCGCTGATCAGAGCACTGGCCGCGGGCGGCATGCGCTCGATGGCGACCGCGCCGCTGACCGCGACCCCCGGCGTCACAGGACTCTACGGAACCACCGGGTTACTCGGCGTGGTCGCGCGCGAGCCCGGCCGGTTCACCGAACAGGACGCGCTGCGGCTCGGCGAGGACGCGGACCGGATCGCGACGATCGTCGAGTCCGCGCGGCTCGCCGAGGCCGGCCGTGCCCGCCGCGGCGCCCTCTCCTTCCTCGCGGAGGCGGGGGAACTGCTGGCCGGCTCGCTCGACCCGGAGCGCACGCTCGCCCTCGCCGCGCAGCTCGTGGTGCCCGCGCTGGCGCGCTGGTGCGCCGTGCACCGGCTGGACGAGGCGGGCCGGGCGAGCCTGGCGCTGGTCTGGCACGCGGACGAGGACCTGCACGACCCGCTGGAGAAGGCGGTGATCAGCTCCGGCGCTCCCGAGCCGGACGCGAGCGCCGAGCAGTGGCCGGTACTCGGCACCGCGGCGGAAGCGCAGGCGCTGCGCCCCGGCGAACTGCTGATCGTCCCGCTCGCCGCGCGCGGCAGGCAGCTCGGCACGCTCACCCTGGCGACGCCGGCGGAGCGGCGCTTCCCGCACGACACCGCCGAGCTGGCCTGGGACCTCGGCCGCCGCGTGTCGGTCACGTACGACTCAGCCCTCGCATACGCCGGCCGGAGGGAGACGGCGCACGCGCTCCAGTCGTCGCTGCTGCCGCCCCTGGTGCCGGACATCGAGGGCGCGGACATCGCAGTGGTCTACCACCCGGCGGGCAACACCGAGGCCCCGGCGCACCTGAGCCAGGACGCGCTGGTCGGCGGGGACTTCTACGACGTGTTCGAGATCCGCCCCGGCTGCTGGGGACTGGCGATCGGCGACGTGTGCGGCACCGGCCCGCAGGCCGCGGCTGTGACCGGCCTGGCGAGGCACGCGCTCAGGCTGCTGGCGAGGGAGGGCCTCAGGCCCCCGGCGGTGCTGGCGAGGCTCAACCGGGCGATCCTGGACGAGGGCGAGCGCAGCAGGTTCCTGACGCTCCTCTACGCCGAGGCCGAGCCGCTGCCCGACGGCTCGCTCGCGCTCGCGGTGGTCTGCGCCGGCCACCCCCCACCCCTGATCCTCAGAACGGACGGCTCGGTGGCCCAGGGCGCGCAGAGCCAGCCCCTGCTCGGCGTCCTTGAGGGCGACCCCGGCTTCCACCTCGACTCGCTCACCCTCCGGCCCGGCGAGACCCTGCTGGCCTTCACCGACGGCGCAAGCGAACGCCGCCGCGGCGACGAGATGCTCGACTCCGAGGGCCTGGCCGCCGTGCTGGCCGACTGCCGCTCGATGTCCGCCGCAGGCGTCGCGGCCCGCATCCAGCGCGCCGTAGAAGACTTCGGCGACGCCCCGCTGTCCGACGACATGGCCATCCTCGTCCTGCGCGCCACCACCACCTGACGGCGGCGGCCCAACGCGCTTCGCGCTGCGTGTTTGCCCACCCGACCCGCCCCCGTTCCGCGTCCTCGCTGCGCTCGGACGCTCCACGGACTCAGGGCGCTGCCGCGCACGCGCTGCGCAGCCTCGCTGACGCTCGGCCGCTCGCGCTGATATCACGCATGCACGGCAGGCAGGACCCGAACACCTGTGGACGAGTGGCTGGTTACGTACGACATGCTGTTATGCATTAACAACAAACTGCTGACGCCGGAAGATGTCGACTGCCTCTCCACTTCGCGGCTGCGCAGGCTCACCTGCATTCGGACCGACAGGCCAATCCGGTGTGCCATACCCTGCCACGTGGATGGCTGTGCGCACTGTCGCCTGCGCATGCTCGACGACGGCAGCTTCCGAGGCACCGCGAACAGTCATCTCGACGTCAACAGTCATGGCGTCAGCGTCCATCGCGACACCGGCATCGCCGAGATCAGCATCGCACTTCTCAAGCTCTAGCAGCGCTTCCATGACCTTCTGGGCGCTCTTTGCAAGCTCGTCCGCGTCCTTCGGCCCTTCGACGCGGAAGGTCCAGCGCACTTGTGCCTCGATGTTCACGGTATTCCCTTCCAGCACGGTTGGCGCTTACCCCCAGCTCACGCAGCCCTCAGAGTGGCAGCGTAGGCCAGCCGCAGGCGTTCAGCACGTAGCGCGTGCGCGGCAGCGCCCTGAGTCCGTGGAGCGTCCGAGCGCAGCGAGGACGCGGAACGGGGGCGGGCCGGGCGGGAAAACACACAGCGCGCAGCGCGTTTCACGAGCCGCCGAGCCTCGGCGACGCGGCGTGCGTCCCCGATCCGGCAGGCCGTCAGGGTGCGGTCACGGGCCGCGGTACCGGAACGATGGTCACAAGCTGGTCCAGTCCGACGAAGTCGTCCAGGTTGGTGGTGTACAACGGCAAGCCCTCGGCGACGGCGATCGACGCGATCATCAGGTCGAGGGCACGGCGGCGCGGCTTGCGTCCCGCTGCGACGACCGCGGCCGTGATCCTGCCGTAAACGCGCGCCGCCTCCGCGTCGAACGGAATCGGGTCGAACTCGTGCTCAGCACGCTGGAGTACATCCATCCGCCGGGCTCGCTCGACCGGGGCGTCGTACGCACCCTGCTCGTCATTCCCGCGCACCTCGTGCGGGCCGGCTGACAGTTCGGCGAGCGTGATCGCCGTGATGGCCATCTCGTCCGGCAGTTCAGCCGGGTCGATCCATGCCCGAAGGATCACGATGTTGGTATCGAGCAGTCCCTGCCGGTGCCGGTGGCGGTGGCGCTCATCGGGCATAAGGGTCACCCGGATCGTGATCGGCTGCCGCGTCCTGGTCGGCGCGGAATGCCTCGAGATCGACAGGCGGTGCGCCGCGGGACATAGCGGCGAACTCGGCGCGGGGAACGAACCGCCGGCGCCTGCGCAGCGGGATCAACTCCCCGATCCGGTGGCCGTCGCGCGTGACGGTGAACGACTGTCCGCGCTCGACGGCGTCCATGATCTCTTTGGACCTGTTCCGCAGGTCACGCTGGGTGATTTCCGGCTGAGCGGTCATGAGGGCAGCATACTGCGGCATGGCACCCAGTGCTGCACTGTGCCATGGCTAGCCCATCTGCTCGAGGGCCTTGCCCTTCGTCTCCCTGACCAGGAACACGATGAACGGGATCGACGCCGCCGCGAAGCAGGCGTAGACGATGTACGAGCCGGTCAGCGACCAGCGGGACATCGACGGGAAGCTCTGGGTGATGGCGAAGTTGGCCAGCCACTGCGCGGACGCGGCGATGGACAGTGCCAGGGCCCTGATCTTGTTGGGGAACATCTCGCCGAGCATGACCCAGACCACCACGCCCCAGGACATCGCGAAGAAGAACACGTAGACGTGCGCGGCGACGATGGCGACGGTGCCCTCGTCCTTCGGGATGTGCGCGGTGGCGCCGGCGCCGGTGGCGTAGGAGAACGCCCAGGCGGCCAGGCCGAGGGAGATCGCCATGCCGGCCGAGCCGATCAGGGCCAGCGGCTTGCGGCCGATCCGGTCGATGACCAGGATGGCCACGATCGTGCCGACGATGTTGACCAGGGACGTGGACACGCTGATCAGCAGCGAGCTCGCCTCGTTGATGCCGACCGACTGCCACAGCAGCGAGGAGTAGTAGAAGATCACGTTGATGCCGACGAACTGCTGGAAGACGCTCAGCCCGATGCCGATCCAGACGATCGCCAGCACCCGGCCGGTCGGTCCGAGCAGGTCGCGCCGGCCCGGCCGGCGGTCGGTGGCCAGCACGGCGCGGATCTCGGCGATCCGGGGCGCGGTGTCGCGGCGGCCCTCGACCTTGACGAGCACCTCGTGGGCCCGCTCGTCCTGGCCGGTGGCGATCAGATAGCGCGGCGACTCGGGCACGATCGCCCCCAGGGCGCCGTACAGCAGCGCGGGCGCGACCTCCATCAGCAGCATCCACTGCCACGCCTCGACGCCCCACAGGTGGTTCTCGCCCTTGCCGCCCGCGGCCTGCGCCAGCGCGTAGTTGGCCAGCTGCGAGACGAAGATGCCGAGCACGATCGCCATCTGCTGGAGCGAGCCGAGCCGGCCGCGGTACGCCGGGGGCGCCACCTCGGCGATGTACGCGGGCGCGATCACGGACGCGATGCCGATGCCCAGGCCGCCGACGACGCGCCAGGCGGCCAGGTCCCAGACCGAGAACGGCAGGCCCGCGCCGACGCCGCTGACCGTGAACAGCAGCGCGGCCAACAGCATGACCTTGACACGCCCGATCCGGTCGGCCAGCTGTCCGGCGATCCAGGCCCCGGCCGCCGAACCGAGCAGCGCGGCGGCCACCGCGAAGCCCGTCTCGTTCGCGCCGACCCTGAAGTGCTTCTGGATCCCCGTGACCGCGCCGTTGATCACGGCACTGTCATAGCCGAACAGGAAGCCGCCCATCGCGGCGGCAGCCGCGATGAAGACCACGTATCCGAAGCGGCTCTCGTCCTTCGGCACGATCGCACCTGACGTCCTGACAGCGGTCATGGTTCGACGACATCACGCCGCCGCGGCCGGCGCCATCCAGTGCGCGCGATCTGAGGCCGAAAGGACGAAAGGACGAAAGGACGAACGCCGCGCTGCCCGTCTCCGCACGATGACGACGTGCGGGGGCGGGCAGCGCGGCGGGACGAGGGCTCGGTCCGGCTCGACCCCGCTCGGCTCAGCGCATTGCGGCGAACCGGCTCATCGCGTGCTCGACC
>JBKOWZ010000197.1:0-6345 GCA_046724665.1 Actinomycetota bacterium
GGCCAGGATCGGGCGCGGCACCACCGGACCCGGCGCCGCGCTGTGGGTGCAGGCCGAGATCCTGCCCGAGCCCGCCGCCACCGACCGGGCCCGCGAGCTGGCCGAGGCCTACCGCGAGACCGCCGTCAAGATCCTGCAACACCGCGGCGCCTTCCAGGTGGTGGACGTCATCCGGCAGATCGAGGACCCCTCGGCGCTGGCCGACTCCGCCGGGTACGCCCCGTATCTGACCCTGGAGCAGAAGGTCGCCCTGCTGGAGACCGCCGACCCGGCCGAGCGGCTGGAGACGCTGCTCGGCTGGGCCCGCGAGCAGCTGGCCGAGCTCGAGGTCGCCGAGACCATCCGCAACGACGTGAACGAGGGCATGGAGAAGCAGCAGCGCGAGTTCCTGCTGCGCCGCCAGCTGGAGGCCATCCGCAAGGAGCTGGCCGAGCTCGACGGCCGCCCGGCCGACGAGAAGGACGACTACCGCGCCCGGGTCGAGGCCGCGAACCTGCCGGAGAAGGTGCACGAGGCGGCCATGAAGGAGGTGGACAAGCTCGAGCGCGGCAGCGAGCAGTCCCCCGAGGCCGGCTGGATCCGCACCTGGCTGGACACCGTGCTCGAGATGCCGTGGAACGAGCGCACCGAGGACGCGTACGACATCCCCGCCGCGCGCGCCGTCCTGGACGCCGACCATGCGGGGCTCGACGACGTGAAGGAGCGCATCGTCGAGTACCTGGCCGTGCGCAAGCGCCGCGCCGACCGCGGCCTAGGCGTGGTGGAGGGCCGCCGCTCCGGCGCGGTGCTGGCGCTGGTCGGCCCGCCCGGGGTCGGCAAGACCTCGCTCGGCGAGTCGGTGGCCCGCGCGATGGGCCGCAGGTTCACCCGGGTCGCGCTCGGCGGCATCCGCGACGAGGCCGAGATCCGCGGCCACCGGCGCACCTACGTCGGCGCGCTGCCCGGCCGGATCGTGCGGGCGATCAAGGAGGCCGGGACGATGAACCCGGTGGTCCTGCTGGACGAGATCGACAAGGTCGGCGCGGACTACCGGGGCGACCCGACCGCCGCGCTGCTCGAGGTGCTCGACCCCGCGCAGAACCACACCTTCCGCGACCACTACCTCGAGGTGGACCTCGACCTGTCCGACGTGGTGTTCCTGGCCACGGCGAACGTGCTCGAGTCGATCCCGGGCCCGCTGCTCGACCGGATGGAGCTGGTGCGGCTCGACGGCTACACCGAGGACGAGAAGGTCACCATCGCCCGCGACCACCTGCTGCGCCGCCAGCTGGACCGCGCCGGGCTGACCGGCGAGGAGGTCGCGTTCGACGACGCGGCGCTGCGCCGGCTGGCCGCCGAGTACACCCGCGAGGCCGGGGTGCGCGACCTGGAGCGGTCGATCGCCCGGGTGCTGCGCAAGGTGGCGGCCAAGCACGCCACCGGCGAGCTCGAGCTGCCGATCGCCGTCGGCCCGGACGATCTGCGCGACTACGTCGGCCGGCCGCGGCACACCCCGGAGACGGCGGAACGCACCGCGGTCCCGGGCGTGGCCACCGGCCTCGCGGTGACCGGCGCGGGCGGCGAGGTGCTGTTCGTCGAGGCCTCGCTGGCCGATCCGGAGACCGGCTCGACCGGAGTCAGCCTGACCGGGCAGCTCGGCGACGTGATGAAGGAGTCGGCGCAGATCGCGCTGTCGTACCTGCGGTCGCACGGCGCGGAGCTGGAACTGCCGGTCGGCGACCTGAAGGAGCGCGGCGTGCACATCCACGTGCCCGCCGGAGCGGTCCCGAAGGACGGCCCGAGCGCCGGAGTGACGATGGTGACCGCGCTCGGCTCGCTGCTCTCCGGCCGGCCGGTGCGCAGCGAGGTGGCGATGACCGGCGAGGTGTCGCTGACCGGGCGGGTGCTGCCGATCGGCGGAGTGAAGCAGAAGCTGCTGGCGGCGCAGCGGGCCGGTGCGACCACGGTGCTGCTGCCGAAGCGCAACGAGCCGGACCTGGACGACGTGCCCGCCGAGGTGCGCGGCGAGCTGGAGATCCACCTGGTCTCCGACGTGCGCGAGGTGCTGGACCTGGCCCTCTCCCCGGCCGCCGCGCCGAGTCTGGTCACCGCCGCCGCGTGACGCGGCGCGGCCGGGCCGCCGATCGCGTCCGCGGGTTCACTCGCGTTGCGGGAACTCGCTCAGGCGCCGCCGTCCTCCTCAGCGGGGGCGGCGGCGTCTTCGTCGCCCACGGCCTCGCCACCTTCGGATGCGAGGCCCTTGTCCGGGACGCGGATGAGGACCATGCCGGAGTTCAGGTCGATCGGCCCGCGGTGGCGCTCCCCCTGTGCCTCCTCTTCGCGCGTGTTCTCAACCCGGCGCAACTCCTCGGTGCGATGCCGGTTGTTGGGGTTGAACAAGTCGAAGAAGATACTCACCCCATCAAAGTACAGGGTGCCCGACCCGTGCGATACGGCCGTCGTGCCTCCTGCTACGAGGCGCCCCGGTTCGTGAAAGTTGCCGTGACCGAGGTCCCCGGGCGGTACCGGGCCGTGTGCACGGTCAACGAGTCGGCCAGTTCCCTGGCGATGTACAGCCCGCGCCCGCCCTCTTCGCACGCCGCCTCCTCCACCGCGGCGCGGTCGGGGATCTGGCCGCCGGTCCACCGGCCGCCGTCGCGTATCGTGCACGCGGCCGCCGGGCCGAGCGCAGAGGGCTCGCAGCGCAGCACGAGGCGGACGGGGCCGCGTCCGTGCCGGAACGCGTTCCCGGCCAGCTCGCTGACGACGACGGCCGCGTCCGAGGCGCGTTCGGCCAGGCCCCAGCGGTCGAGGGTCCGCACGGTGAGCCTGCGCGCGTCGGCGACCGCGGTGGGTCCCGGGAGCACGGTGACCACGAACCGGTCCAGGGGTGCCGGCATGATCCACCGGGCCCGTTCCGGGACGTAGGTCGTGAAGGACGGCCCGACCGCAGTCAGCATCCGTCGGGCCAGACGGCGTGCTTCGCGCCGCACGGCCGATCACCTCGGTTCCACTTACCGGATCGCCGCACTCGATCGCCAGTTCCAGCACCGTCACTGGCCACTGTGCGACACCTTCGGCCGAACGTCAAGGTCTAGACCAATCTTTCACGCAGAGCCACTTGATAGTCACCTATGGACACCGATTGTGCATGCCCTCATGCACGCCTCGTGTCCGCTCGCCTGCGCACCGATATCGTAACCCGCGTCATCCGGTGCGAAGACCGCTCGATGCGCGAAGCTGAGTGCGTCGAGCGTTTGATCTGGAGGTGGCGTGCACAGCGTCGAGACGGTTCTGCTCCTGGTCGCGGTCTCCACCGTGGTCGCCGCCTTCGCGAACCGGCTCGCCATCCCCGCGCCCTCGCTGCTCGTCGCGGTCGGCGTCGTGGCCGGGCTGCTGCCGGGCGTGCCGGCGGTGCACGTCGCCCCGGAGGTGATAAGCCTCATCGTGCTGCCGCCGCTGCTGTACGCCTCGGGCGAGGAGCTCTCGGTGCGCGACCTGCGCGCCGTGTGGCGGCCGGTCGCGGTGCTGTCCGTCGGGCTGGTGCTGGTGTCGGCGGTCGCGGTCGCGCTGGTCGCCGCCGCGCTGACCCCGCTGCGCCCGGCGCTGGCCTTCGTCCTCGGCGCGATCCTGGCCTCGACCGACCCGGTCGCGGTCACCGCGCTCGGCCGCCGGCTCTCGCTGCCGCCGCGGATGCAGACCCTGGTGCAGGCGGAGTCGCTGTTCAACGACGCCACCTCGCTGCTGCTGTTCAAGATCGCACTGGCCGTGGCGCTGGCAGGCGGCGCGATGCCCGCCGGGCACGTCGGCCTCGAGTTCATCAAGCTGGCCGGCGGCGGCGCGGCGATCGGCGCGGGCACGGCCGCGGCCGCCCGGCTGGTGCGCCGCCGCGTCGAGGATCCGCTGGTGGACACGGTCATCTCGCTGGTGACGCCCTACGCCGCCTACGTGCTCGGCGAGGCGCTCGGCACGTCCGGGGTCACGGCGGTCGTCGTCGCGGCGGTGATCCTGGGCACCCAGGTGACGAAAGTCACCAACGCGCACACCCGGATCCAGCGGCACGCGGTCTACGAGACGCTCGTCTTCCTGCTCGAATCGGCGGTCTTCGGCGTGATCGGGCTGCAACTGCCGACGCTGGTGCGCGACCTGCCGCCCGGCGGCCGCGCCTGGGAGCTTCCGGTGCTCGCCATCACCGCGACGCTCATGGCGACGCGCTTCCTCGGCGTCTTCCCGCTGTCGGCGCCCACGCAGCCGCTGCCTACGGCGCTACCCGCCACGTCGTCGCGGCTGTCCTGGCGCGCGCCGGCCGTGATCTCCTGGTCGGGCACCCGGGGCGTGGTGCCGCTGGCCGCCGCGCTGTCCCTGCCGCTGACCGACGGTGACGGCGCCGCGCTGCCGGATCGCGGCCTGCTGCTGGTCCTGGTCACCGGGACGGTCGTGATCACCCTGCTGGTGCAGGGGTTCACGCTCGCGCCGATGGTGGCGTGGGCGGGCGTCGCGGTCGGTCCGGGCGCGCTGTACCAGGAGGACGCCGCGGCCCGGGTGCGGCTGGCCGGCGCGGCGCTCGCCCGGCTGGAGGAGATCGCCGACCAGGGCGCGGCGCCCCCAGCCGTGATCGAACGGCTGCGCGGCGAGTACGCCACGCGGATCGCCTACGCCGACGACGCGGCGGACGGCGGCGCAACCCCGGCGCTGGTGGCGGCGTACCGGGCGCTGCGCCGGGACCTGATCGAGATCGAGCAGGGCGAACTCGACCGGCTGCACACCGCCGGACAGATCAGCGACAAGACCAGGCGCCGCCTACAGCGCATGCTCGACCTCGAGGACGTCACCCTCGGCGGGGACTGATCGCCGGGTCACCGGATCCCGGTCCACCAGCGGTCGCGCAGCAGCGCCAGGACCGCGATCGAGACGACGAGCAGCACCAGGCTCAGCGCGATCGCGGCCTGCGGGTCGTGTTCGAGCTCGAGGTAGACGGCCAGCGGCATCGTCTGCGTCGTGCCGGGGAAGTTGCCGGCGAAGGTGATGGTCGCGCCGAACTCGCCGAGCGCGCGGGCCCAGGCGAGCACCGCCCCCGCGGCGACGCCCGGCGCGACGTTCGGCAGGGTGATCCAGCGGAAGATCTGCCACTGGTTCGCCCCGCAGGTGGCCGCGGCCTCCTCCATCTCCCGGTCGGCCAGGCGCAGCGCCGACTCGACCGACACCACCAGGTACGGCAGCGCGACGAAGGACTCGGCCACGACGGCGCCGGGCGTGGTGAACGGCAGCGTGACGCCGAACGCCCGGTCGAGCCAGCCGCCGACCAGGCCGTGCCGCCCGAGCACCAGCAGCAGCGCGATGCCGGCGACGACCGGCGGCAGCACCAGCGGCACCGTCACCAGCGCGCGCACCAGCCGCCGGGCTGGCACGTGCGCGCGGGCCAGCAGCCAGGCCAGCGGGATGCCGAGGACCACCGAGACGCCGGTGGCGAGCGTCGCGCACTCCAGCGAGAGCCGCAGCGCCGTCCACGAGTCACCGGTGGCCAGCAGCGCGGGCAGCTGCCGCCACGGCGTCTTCGCGAGCAGCCCGACGACCGGCAGGACGAGGAAGCCGAGACCGACGAGCGCCGGGACGTACAGCCCCGCGTGCGACCGGTCGGCTCTATTCACGCTTACTCATGGCTTGATGAATCCCGCTCGCAGCAGAACGCCTTCACCCTCGCTCGAGAGCACGTACGCCTCGAACGCCTGCGCGGCGGCCGAGTTCGGCGCGTCCTTGAGCACCGCGATCGGGTAGGTGTTGACCGCCGCGGCGGCCTGCGGGAACGGCACACCGGCCACCTTGCCGCCGGAGCCGGCCACGTCGGTGTGGTAGACCAGCGCCGCGTCAACGGAGCCGAGCTCGACCTTCGTCAGCGCGCTGGTGACATCCTGCTCCAGCGTGACCGGGGTGAGCTTGACGTTTCCGGCCTTCAGCGCCTTCTGCGCGGCCGCGCCGCACGGCACGGTCTGCGCGCACAGAGCGACCTTCACCCTGCTCCTGGCCAGATCGGCGAGGCCGGCGATCTTGAGCGGGTTGCCGGGCGCCACCGCGATCTCAAGCTCGTTCTTCACGAACACCACCGGCGTGCCGACCGCGCTGCCCGCCTCGGTCACGGTGCCCATCGTGGTCGTGCTGGCCGCTGCGAACACGTCCGCCGGTGCCCCGTTGGTGATCTGCGCGGCGAGCGTGTCGCTGCCGCCGAACGAGAACTTGACGGCGACGCCGGGGTGCGCGGCCTCGAACTGCTTGCCGAGCTCGGTGAACGTCTTGCTCAGCGATGCGGCCGCGAAGACGGTCACCGTCCCGGACAGCGCCGGGTCCGAGCCCGGCGCCGTCGCGGTGGCG
>JBKOWZ010000174.1:0-11318 GCA_046724665.1 Actinomycetota bacterium
GTACCGGTAGGTACGGAGCACCCGCGCGTGCAGTTCGGCGGCGCGGGCACGCCGGGGCGCCACCCGCTTGCGCAGCTCGCGGGCCTCGGCCAGCTCGGCGAGGAAGCGGGCGCGGCGCACGCGGCGTTCGCGGTCGCGCTCGCAGTCGTCGCCCTCCTCGGCCGGACGGTTCGCGCCGGGCTCGCCCTCGGTGCGCCGCGGATCGGCGCCCTCCTCGGGATTCTCCCCCGCTATGCGGCGTTCGGCCACGTCCGGACCCCTTTCGCCCTTGTTCGGCCGTTTCCTTCCGCTCTTGCGACCCTACCTGCTCGCCGGAGAGGGGCAACGGCTCGACCGTCTGAATGCCCGCATAGACTCCTGGCATGCGCATCCACGTCGCCGATCATCCGCTGATCGCCCACAAGCTCACCGCGCTGCGCGATCTGAGCACGGACTCGCCGACCTTCCGGCGGCTGGCGGACGAACTGGTCACCCTGCTCGCCTACGAGGCGACCCGGGACGTGCGGGTCTTCCCGGTGGACGTGGTCACGCCGGTCGGCCCGGCCCGCGGGGTGCGGCTGGCCGCGCCGAAGCCGCTGGTCGTGCCGATCCTGCGGGCCGGTCTCGGGATGCTCGACGGGATGGTGCGGCTGCTGCCGACGGCCGAGGTCGGCTTCCTCGGCATGGTGCGCGACGAGGGCTCGCTGATCGCCTCGACCTACGCGACCCGGCTGCCGGACGACATCTCCGACCGGCAGTGCTACGTCCTCGACCCGATGCTCGCCACCGGCGGCACGCTGGCCGCGGCGATCCGGCTGCTGGCCGAGCGCGGGGCGCGCGACGTGACGGCGATCTGCCTGCTCGCGGCGCCGGAGGGCATCGCGCGGCTGGAGCGGGAGCTGGCGGACGGCTCGATCCCGGTCACCGTGGTGACCGCCGCGGTGGACGACCACCTCAACGAGCACGGATATATCGTGCCGGGGCTGGGTGACGCGGGAGACCGCCTGTATGGAGTTGTGTAGAGCTTTATAGGGTGCGGGCGATAGAGCCGTAGAGAGCGATAGCGAGGGCTACAGGCTCTTCACGGCGGCGACCACCTTGCTCAGGCTCTCCTTCGCGTCGCCGAACAGCAGCGTCGTCTTCGGGTCGTAGAGCAGCTCGTTCTCGATGCCGGCGAAGCCGGGGCGCAGCGAGCGCTTGCAGAAGACGACCGCCGCCGCCTGGTCCACGTTGATGATCGGCATGCCGTAGATCGGCGCGCCGGGAGTGGTCTTGGCGGCCGGGTTGACCACGTCGTTCGCGCCGACGACGAGCGCGACGTCGGCGCTGGACAGCTCCGAGTTCGCCTCGTCCATCTCGAGCAGCGCCTCGTACGGCACGTTCGCCTCGGCGAGCAGGACGTTCATATGACCGGGCATCCGGCCGGCGACCGGGTGGATGCCGTAGGCCACCTTCACGCCGCGCGCGCCGAGCAGGTCGGCCAGCTCGCGGATCGTGTGCTGGCCCTGCGCCACGGCGAGCCCGTAACCGGGGACGATGATCACCTTACGGGCGTAGCCGAGCAGGATGGCGATGTCCTCGGGGGTGCCGGAACGCACCGGCCGGGTCTCGGCGGCCGCGGCCGGACCGCCGGCCTGGGCGCGGAACGCGCCGAACAGGATGCCGGTGATCGGGCGTCCCATGGCCG
This sequence comes from Actinomycetota bacterium, assembly GCA_046724665.1. Lineage (GTDB taxonomy): Bacteria > Actinomycetota > Actinomycetes > Streptomycetales > Catenulisporaceae > Actinocrinis. The sequence continues at coordinate 1,667 of JBKOWZ010000174.1, forward strand.
CGGCCATCAGCCGGGTGAGGATCGTGCCGGAGGCGCCGACCAGGGTTCCGGCGACGATCAGCAGCGTGTTGCCCAAGACGTAGCCGGAGGCCGCGACCGTCAGACCGGTGAACGCGTTGAGCAGCGAGATGACGATCGGGACGTCCGCGCCGCCGACCGGGAGCACGAACAGCACGCCGAGGCCGAGCGAGACGAGCATCAGCGCGACGAGCAGGCCGGTGGAGCGGACCGGCACGCCGGCGACCGCGAGCGCGATGGCCGCCGCGAAGACGCCGGAGGAGATCCAGCGCCCGGAGGGCAGCACCACCGGCCGGGTCGTCATCAGCTCTTGCAGCTTGGCGAAGGTGATCATCGAGCCGGCGAAGGAGACCGAGCCGACCAGGACGGTGAACACGGTGGCCGTCTGGTCGCCGCCGCTGATCAGCGACGAGTCCCCGGCCACGGTGAGGAACTCGACGAGGGCGACGACCGCGGCCGCGCCGCCGCCGACCCCGTTGAAGATCGCGACCAGCTGCGGCATCGCGGTCATCTTGACCCGGGTCGCCGCGGGCACGCCGATCACGGCGCCGACCGCGACCGCGGCGATGATCAGGCCGAGGTGCTGGAGGTGGGCGGTGCTCAGCGCGACGATCACCGCGATGGTGGCGCCCGCGGCCCCGGCCAGGTTGCCGTAGCGCGCGGTGCGCGGCGCGGACAGGCCCTTGAGCGCGAGGATGAAGCAGATCGCCGCGATCAGATAGGCGAACTCGGCTCCGGTACTCATCGGCGCTCCTCGCCGCGCTTGGCCGAGAACATCCGCAGCATCCGGTCGGTCACCACGAAGCCGCCGACCATGTTGACCGTGCCGAGCACGATCGCGATCAGGCCGAGGGTGATCTGCGCCGGGCCGCTGGAGGCGCCGGTGATCAGGATCGCGCCGACCAGGACGACGCCGTGGATCGCGTTCGCCCCGGACATCAGCGGGGTGTGCAGGATCGCGGAGACCTTGGAGACCACCTCGAAGCCCACGAACACCGCGAGCACGAAGATGGTCAGCAGCCCCACGCCGCCGATTTGGTTCGCCACGCGCCTCTACTCCCCTTGGGGTTCGGTTTCGGGTTCCGGCTCGTCCGGGGCCAGCGCCTTGCGGACGGCTTCGTGCACGAACCGGCCGCCCTGGGTGACCCGGGCGCCGCTGAGGATCTCGTCCTGCTCGTCGCCCGCCCGCAGCAGCGCGACGAACGCCGTGATGTTCGCCCCGTAGAGCTTGCTGGCGTGCACCGGCAGCTGCGAGGGCACGTCCGCGCCGCCCCAGACCGACACGCCGCCGAACACTCCGGTCTCGCCGGGCTTGGACAGCGCGCAGTTGCCGCCGCTCTGCGCGGCGAGGTCCACCACGACCGAGCCGGGCCGCATCGCCGCGACCATCTCCTCGGTCACCAGCAGCGGTGCGGTGCGGCCCGGGATGGCCGCCGTCGTGATCACCACGTCGGCGTCGGCGACGTAGGGCGCGAGCGCGGCGTGCTGCCGGGCGGCGAAGTCCGCGCTCTGGCTGCGGGCGTAGCCGCCGGTGCCCTCCTGCGTCTCAAGGTTCAGCTCGACGAACGTCGCGCCGAGCGAGCGCACCTCGTCCGCGGCGGCGGCGCGTACGTCGTAGCCGCTGACCACCGCGCCGAGGCGGCGCGCGGTCGCGATCGCCTGGAGGCCGGCGACACCCGCACCGAGCACGAGGACTCGGGCCGGCGGGATGGTGCCCGCCGCGGTCATGAACAGCGGGAAGAAGCGCGGCAACAGTTCAGCGCCGACGAGCGCCGCGCGGTAACCGGCGACCAGCGCCTGAGAGGACAACGCGTCAACGCTCTGCGCGCGGGAGATGCGGGGGATCAGTTCGAGTGCGTACGACGTGACGCCCTGGTCCCGCGCGGTCAGCATCGCGCGGGGCTCCTGGAAGGGGTTGAGCAGACCGAGCAGGCTCGCCCCGGCCGGCATGGCGGCGATCACGGACGGCTCGGGCGGGTTGACCACGGCGAGCACGTCGGCCTCGGCCGCGATCGCCTCCGCGGACTCGGCGATCTCGGCGCCGACCGCGCGATAGTCGTCGTCAGTGGCGTACAGGTGCCGACCCGCGCCCGACTGCACGACCACCGACGTGTTCTCGGCGGCGCTCAGCGCGGACACCGCCTCGGGCGGCAGCGCGACGCGGCGCTCGCCCGGTCTGATCTCCGACAGCACTCCGATACGCATGGCCCGCACCGTATCCGTCGGCGGGAGTCCGAGGGAAGGCACCTGACCGAAAGAATTCTCGGCCGTACAGATCGCACAGGCCGCCCCCGGGCAGGCTGTGAGCGGTGCGCGTGTCGCGCTGGGCGGCGCGTGAGCGGCTCGTGCCCGTAGCACCGCAATTCACTGCGATTCACCAGCTATCGGACAGTGACACGCATCGCTTTGCACCACCTCGGTTTCCGCCCCCGGTCCGGCCGGGTAACCCCCTAGAAGTCAGCCGGTAGGACAGCGGATCAGGATACGCTGGTACCGGAGAGGACCTACGTGCAGTACGTAGTCCGCCGTCAACGGTCCGATCAGCACGGCTCCACCGGTCAGGGCAGTGCGTCGGTGTCGCGTTCGGAGGGGAAAGGTCGCGATCAACATGCCGAAGGCCAAGCCGGCGATCCAGTGGGGTATCGCCCTGTTCATCCTGTTCTGGATCGTGCACGACCCGATCACGACATCAGGCTTCATACAGGACTTCTTCAAGATCGTGTCGAACTTCTTCCACTCGATCGGCAACATCGTCAGCTTCCACAGCAACGTCAGCTAGCGGCGGCCGCGGCGCATGACCATGTTCCCGTCCACCCCGGCCACCGAGGCGCCGGGGCACATCCGCAAGTACCTGGACCCGGGCGAGAACCTGGTGATGCACACCCGGTTCCACTGGGCGAAGCTGATCCAGCCGGTCGCGCTGGTCGTCGCGGGCGTCTTCGTCACGATCACCGTGGACGTGGCGCAGCCGGTCAAGACGAGCAACGCCCTCAACTTCGCCTGGCTGCTGTGGGGCCTGTGGGTGCTGTGGGTGATCGCCACCATCTGGGACCTGCGCAAGGCGATGGCGCTGCGCAAGGCGAACGCCCGCACGCAGCTGTTCGCCACGGTGGTCGTCGCGGCCGTCGCCTACGGGGCCACCTGGATAGTGCAGAACAAGCGGTTCGGCGTCGGCGGGCTGCTGCTGATCGTGCTGCTCATCGTGATCGCCTGGGCGCTGGTCCAGATCGGCGAGTGGGCCGACCGCTTCTTCGTGCTCACCAACAAGCGCATCGTGGTGATCGAGGGCATCATCGCCAAGACCGTGCGCACCATGCCGGTCGGCAAGCTGACCGACATGGCGTACCGGCAGAGCGCGGCGGGCAAGGCGCTCGGATACGGACTCTTCGACGTCGAGTCGGCCGGCCAGGACCAGCCGCTGAAGCTGATCGAGTTCGTGCCCAAGCCCGAGATCATCAACATGCAGATCACCCATCTGCTGTTCGGCAGCAGCCCGAAGCCCGGCCCGAAGAACATCGTGATCGGCGGGCAGGTGAACCCGAGCAGCGGCAACGTGTCACTGACCGGGCAGATGGACGCCTAGCACTGGCGCCACCCCTCCGGCACCGGCGCCGGCCGCTAGCCTTTGCCCATGATCCGACACATCGTGCTGTTCAAGCTCAAGGACGGCCTGACCCGCGACGATCCGCGGGTGCAGGCCGCCTCGTCGGCGCTGACCGCGCTCGGCCCGACGCTGCCGCCGGTGCTGTCCTGGGAGACGCACTGGTGCTTCGGGTCGCGCCCGGTCTCGCACGACTTCGCGCTGATCTGCGACGTCGCGGACGAGGCCGGGCTCGAGGCGTACCTCACCGACCCGGAGCACCGGAAGGTGTCGGCCGGCCTCGGCGAGGTGTTCACCTTCTCGGTCGGCGACTTCGTCCTTCCGGCCTGACGGGCCAAGAGGATGCGCACCCTCTAGACCAGCCCCTCCGGCACGGCGTCGAGCGTTTCCAGGATCGCGTGCGCGAGGGCGCGCGCCGTCTGCGCGGTCAGTTCGACGGCGACGCGCGTGCCGGCGCCGCGCTCCGGATTGCGGAAGTCGATGTTCAGCGTGTGCTCGGCGGCGGCGTGCACCGGGTGGTCGAAGTAGACGGTCGCCTCGCTCAGCGGGAACCAGCCGTCGGCACCCTTGCCGCTGCCCTCGGCCTCGAGCCTGGCCGTGATGTAAGTGCACATCGACCTCTCCTCAGGCGCTCAGGTGCTTGCCGAAGAACGCCTCGACGCGCTCCCAGCCGTCCTTGGCGGACTGCGGGCGGTACGAGGGACGCTCGGCGGCGAAGAAGGCGTGGCCGGCACCGTCGTAGCTGTGCAGTTCGAAGCTCTTGCCGTAGCCGGTGAGGAGCTGTTCGAGCTCTGCCACCTCGTCCGGCGACGGGTGGGCGTCGTCCTTGCCGAACAGGCCGAGCAGGGGGCAGCGCAGATCGCGCAGGTTGTCGTTGAGCACTGACACGTGCCGCAGCGGGTGCCCCTCGGCCGCGCTCGGGTTTCCGGTCACGAACGCGCCGTAGCAGTCCACGACGGCGTCGAGCGGCAGGCTGCACGCGGCCAGCACCGCCTGCCGGCCGCCCGAGCAGTAGCCGATCACGCCGACCTTGCCGTTGGCGTTGGGCAGCGAACGCAGGTACTGCGCGGCGCCCGCGACGTCGCCGACGAGGCGCTCGTCCGGAACCCCGCCCTTCGCCCGGCCCGCCGCGGCGGCGTCGTCGGGCGCGGCGCCGGGAGCGTCGTGCCAGTACAGGTTGGGCATCACGGCGTTGTAGCCGAGGTAGCCGAAGCGGCGCACGATTTCCTTCGTCTGATAGTCGTACCCGGGCAGGTGGTGGATGACCACGACGCCGCCGCGCGGGCTCGGGTCCTGCGGGCGCGCGGTGTAAGCCTCGATCTCGGCGCCGCCGTGTCCGGTGATCCGCACGGTGGCGGAGAGGAATGCATCGCTCATGCCGCATATCTTCTACCCGCGTCACGCACCGTCCGCCCGGGGTCACGCGGCCGGTGCCCCTTTCTCCTGCTGCGCTACCATGCGGAAGTCATGGTTACCGCACCCGCTTCCGGCCGGGCCACGCGCTTGATGTCCCTGCTCAACCGGCCGGTCATCATGCTGGCGACCGGCATCGGACTGTCCGCGGCCGCGGGTTCGGGCTTCCTCGCCGTGGTGAACCACTCGCTGCCCCCGGTGCTGGTCGCGCCGCTGCCCGGGCTCTACTTCCTGCTCGCCGCGATCGGCACCGGCATGTTCGCGGCGTTCGAGATGGAGATGACCCGCGCGGTCAGCCGGGCGCTGGCGCTGGGCCACGACGAGGCGCAGGTCATCCGGCACCAGACGCGCAACGCGGCCTGGGTCGGGATCGCCACGATGGCCGTCGTGTGCGCGGCCGGTCCGTACGTGACGCACCACTGGATGTACGGGAACTGGGTCGTCTTCGCCGAGTTGCTGGTCGGGCTGGTCTCGATCTGGGCCGCGTTTCTGATCCGCGGCGTGCTCTCCGGCCGCCAGCAGTTCCGGTCGTACGCGATGACGATGGTGGTCGAGGGCCTGGCGAAACTGCTGCCGAGCATCCTGCTCGCGGTCACCGACTACGGTTCGACCTGGGCGTACGGGCTCGTCTTCGCGCTGGGTTCGGCGGCCGGGGCGCTGTCGGGCCTACTCGCGGCGCGCGCGCCGAAGCCGGCGGCCGCGCCCGCCGACACCGCCAGCGCCGAGAGCGCCGAGAGCGAGCCGGAGACCGCCAACCAGGCCGCGGTGCGGCTGGCCCGGCTGACCGGAGGCATCCTCGCGGGCCAGTTGCTGATGTACGCGGTGCCGCTGGTCGTCACCGGCCGGCTCCACGAAGACGAGGCGCTGGTGGCCACGCTGGGCTCCGCGGTCGGGCTGACCCGGCTGGCGCTGCTCATCGTGTTCCCGCTCCAGGCCCCGATGCTGCCGAAGCTGACCGCGGCGGCCGCGCACGGCCGGATGGGCGTAGTGCGCCGGACGACCGCGGCGCTGGTCGCGATCGTCGTCGCGGCCAGCCTCGCCGCGATCGTCGGGACCGGCCTGTTCGGGCCGTGGGTGCTGCGCAACGTGATGGGCACCAGGGGCCACCTGTCCGCCGTGTTCCTGATGGAGCTGGCCGCGGGCACGCTCTTCCTGATGGTGGCGAACATCCTGCAAACGACGCTGACCGCGCTGAACCGGCAGCAGACGGTGCTGTGGTCCTGGAGCCTCGGCGCGGTGGCGATGATGGCGATCTTCCCCGTGCCGTTCGCTCCGCTGACGACCGCGGCCGTCGCCTCGCTGGTCGGACCGGTCGTGACCTGCGCGGTGATGGCCGCGGACGTGCTGCGCGCCACTCGGCGGCGGATACCCGAATCGCCGGAGGCGCACGAGCAGGGGCCTGACGGGATGTCTCCCGCCAGGCCCCAGGACCGCTCAGTACGACGTATCGTCAGCTCGCGCTGAAGTACCCGCCGAGATCGACGATCAGGCGCAGCGTGCCGCCCGAGCCGTTGAAGAAGTCGATCTTCCCGCTGTTGGGCACGATCGCCAGGTTCGGCACCGCCTGGCCGGCCGCGAAGTTGAGGTTCGACACGGTCGGCCGCGCCACGTTGTCCGGGTAGGCGGTCAGGTAGCCGCCGGCCGTGGTCTGCGCGACCGTCAGGTTGGCCAGGATCGCCGTGGCGTTGCCGCGGATCGGCAGGGTGAGCACGCCGTTGCCCGGGACCGGGGCGGTGGACCCTGAGCCGAGCTGGATCCGGGTGTCCACGATCCGGTCCGGGCCGAGCGCGTGGTACTTGGCCCCGGCGGTCCCGGCGCTGAAGTACCCGGCGATGTCGGCCACCAGGTGGGTGGCGCCGCCGCCGTTGTAGAAGTCCACCTTGCCGTCCTTGCCGACCGGGACGATCACCATGTTGGCGATCGTCTGGTTGGTCGAGAAGTTGAGGTTGGACACGGTCGGCCGGGTCACCGGCGTGCCGTCGGCATTCTGGTTCGGGTAGACGGTCACGTAGCCGCCGGACGCCGGGGCGGTGACGGTCACGTTCATCGCCACCGCGCTGATCCCGGACGGGATCGCCGCACCGCCGATGGTGGTACCGCCGACCGGGAGCGAGATCGTGCCGCCGGCCGGGACCGCGCCCGCCGGGACGCCGGTGCCCTTGCGGGTGTCCATCGCGCGCACCGGGCCGACCGCCGTGTAGGTCGAGACGCCGGTCGCGGCGGAGTTCGAGGTGAAGTAGCCGGCCAGGTCGGCGACGAACTGCACGGTGCTGCCCGAGCTGTTGGTGATGTCCACCTTGCCGTTCGCGCCGACCGGCACGACGACCAGGTTCGGCACCGTCTGGTTGGCGACCCAGTTCAGGTTCGAGGTCAGCGGGGCCGCGGTGCCGTCCGGGTAGACGGTCGCGTAGCCGCCCGAGGCGTTGGCCGTCACCGTGACGTTGAGCACGACGGCGGTCACGTTGCTCGCGGCGACGCCGTTGGCGCCGGTGATCTGCACCTTGATGGTGCCGCCCGCCGCCGGGACCGGACCGTTCGCGCCGAGGTTGTGGCGGGTGTCCACGATGCGCGTCGGGCCGACGGGGATGTAGTAGCTGGCCGGGGAGGTGACGCTCACGTCGCACGCGACGTTGACCACGCCCGCCGCCGTGGGCACGCCCCAGCCGGTCGCCATGTCGTAGCCGTTGGTGGCCGGGTAGCCGTACGGCGCGCTGAACGCGGCGATGCCGTTGTTGCCGCCGTTGATGTCACGGAACACCGAGTAGGCCGCCGGAGTGACGCCGGCCGCGTAAAGCGCGGGGGCGGCTTGACCGGCGTTCCCGTTGGCCTTGCAGGCGCTGCTCGCGTCGGCCAGCGCGTAGATCGCGGCCCAGACCGGCGCGGCGCCGCTGGTGCCGCCGATGATGACGAGCGGGACGCCGCCGAGGTTCGAGTCGTAGATCGCGATCACATAGCCCTTGAGCGGGTCGGCGAGGGCTGACACGTCGGGGACCTCGCGGCAGCCGGTCGTGCCGGCGGTCGCGCAGTTGGCGTTGTAGCCCGACGCGGTGACGCCGGCCTGGAAGGCCGGCAGCCCGTGCAGCGAGGAGACGCCGCCGCCGGTCGCGCCGTAGTAGTGGTTGCCGACGCTGTCGGTCTGCACCGAGTTCCACGTGGTCTGCGTCGGGTTGGTCAGGCCGGTCATGCTGGTGCCGCCGACACCCAGCACCATCGGCTGGCTCGCCGGGTCGTCCACCGAGAGGCTGCTGTTGTCGGGCGCGCCGCTGCCCGGGTCGTAGCAGTCGGTCGATCCGTTGTCGCCGGAGGCCGCGACGATCGTCTGGCCCTGCACGGCGGCCTCGGCGAAGACCGTGTTCTCGGAGTTCACGAACGAGGTGGTGCTGTGCGCCTCGCACAGCCCCCAACTGGTCGAGATCACCTTCGCCGTGTCGTCGGTGACGATCTTGCCGTAGGTGTCCAGGACCTGGGTGTCCGTCGCGCTCTGCCAGTCCGGTCCGGCGTAGTCGATGATGGACACGCCGGGCGCCAGGTCGGCGATGTTCTCGATGTCCAGCGCGGCCTCGAGGCCGACGCCGGTGGCCAGGTCCGCCGGCCGCGTCGAGCCGCCGTCCACCGAGACCAGGCTGACCATGGACCGGCTGCCGTAGCAGCCGAGGATGTCGCCGACGCCCTGCGGGTCGTAGGCCTCGAGCTCGAAGACCGCGACGGTCACGCCGGTGCCGTCGTTGCCCGCGGCCAGCAGCGAGTTGATGCCGTAGATGTTCGAGATCGCGTCGGCCGTGTAGTAGTCGGTGCCGTTGTGCAGCGGCGGAGTGTTCTGCGCGAAGGCCTGATTGATGGCCGGGCAGCTCGGCACCGCGACGTTCGGCGTGACGGTCTTGGGAGACGCGGTGTTCGGAGAGACCGACGCGCGCGACGCCGCCGTGAGGCTCCCCATGACCTGCTTGTTCGTCTTCACGTAGTGCGGCACGGCGTGCGCGATGTTGTTCAGGCCGACGACCCCGGCGATGTCGGGGGCGATGGCGGCGTCGAACTTCGGCGCGCTCGTGTTCGCGTAGACGTGGCGGCCGCCGATCTGGTAGCCGGCGAAGTCGGTCTCGAAAGCGGCCTTGGCCTGGGCGACGGTCGCGGTGACCGGAATGAACAGCCCGTCCGCGGTCACCGGTCCCGGCGTGAGCCCGGCGGCCCTGAGCGCGCCGTTCACGGCGGCGACCTCGGCGGCCGAGGCGCCGAAGGCCTTGGCGACCTCGCCCTTGCCGAGGAAGTGGTGGTACGAGGGCGAGTTCGGGTCGTTCACCGCGCGCGCGACGGCCTGGAGCGCCGCGGAGTTCGGCGTGTTCAGTTCGATGTCGAGGGTGAGCTTGGTCGAGTCGTCCGGCGCGGCCGCGGCCTTCGCCCCACCCGGGATGGTCGGCGCGTGACCGACCGCGACCCGGGAGGCCATTGCGGCGTGCCCCGGAGCGGCGAGGGCGACCTGTGCGACGCCGAGCGCGAGTGCGGTGGCGACCGCCGGGACCGCAACCCGCCGGGCGCGCCGGGCGCGTTCCGGGGGCGCGCCCGCGGGAGGCACGGCGCTGGTGGAACCGTTCACATCAATTCCTGTCTTGTACGGTGCTGCTG